>JAYRFB010000142.1:0-25053 GCA_041908585.1 Candidatus Krumholzibacteriia bacterium
GGGGAGCATCGCCTCCAGCACACGCGCGTCGATCGGGGTCGTGGCGTTGTGGTCCAGGTAGAGCGGCGACGGTTGGTTCATGGGGGCCTCCGGCGCAGACGGCCGCCCCCGCCGCTGGCAGGCCAGGGCGGGGGCGTGGAATCCGGGGAATCCGGGCGAATCGGGCGAGAAGCTGTGCTGTCGTCCTGCCGGATGTCATTCAGTGATGTCGAGCCGTCACGGGGGTTCCCCGGCACCAGCCTCACGATGATACGGACTGGGGACGGGTGCCGCCACCGGCAACTTCCGCCACCGGCAACTCGCGCCAAGGGCAACCTCCGCCACCTGCCGGTGCCGGGCGTGGCCTCTCCCGGCGCCGGCCGCCGCGTACTCAGTCCGCCCGCGGCCCCGCGGCCACCACGACCAGGCTGTGCGGCGCCACACGCACGGCTGCCACCGCGAGCACCGGCTCGCTGCCGGGGTCGTGGTAATCCGCCGGCGACGGGCGCGCGGTGTCGGCGACCTGGCGCCAGGGACCGCCCGCACGCGGGACCGGCAAGGCGAACTCCAGCGCCTGCGACCCGGCGTTGGCCATCACGTGCACGGCCTGCCCGTCGGCGTGCTCCAGCGTGAAGGCCAGGGCGCGCGAGCGAGGGCTCCAGTCGGGCCGCCCGCACTCGGTGCCGTGCCAGGAGATGTCGCCCGGTTGATCAGGGCTGGTGGCCGCCCAGAAGCGGTCTTCCTGGAGGATGCGCAGCTGGGAGGTGAACGCCAGCAGGCCGCGCGTGAAGCGCAGGAGCCCGGCGTCGCGCGCGGACTCGGACCAGTCCAGGTGGTTCAGCTCGTTGTCCTGGCACCACGGGTTGTTGTTGCCGTGTCGCGTATGCCCGGATTCATCGCCGGCCAGGAGCATCGGCGTGCCGTGCGACAGCAGGGTCAGTGCCACCAGGTTGCGCGCCTGCCGCGCGCGCAGCGCCGAGACCAGGGGATCGTCCGTCGGGCCCTCGGCGCCGCAGTTCCAGCTGTGGTTGTCGTCCGTGCCGTCGCGATTGCCCTCGCCATTGGCCTCGTTGTGCTTGCGGTTGTACGAGACCAGGTCGCGCAGGCAGAAGCCGTCGTGGCAGGTCGCGAAGTTCACCGAGTGCGTCGGTCGCGCGCCGGGCGCACGCAGCAGGTCCGGGCTGCCCACGAGCCGCGCCATCAGGGATTCGATGGTGCCCTCGTCGCCGCGCCAGAATCGCCGGAGGTCGTCGCGGAAGCGGCCGTTCCAGACGGCGAAGCGGCGGCCGGGAAAGTCGCCTACCTGGTAGAGGCCGCCGGCGTCCCAGGCCTCGGCCACGAGGCGCGCGCCGGCCAGCTCGGGATCGGCATCGATCGCCAGCAGCAGCGGCGGGCGCGACAGCGGCGTGCCGTCCTGGTCGCGCGCATGCGTGGAGGCCAGGTCGAAGCGGAACCCGTCGACGTGCAGGTGCCTGACCCACCAGCGGAGCGATTCCTGGATCACGTGCGCCGACACCGGGTGGTTCGCGTTCACCGTGTTGCCGCAGCCCGTGAAGTCGGCGTAGCGCGCGGGATCCTGCGCTGGGATGTACCAGCCGCGGTTGTCCAGGCCGCGCCAGGACAGCACCGGGCCGTCGGGGCCGCCCTCGGCCGTGTGGTTGTACACCACGTCGATCACCACGCGCAGGCCCTCGCGGTGCAGGGCGCGCACCATGTCGCGGAACTCGTCGACCGGGCCGGTCGCCGAGCGGTCGGAACTGTAGGCGGCGTGCGGCGCCGACCAGGCCACGGGGCTGTAGCCCCAGGCGTTGACCCGTCCGGCGGGGGCGTCCTGGGGATCGAACTCGTGCACGGGCATCAGTTCGACCGTGGTCACGCCCAGCTCGCGCAGCCAGGCCGCCCGCGTCGCCAGGCCCGCGTAGGTGCCGCGCCGGGGACCTGGCAGCCCGCTCGACGCGTGCGCGGTGAAGCCGCGCACGTGCACCTCGTAGATCACCTCGCGGCGCGGTGGCGGCGGCGGCCGGTCGCCCTGCCAGTCGTAGACGGAAGGGTCTACCACCACCGCGCGCAGGGCCCGGGCCGTGTTGTCGCCCGCGGCGGTGGCGGCGCGCCGGTCGTAGAGCTCCTGTCCGGCCACCGCGTGCGCGCAGGGATCCAGCAGCAGCTTGTCCGCGTCGAAAAGCAGGCCGGCGGCGGCGTCCCGCGGGCCGTCCACGCGCCAGCCGTAGGCCTGCCCGTGGCCCACACCCGGCACCTCGACGTGCCAGTACGGTCCCGTGCGGTGGCGGGCGGGATCCAGGCGGATCTCGACGGCCGCGGAGGTGTCGGATGGGGCCGCGAAGAGCACCAGCCGGGCAGAGGTCGCGTCGGGCGAGCAGATGGCGAAGTTGACACCGTCGGCGGTCACCGTGGCGCCGAGGGGCGCCGGCCGCCCCGGGCGGCAGTCCGTGGTTCCAGGCAGGCACAAGGCGGGCAGGTTCGCTCCGGGATGGGGACGGCACGCGGCACCCGGGCGACCCGCCCGGGACCCGGCAGGACGGTCCTAAACCCGCCGGGGCGGTCTACCGATACATCATACCGGGGCGATTTGCAACGAAGGGCCGGAGTCCGCAGGGCGCCGGCAGCGAAAGGCATGGTGCCGGGGCGCGATGATCGCCGAGACGCTCAACCTGCTGATCCGCGCCGGGGCCGACGCGCTGCAGACGACGTGCGGGCTCACGGTCACGCACGCGCACGTCTCGCTGGTCCGGCAGGGGAGCCTGACGTTCCCGTCGCTCGCCGAGCTGCGCATCCGCAATGGCACCCTGCAGACGGTCCATCTCGGCTGTGACACGGTGCTGGTGGGGCACCTGGCCGACGGCAGCGCCCGCACCGGCGTGGAGGAACTGGCCGAGCGCCTCCTGGCCAGCCTGCTTGAGGACATGGAAGGCCGCCGCCCGCGTGGAACCGTCGAGAACGTGGCCGTGGCCCCCTTGACGCTCTTCACCCGCGGCCAGCGCACGTTCGGCCTCCGTCTGGAGACTCCCGCGGGCCGCTTCTTCATGCTCGCCGAGGTGCCCTCGAAGTGCGAGCTCGAGGAAGCCAAGAACAGCGACTTCATCGCGACCATGTCGTCCACGTACCTGCCGCGCGAATGGCAGCGGCGCGAGCGGCTCGAGGCCGGCGGGGTCATCGACGGCTTCCTGGTCTTCGCGCGCAAGGTGGAGGCCGACCTGCAGCTGGAGGTCCAGGGCGCGGGCGGAGCGGCCGAGCCGCGCACCGGCGTGCTGCTGGGCAACGGCATCGTCGACGGGCAGCGCGCGCTCAAGGTGTGCGTCGACCTGAAGGATGCGGACCTGCTGGCCCCCTCGCGTGGCGATGCCGTGCGGGCGACCATGGGCCTGTCCGACCGTTCGTTCTCCTTCGACCTGGAGTACCTGGGAGAGGCCGAGCACGAACTGACCGCGGGCGCCACGCTCCCCTGTGCCTGGTTCGCCGTTCCCGAGCTCGTGGTGATCGGCCAGCGCCGGGGCGCGTTCCGGTTGCCGCTGGTCTCGCCGCTCGAGGTGGCGGTGGAGTGCGAGGGACCCCACGCCTTCCGTTCGCCCTGGGGCGATGCCGACCCGGAGGCGCCGCGGCTGGCGCAGGGACGCGCGGTCGACCTCAGCTTCACGGGCGTGCGCGTCGTGCTGCCGGTCGGCCAGGACGACGTGGCGCTGGAACCGGGCCTGCCGGTACGCGTGCACCTGCGGCTGCCGGACGGCGCGGCGCCGGTCGTGGTCGCGGCCAACCTGCGCCGGGTCACGCTCCGGCTGGCCGACCGCAACGAGTGGCAGCGCGAGCTGGGGCTGGAGTTCCTGGCGGATTCCGGCGAGGACCGCGACGCGGTGGCCCGCATCCGCGAGTTCGTGCTCGCGCTCGAGCGCTTCCAGCTGGCCCGCCGGGTCGACCTGTCCAGCGCCCGTCCCTGGTGAACCGCCCCGTTCAACGGCTCCCGGCGAGATGCACCCGGCATGTCGCCCCCGCCGGCCGCTGCCGGCCACGCCGGGCTTGATCCCCCGCGCCCGGGCTCCTATCCTGAGCGACCCGGGCGACCGTCGTCGCCCCGTGAACGTCGCCGCCGCGGGAAGCCGATGCCCACGTACGAGAGAGCCCTCCTGATCGTCAACCCGGTGGCGGGGCACGCCCGCGGCCTGCGTCTCGGCCAGCAGCTGCGCGAGTCGCTGGAGACGCGCGGGCTGGTCTGCTCCGTGCGCGTGACCGGCGGCCACGGCGATGCGCGCCGCTGGTCGGCGGGCGCGGCCGACGACGGCTTCGACCTGATCGTGGCCATCGGCGGCGACGGGACGGTGGGCGAGGTGGTGGCCGGGCAGGCGCGCGCCGAGCGGAAGGTGCCGATCGCGATCGTGCCGGTGGGTACGGCCAACGTCGTGTCGCTGGCGCTGGCGCTGCCGTGGCTGCCCGGCATGGCCATTTCGAACATGCTCGAGGGCAGGGTGCTGCCGTTCGACGTGGGCTACCTTCCGCAGGAGGACCGCCACTTCTTCCTCATGGCGGCGCTGGGCTTCCCGGCCAAGGTGATCCGCGACTCGCCGCGGCGCCTGAAGAACCTGTTCGGCGTGTTCACCTACCTGGCCGCCGGCCTGCGCAACGCGCTCAACCTTGACGAGGTCCGCATCTTCATCGAGGACGATGCCGGCACCTGCCGCCAGTTCGAGGGCAACACGATCCTGCTGTCGAACATCGGCAAGATCGGCGACATCAACCTGAAGGTGACGCCCGACACCAGCGCCCACGACGGACGCTTCGACATCAGCGTCATCTCGAGCCGGTCGCTGTGGGACCTCATCGGCGTGCTGTTCCGCATGCTGACCTGGCGCTACCGGCCCACGCCGCGCCTGCACCACTTCCAGTCCGGCCGCGTCGTCATCACGACCGAGCCGCCGGTGGCCGTGCAGATCGACGGCGAGGACCTCGGCCAGACCCCGCTGGCGGCCGAGGTGATCCCCGGCGGCGTGCACCTTGTGGTCGGGCCGCGCTACCGGGAGAACCCCGACGGCGGCGGGTTCCTCAAGGAGTTCCACCTGCCCTGGGCCGCGCCGCGCCGGATGCGGCGCTGGCTGCCGCGTGGCCGCTATTCGCGCGGGCGCAGCGCCGTGCCGTAGAGGCGGAGTTCCGCCAGGGTGGCCACGATGGCCGCCTCGTCGGGGGCCGGGACCCCTGCGCGTCGACGCCGGACCCACCAGCCGAGTACCTGCACCAGGCTCCCCACCAGGGCCCGCCCCGCCAGGTCGGGCACGACCTCCGGACGCACCCAACCCCGTTGCTGCCCCTCTGTAAGGGCGGCAGCCTGTGAGGCGACCAGGAACTCGAGCGCATCATGGCCTGCCGGCGTCGCCAGGTGAACCGGCTGGAACAGGACGGCAGCCAGTTCGGGCTCGCCGACCGCGAAGGCGATCAGGCCCTCGGTGCGCTGGCGCACGTCGGCCGCGGCGGTGCGCTGCGGTTTCCCGCCAGCAGCTTCGGCCAGGGCCAGCTTCAGCTGCGCGAGCGCCTGGTCCAGCACCGCCTGCAGGAGCGCTTCCCGGTCCGCGAAATGGAGGTGAACGGTGCCCGAAGCCACGCCGGCCCGGCGGGCGACCATAGCTATGGTGGTCTTTTCACTACCATTTTCGGCGAACAAGTCGGTGGCCGCCGTGAGAAGGCGGTCACGGGTCGCGGCGGCGGCGCGCTGGCGCGCCTGGCCCCGCTGGGTGCGGCTCTCGGGCACGGCGCCCCTCCTGTGTGATGGCGTGTTCAGTGAATGATAATAGCAGCAATGACTGAATGTGTCATTGGCCAATAATGGTCAACCCGGACCGCACCGGGGATCGATGGCAGCTCGGCGACCGCCTGGCGAGCGGACACATTCTCGGCGGCACGCCGGGAGGCTTGCCCGGGAGGCGGGGAGTCCGTACCGTCAGGTGCCGGTCGGGACGACGCGGGTGCAACAGGAAGCATGGGGATCCCGGGCTGACGCGGGGTGCCACCTGGAAGGACAAGCACCGGACTGCAGGGCCCGTACGACCTGGGGGAGGCTGAGGCTTCCCCCTGCACTTGTTCCTCCTTGTGGGCCCGAGCCGAGTACTTGAACGTTCAGCCGGGTGGCTCAGCGGTCGTCGCGCCGCCCATCCTTCTTGCGGTCGTGCTTGAAGAGGAAGGCGAACCCGGCCTGCTCGGCTTCCTCGGCCGGGAGGGGCCGGGCGAAGGGAGCGGCGGGACCCGACGGCTTCGTTCCGTCCGGATTCGCGACGGCCATCTGGTTTGCCATCCCCTGCGTGCCCGCCGCATGCGCGCCTGCGGCCCGACTGTCTGCGGCCTGACTGTCTGCGGCCTGCCTGTCTCCGGCCTGCCAGTCTCCGGCCGTGGCCCCCTGTGGCACGTCGGCCGCAGTGGGTCGTGCCGCCGCCGCGGCGGCCGGTTCGACGATGGCGCCCGGAACGAACGCGACATCCGACGGCTCAGCGGCCGCCGGCACGTCCCCGTCCTCTTCGCCGGCCCCGGCTCCCGTCACCACGCCGATCTCCACGGGCTTGACGCCGGCCCGCCAGGCCGTCTCGAGGAACTCCGCCCAGACCCTTGCCACCGGGCTGGAACCGGCCCACCAACCGCAGGGACCGCCCTGGGCCTCAGTTTCTTGTGGTAAAGAAGCCACAAGCCAATGTGCGTCGTCGGCGGCCAGGGCCAGCCACCCGTCGCCGGGCTGGTGCCCAACGCGACCGGCGGTCGGCAGGGCCGCGACCTCCACCACTGTCGACGTGAACGCCTGCGGGCTGACCACGCGCACCCGGCGGCCCTGGGTGGCGCCCGCGGCCTCGAGGTCGGCGCCCAGCTCGCGGATCACCTCGGGTGACCCGGCCACCAGAAGGTCGGTCCGGGCGCCAGCCAACAGCTGACGGGCCCGGTCGAGGACCTGGTCGCGGCTTCCGAGGGCCAGCGGGACTCCTTCGGCTTCGGCGGTGGTGAAGTCGTCGAGCAGGCTGATCGCCTCGGCGCCACGGCGCCGCAGGCGGCCGAGCACGTGGTCGGTGAACTCGCCGGGGGGCACCGCCAGGAACAGGCGCGGCTTCTCCTGCACCACCCGCACGGCCTGGAGGTGGACCAGGGTGTTGACGATCTTGCCGATGTTGGCCGGGTCCCGCCCCATGTCCTGGGCCACGCGGTAGCTGCTCAGCAGGCCCGCGCCCCCGGCAGCGAGGCGCAGGCAGGCCAGGTAGACCTCCGCTTCGGCTCGGGACAGACCCAGGTCCTTCAGCACCTGCACCTGGCGGCTGGCACGGCTGTCGTCGCTCATCGGGGCCTCCCGCGCTGCCGGCGCGCCTCCCGCCGGGCGGGGGCGGCGCCTTCTTGTGGTGATGAAACCACATCCAGCATGCAAGAGGCGGGCCCGGCCGTCAAGGGGCGGTCCGGCGCCGCCCGGCCCCGTGTTCGCCGACCGGGGGTGTCGCATTGGCCTTGGGGCTGTTATGGTTGGGGGTCGCCCGTCAGCACTTCCAACCCGTCGAGGAGACCATGCAGATCCGCAATGTCGCCATCATCGCCCACGTCGACCACGGCAAGACCACGCTTGTGGACCAGATCCTGCGCCAGTGCGACGTGTTCCGGGACAACCAGGTCGTGCGCGAGCGCGTCATGGACAGCGGCGACCTCGAACGGGAGCGCGGGATCACCATCACCTCGAAGAACTTCGCGGTGATGTACGGCGACACGCGCATCAACCTGATCGACACCCCGGGCCACGCCGATTTCGGCGGCGAGGTCGAGCGCGTGCTGAAGATGGCCGACGGCGTGCTGCTGCTGGTCGACGCCTTCGAGGGGCCGATGCCGCAGACGCGCTTCGTGCTGCAGAAGGCGCTGCAGCTGAACCTCAAGCCGGTGGTGGTGATCAACAAGGTCGACCGGCTCAACGCGCGGCCGGCCGAGGTCCTCGACGAGATCTTCAACCTGTTTATCGAGCTGGAAGCCACCGACGAGCAGCTGGATTTCCGCGGCGTCTACGCGGCCGGCCGCGACGGCTGGGCCGTGGGTGAGCTGGAGGACGAGCGCAAGGACCTGCGCCCGCTGCTGGACATGATCGTCAAGCACGTGCCGGCGCCGCCGCACCAGGAAGGCCCGGTGCAGATGCTGGTCGCGGCGATGGACCACAGCGATTACGTCGGGCGCATCGGCATCGGCCGCGTCGTGCGCGGGACGCTGCAGGCCCGCAAGCCGCTGGTGCTGATCAAGCGCGACGGCACCGAGGTCAAGACCCAGGCCAAGCAGCTGTACGTGTTCGAGAACCTGGGCCGGGCCGAGACCGACCAGGTGGTCTGCGGGGACATCTGCGCGGTGGTCGGGCTGGACAACGTCGACATCGGCGACACGCTGGCCGACCCGCTCTGCCCCGAGCCGCTGCCGATCATCGCCGTGGACGACCCGACGCTGTCGATGGTCTTCCGCGCCAACGACAGCCCGGGCTACGGCACCGAGGCGCGCTTCAGCACCAGCCGCCAGCTGCGCGAGCGCCTGCTGCGCGCGGCCGAGCGCGACGTGGCGCTGCGCGTGGAGGACTGGCAGGAGGGGTTCAAGGTCTCCGGGCGCGGCGTGCTGCACCTGTCCATCCTCATGGAGACGATGCGCCGCGAGGGCTACGAGTTCCTGGTCGGCCAGCCGCAGGTCATCTACAAGGAGATCGGCGGGCGCAAGGCCGAGCCGGTGGAGGTGCTGACCGTCGACGTGCCGTCCGAGCTGGCGGGCACCGTCATCGAGTACGCCGCCTCGCGCAAGGGCGAGATGGTGCGGATGGAGCAGCGCGAGGGGCGCGCGCACCTGGACTTCCACATCCCCAGCCGCGGGCTGATCGGGTTCCGCAGCCGGATGCTGCGCGCCACGGCGGGCGAGATCGTCATGCACCACCGGTTCCACCAGTACGAGTACTTCAAGGGCTCGATCCCCGAGCGCACCTCTGGCAGCATCATCTCGATGCACGCGGGCAAGGCGGTGGCCTTCGCGCTGGACGCGCTGCAGGATCGCGGCGTGTTCTTCGTCGAGCCGGGCGACAACCTCTACACGGGCCAGATCATCGGCGAGAACCCGCGCGACGAGGACATCGTCGTCAATGCCCAGAAGGCCAAGCAGCTGACGAACATCCGCGCCGCGGGCAGCGACCGGAAGATGAAGATCGCCCCGGCGCTGAAGATGAGCCTGGAGGAGGCGCTCGAGTACCTCAACCACGACGAGTTCGTCGAGGTGACGCCCAAGTCCATCCGGCTGCGCAAGGCGCTGCTGGACGAGAACGATCGGAAGTCGGCGGCCAAGAAGGCACGGCTCTCCGGGCCGCAGGACTAGCCGGGGGCCGCGATGCGCGTGGTGCTGACGCCGCCGCCGTGGGCGACCCACCTGCTGAGCGACCTGACCGACTGGCAGCGGGCGCCGGTGCCCGTCGGCGAGCTGGCGCCTTTCGAGCTGCCGGACGACGCCTACTTCGAGTACGCCTGGCTCGACGCCGACGGCCGGCGCCGCGAGGACCCCGGCAACCCCCACCCGCGCCTGAACCCATGGTGGCCCTACGCCTGCCACCTGGCCGGCCCCGCCTACCGGGCCGATCCCGACGCGGAGGCCGCCACGGACCTGGCCCCCCGTGGCCGGACCCTGCGGCTGGAGGTGGACTCGGCCTGCCTGGGCCAGCGTCGCCATGTGCTGGTCTACACCCCCGCCGGGTGTGGCGACCGGCCGCTGCCGGCCATCCTGTTCCAGGACGGCAAGGCGTACCAGGGCTGGGGGCGGGTGCCGCAGGTCCTGGACCGCCTGCTGGCGCGCGGTGAGGCCGGCCCCGCGCACCTGGTGTTCGTCCCGCCGGTCGAGCGCACCCCCGAGTACTTCTTCAACCCGACCTACCGGCGCTTCCTGCTGCAGGAGGCCCTGCCGGCCGTCTCCCACCGAGTGGCGATCGAGGGGTCCCTGGTGGCCTGGGGTGCCAGCCTCGGCGGCCTGCTCAGTGCCCAGCTGGCCTGGGAGGCACCGGGAATGTTCCGGGCGGTGGTCGCCCAATCCGGGGCGTTCCTGTTCTCGCCCGACATGACGCCCGGTGACCCGTTCCACGGTGGGGAGGCGTTCCTCGATCTTGTGGTGAAAAGTCCACAACTTGACCTTGCCTGGCACCTTGAATGCGGCACGCTCGAATGGCTCCTGGCGAGCAACCGACGGCTGGCCCGCGCGCTCAGGGCGGGCGGCCGGCCGGTCACCCTGATCGAACGGGCGGCCGGCCACAACTGGGTGAACTGGCGCAACGGGATCGCCGACGGCCTGCGCTTCGCCCTCGGGCCGGGAACCGGGCCGGGAGCCGGGGCAGGCGGCTCTTGATTCGGCGGCGCCGGCGGCGCATCCTTGGCCCGCGGTCCGCGGGGGAGCGGGCCCCGACCCATCACCTGTTCCCGAAAGGCGACGAAACATGCGTACGATGGTCGTGATCGCGACGCTGGCGACCCTCCTGGCGGCCGGCACCGCGCTGGCCGGCGAGAGCAAGACCTATGGCAAGGGCGTGGCGGGAGCCGACACCGTCAAGGTCAGCGACCTGATGGCCAATCCGGACGCCTGGGTCGGCAAGACGATCCGCGTCCAGGGCAAGGCTGTCGGTGTCTGCGAGCACCGTGGCTGCTGGGTCAATCTGGCCTCGGACGTCGAGGGCCAGGTCGTGCGGGTCAAGGTCAAGGACGGCGAGATCGTCTTCCCGCCCGGGATGCTGGGCGACATGGTCGTCGCCGAGGGCGTCTGGACCGCGAACAAGCTGGACCTCGAGACCACCAAGAAGGTCTGCGAGCACGAGGCCAAGGAAAAGGGCGAGAAGTTCGACCCGAACTCGGTGACCTCGTGCATGACGCTGTACCAGCTCACGGGCACCGGCGCCGTCGCGACGAAGAACTGACCGCCGCATGCGCGATTTCCGCAAGGTCTGCTGGACCCTGCACCGGGAGATCGGCTTCCTGGTGGTGGGCCTGACGATCGTCTATGCCGTCAGCGGCATTGCGGTCAACCATGCCCACCACTGGGACGCGAATTATGCGCGCGTCGCGGAGCCGGTGCGCATCGAGCCGCCCGGTGCCGGGCCCACGGCCGATGTCGAACCGCTCGTGCTCGAGCGGCTGGGTCTCGACCGTGCGCAGGTCAAGACCACATGGCGCGCCTCGCCGGAGGTGCTGCAGGTCTTCCTGGAGGGCGGCGGCTACGAGGTCAACCTCGTGACGGGCGAGGGCGTGCGGAAGGGCTTTCGCCCGCGGCCGCTGCTGTTCGACCTGAACTTCATGCACCTGAACAACGGCAAGGGTCCGTGGACGGTCATCGCCGACGTCTACGCAGGCCTGCTCATCGTCCTGGCCCTGACCGGCCCGCTGCTGGTGCGCGGGCGCAAGGGACTGGCCGGTCGCGGCGGCGTGCTGATGGGGGTGGGCATCCTGTTGCCGCTGGCCTATGCCGTGGCGATGAGGCTGGCGCGGTAGGCGGTCAGTGCCGTCAACCACACGGGGAAGGCCCCCGGTCCAGCGGACCGGGGGCCTTGTCGTCTCCGCCCGCGGGTCGGCGGTTCACTCGCCGTAGGGCATCGGCGGCGCGTAGCCCAGCAGGCGCGCGTAGACCGAGAGCGCTCCTCGGTGGTGGGCCGTGTGCTCGGCGATGGCGCCGATGATCGCCACGCGCGGCTCGCCGCCCATGATGTGGCCGGCGATGGGGGCCATCATCTCGGCTTCCGTGCGGGCGCCCAGGTTGGACGTGGCCGCGTCGACCGAGCGCGCCAGCCAGGTGAAGGCCTCCGGCAACGACTCGACGCGGCGCACGGCGGCATGGTGCGCCGCGAAGTCCAGGTCGAAGCCCGTCGGCTTGAAGGCGCCCTCGACGAACCAGTCGATGGTCTGGGCGACATGGGCCACGTGCTGTGCGACCGAGAACTGGCCGGGCGTCGGCGCGTAGCGGGCGTCCTCGTCCTTGAACACGCTGCACGTGCGGCTGAAGAACTGCAGCGACTGCTTGAGCAGCGGGACCTGAGCGTTGGCGGACATCTCGACTCCTCCCCGGTGGCCGGAACCCGGCGGCGGCCACGCCTGATCGGCCCTGCGAGCGGCGCCACCGGTCGCAGCAGTCTAGCCGCGGTCGAGGCGGCTGTCACGCCCTGTTTGGGCCGCGTGAAGCCCGTGTCGCGGGCCGCTTTCGGGCGGCTCCACCCGCCTTGACGGGCCCCTGACCGCCCTCTAGCTTTGCCCGCGCGCCGGCGGACGAACACGCCTGTTCGTTCCGGAGCCGGTCGCCACTTCCCGGGATCGGCCTCTGCCCGGCGACAGGCTCCAGCCAAGCGGTGACACTGTGGGCGTGACCATCGGCATCCGACGCGAGGACAAGAACAGGTGGGAGCGGCGCGTGCCGCTGGCCCCGGGCGACGTGGCGGCCCTGCGGGCGGCGCACGACCTGGAGTTCGTGGTCCAGCCGTCGCCGATCCGCGTGTTCGCGGACGCCGAGTACGCCGAGGCGGGGGCGCGCGTGGAGGAGGACCTGTCGCGCGCGGGCATCGTCGTGGCGGTCAAGGAGATCCCGCTGGAACTGCTGCGCGAGCGCACGACCTACCTGTTCTTCTCGCACACGGTGAAGGGCCAGCGGTACAACATGCCGCTTCTGCAGCGGATCCTGGACCTCGGGGCCACGCTGATCGACTACGAGCGCATCGTCAACGAACAGAACCGGCGCCTCATCTTCTTCAGCCTTCACGCGGGCTACGCGGGCATGGTGGAGACGCTTGGCGCCCTGGGCCGGCGGCTCGAGGCGCAGGGACGCGCCACCGCGCTGGCGGACCTGCGCCCGGCGCACGAGTACGGCGAACTGGACGCGATGAAGGCCCACCTGCGCGAGGTCGGGGCGCGGCTGGCAGCCGCCGCAGGGGATGAGCCGCCGCTGGTGGTCGGGCTGGCCGGCTACGGCAACGTGGCGGCGGGCTGTCGCGAGATGCTCGCCTGCCTGCCGGCTCGTGAGGTGGCGGTGGCGGACCTTTCCTCGGAGGCGGAGCGCCCGGCGCGCGAGGCGGGACCGCTGCTGGCGGTCACGTTCCGCGAGGAGCACATGGTCGAGCCGCGCTCGTCCGAGGCCCAGTTCGTCCTGCAGGACTACTACCAGCGCCCGGAGAACTACCGCGGCGTCTTCGAGCGTCACCTGCCGCACCTGGACGTGCTCGTCAACTCCATCTACTGGGACACGCCCTACCCGCGCCTGGTCACGCGGCGCTGGGCCAAGACCGCCTGGGGCGGCGGTCGCCAGCCGCGGCTGCAGGTCATCGGCGACATCAGCTGCGACATCGAGGGAGCCATTGAGCTGACGGCGCGGCCCACGATGCCGGATGAGCCCTGCTACGTGGCGGTGCCGGACAGCGGCGAACTGGTGCCGGGCGTCGTCGGCCCCGGACCGGCGATCATGGCCGTGGACAACCTGCCGTGCGAGGTGCCGCGCGAGTCGTCGCTATATTTTAGCGGCGTGCTCGGCGAGATGATCCCGCCGCTGGCGCGCGCCGACTTCCGCGCGGGCTTCGAGAGCCTGTTGCTGCCGCCGCACCTGAAGAAGGCGGTCATCGCCCACCGGGGGGCGCTGGCGCCGGACTACCGCTACCTGCAGGAATACCTGGACCGCAGCCGGCGCTGAGCCGGGGGGCGGGGGCCGGCACGCCGGAAAGGGGCACGAGCATGGCGAGGATCCTGGTGCTGGGCGCGGGCATGGTGGCCGGCCCGCTGGTGCGCTACCTGCTGGAAGCAGGCGCCGAACTGACTGTCACCAGCCTGGACGCCGCCGAGGCGGAGCGGTTGGTCGGCGGGCACGCCGGCGGCAGGGCCCTGCGCTTCGACCTGTCCGACGACGAGGGCCTGTCGGCGCTCGTGGCCGCGCACGACCTGACCGTCAGCCTGGTGCCGTATGCCTTCCACCCGAAGGTGGCCGGACACTGCCTCCGCCACGGGCGGCACCTGGTGACCGCCTCTTACGTGGCGCCCGCCATGCAGGAGCTGGACGGGGCCGCACGCGCGCAGGGACTCACCTTCCTCAACGAGCTGGGCCTGGACCCGGGCATCGACCACATGTCCGCCATGCGGGTGATCGACGCGGTCGCGGCGCAGGGCGGCCGCCTGCGCTCGTTCCGCTCGTACTGCGGGGGCCTGCCAGCGCCCGAGGCCAACGACAACCCGCTGGGCTACAAGTTCTCGTGGGCGCCGCGAGGGGTGCTGCTGGCCTGCCGGAATGCGGCCCGCTATCGTCGCGAGGGTCGCGAGGTGGCCGTGCCCCCGGACCGCCTGTTCCGGGACATGCACCTGCTCCACGTGCCGGGCGCCGGCGACTTCGAGGCCTACCCGAACCGCGACTCGCTGGTCTACCTGGACGCGTACGGCCTGCCGGGGGACATCGAGACGCTGTTCCGGGGGACGCTGCGCAACGTGGGCTGGTGCGACACCCTCCATGCCTTCGGGCGCCTGGGCCTGCTGGACGACCGGCCGCGCGACGGCGGCCCGACGCGGCGCGCCTACGTGCGGTCGCTGCTGGGAGCGACGGCGGGCGAGACGGCGCGACAGGCGGCGACGCGGCGCCTGGGGACGGCGCCGGGCTGCCTGCCGGCGGCGAACCTGGAATGGCTGGGCCTGGACGACGAGGCGCCGCTGGCGGCCGGCCCGCGCGCGCCGCTGGACGTGCTCGGGGACGCGATGCTGGACAAGCTCTGCTACCGCGAGGGCGAGCGGGACATGGTCGTCATGTTCCACGAGTTCCTGCACGACATGCCGGGAGGCGGCCGGCGCCGGACCACGTCGCGCCTGATCGCCTGCGGCGAGCCGGGCGGCGACTCGGCCATGGCGCGCACCGTCTCCCTGCCGGCGGCCGTGGCAGCGCGCCTGGTCCTGGAGGGGCGCCTGAACGAGCGGGGCGTGTTGCGGCCCGTGACGTCCGCCATCTACGGGCCCGTGATGGCGGAACTGGCCGCGCTGGGAATCGACTGCCTGGAAGAGACCGAGGAGTGCTGAGGGGTAACGGGTGAACCGGCGCATCGCGGCCCGGTCGCGATGCCGCACCAACGAGGGGAACTGGACATGGCCAAGAAGACGACGACCAAGCCGCAGCCGACGCTGACGAAGGCCCGCATCTTCCGGGAGCTGGGGCTGGCCGCCAAGCTCAAGGGCGCCAACTGCGGCGGCGACTGGTTCGCCTCGAGCGGCGACTGGCTGGAGTCGCGCAACCCGACCAACGGCGAGTTGCTCGCGAAGATCGAGCAGGCCGACAACGCCGACTACGCGAAGGTCATGGCTGCCTCGAAGGACGCCTTCCTGGCCTGGCGGATGCTGCCGACCCCGCGGCGCGGCGAGATCGTCCGGCAGCTGGGCGAGGCCCTGCGCGAGAAGAAGGACGTGCTGGGTGCGCTGGTCAGCCTGGAGATGGGCAAGATCCTGACCGAGGGCCTGGGCGAGGTCCAGGAGATGATCGACATCTGCGACTACGCCGTGGGCCTGTCGCGCACGCTCAGCGGCCCGACGCTGCAGAGCGAGCGCCCGAAGCATCGCATGATGGAGCAGTGGCATCCCCTGGGCGTGGTCGGCGTGATCAGCGCCTTCAACTTCCCGGTGGCGGTGTGGTCGTGGAACGCGGCCCTGGCCTGGGTCTGCGGCGACAGCGTGCTGTGGAAGCCCTCCAGCAAGACGCCGCTGTGCGCCATCGCCTGCCAGAACATCGCCAACGAGGTGTTCAACCGGAACGGCCTGCCTGCCGGCCTGACCAGCGTCGTGATCGGCAAGGGCTCGACCGTGGGCGAGGTCATGATCAAGGACCACGACCTGCCGCTGATCAGCTTCACCGGCTCGACGAGGATGGGCCGGCGCATCGGCGGCATCATCGGCGAGCGGCTGGGCCGCAGCATCCTCGAACTGGGCGGCAACAACGCCATCGTCATCAGCGACAAGGCCGACCTGACCTGCGCCCTGGCCAGCGCCTTCTTCGGTGCCGTGGGCACCGCCGGCCAGCGCTGCACCAGCACGCGCCGGCTGATCATCCACGAGAAGGTGTACGACACGTTCCTGCAGAAGCTCCTCGCCAACTACAAGCGCGTGCGGATCGGCGACCCGCTGGATCCCGCGACGTTGATGGGCCCGCTGATCGACGAGGGCGCCGTGGCCGACTTCGAGAAGGCGATCGAGGCCGCGAAGAAGCAGGGCGGCAAGGTGCTCTACGGCGGCAAGGTGCTCAAGCCGTTCGGCGTGCCGACGTTCGTGCAGCCGACCATCGTCGAGCTGCGCAACGAGGCGGAGATCGTGCAGACCGAGACCTTCGCGCCGATCCTGTACGTGATGAAGTACCGGAAGCTGGACGACGCGATCGCCATGCACAACGGGGTGCCCCAGGGCCTCAGCAGCGCGATCTACACCGACAGCCTGGCCGAGGGCGAGCGGTTCCTGAGCGCCGAGGGCAGCGACTGCGGCATTGCCAACGTGAACATCGGCACCAGCGGGGCGGAGATCGGCGGCGCCTTCGGCGGCGAGAAGGAGACCGGTGGCGGGCGCGAGAGCGGCTCGGACTGCTGGAAGACCTACATGCGGCGGCAGACGAACACCATCAACTGGGGCGGGGAGATCCACCTGGCCCAGGGCGTGGAGTTCCATCCCTAGGGGCTTAGCGCAGCCCGGACACACGAAGCCCCGCGGGCGCGATGCCGCGGGGCTTGTGTTCGCAACGGACTTACTTCAGCAGCAACAGGCGGCCCAGGGCGGCGCCGGACGCCGTCGCGGCCCGGCAGAAGTAGACGCCGCTGGGCGCGCGCTGGCCGCGCTCGTCGGCGCCGTCCCAGGCCAGGTCGTGCGAGCCGGGCTCGAGCACGCCGTCGAAGAGGCGCCGCACGCTGCGCCCCGCCGCGTCCACGATCTGGACCTGCACGGCCTCCCGCGACGGCAGCGAAAGCGTGATGGTCGTCGAGGGGTTGAAGGGATTCGGGCGGCAGGGGCCGATGACGGGAACCCCTGCGGCGCGGACGTCCGGGACCGGCGAGGGCGCGCTCGGGTCGGTCGCCAGCCGGAATTCGAGCGTGCCGGGCTCGAAGTAGAGGACGGCCAGGCGGTCGTTGACGTCGAAGGCCAGCTCGACGCTGCCGACGGCCTGCGCCGACGTGGTGGTGACCGCCTGGGACGTCCAGGCGCCGCCGTGCCTGGTCATGGCCTGCAGGTGCAGGCGATCGCCCGCCCACCAGCTCACGGCGACATCGCCGTTGCGGGCGACGGCCACGGAGGGGTCCTGGGCGGACCAGGCGCCGGAGGCGATCGTCGCCAGCGGGGACCAGGTGGCGCCGGCATC
Source organism: Candidatus Krumholzibacteriia bacterium (assembly GCA_041908585.1). Lineage (GTDB taxonomy): Bacteria > Krumholzibacteriota > Krumholzibacteriia > LZORAL124-64-63 > LZORAL124-64-63 > CAINDZ01. The sequence continues at coordinate 17,320 of JAYRFB010000142.1, forward strand.
CAGGCTGGAAGCGTACACGAGGTCGCCGGTGGTCCTAATGCCGACCACGTGGTGGACGCCGTCCGGGCCGATGGCGTAGTCGGAAGTTCCGGAGAAGGCGCCGTCGATGACCTGGTAGGCGCCGCCGCTGCCGGCCGCGGCGTGGCGCAGGAAACTCGACGCGCCGCACTGGTTGCCGCTGTAGACGACGTGCAGGTCGCCGCCCGGCCCGGAGGCCAGTGAGGCCGACGTCAGGTAGGTCTGGGCGCCGACATCGGCGCGTGACAGAAAGCCGCCGCCCACGAGCACGCCGTAACCGAGAGCGATGCCGCCGGCGCAGTCGCAGCGCGCGCCCAGCATGGCGACCGGCGTGGCGGCGGCCGCGGCGAAGGCCAGATCCGCGATGGGTTCCGACGTCACGCAGTTGGTGTACTGCGCCATGTAGCCCGCCGCGACGCCCGGCCCCTCCGGCTGCAGTTCCAGGTTCACCCTGATGATGTTGATCACGTGGTAGCCGTCGGCGATGGAGCCCGGCCAGCCGCTGTAGTAGGCCAGGTACGGGACCCCGCCGGCACTGATCGCCAGGGCGACGTTGCCGCGGAAGAAGTCCGGCCAGGCAGGCTCATTGCCGTAGACCCGGTGGACGGTCCAGGCGCCGCCGCCGTCCCGCCGGCCCCAGTAGGGGAAGTTGGCATTGGTGGAGCAGGTGGGATTCTCCTGCCAGGCGACCACCGGGAGGTTGGCGGCGTCGAAGGCCAGCCCGCCCACGCGGTAGTTGATGCAGCCGGGAGTGGGCGCCGTGGCGGTGCGCACCAGTTCGGACGGCCAGTCGGCCCGGGCGGTCGCCGTCAGTGCCAGACAGGCACCCAGGAAGAGTTCCGGCGCGAGGAAGAGGCGACGAGTCCTGCGTGGCAGGTGCTTCAGGGGTTCCAGGTGCATGGCGGTACCTCCAACGGAAGATCTTACCATATCGATGTGGATTTTGGGCCCGGGATTGCCGCCGGTGCGTCTCGTGGCCGGCTGTTGAGGCAATGGCCAGCCGGGCAACAAGTTGCCAGGGCGTGGCTGGCGACCTGCGCCGGAACGACGGCGTGGCCGCCAGGGCCGGGGGACAGCGGGTGCTGGGGCCGCCCGGCGGCGATTCGGGTAGCCGGGACGCCCGGCGGTGGGCTACGTTGTCCGCCATGCGTACCGACCCGACCAGCCGCGTGACGGAAGCCCCACCCGAGTTCCGGGGCTTCGGGCACCTGATGCCCTACCGCGTCCAGGAGATCCTCCTGGTCGCCAGCCAGTACGACGCCTACACGCTGGAGGAAGGCGGCCGGCTGACCGAGCTGCTGCTCAGCGAGTACCGCGAACTGAACCTCAGCTACCCGCCCCACGTGGCGCGCGCGGCCAGCGGCGACGAGGCGATCAAGCTGCTGGAGGCTCACCGCTACGACATGGTTGTGACCATGACGCGGCTGGGCGACATGTCGGCGGCGGAGCTGGCGCGCCGGATCCGCAGCCGCACGGCGGACGTCCCCATCTACACCCTGGCCTTCAGCCCGCGCGAGCTGCAGCACCTGCAGGATGCCGACAGCCAGGGCTGCATCGACCGCTACTTCCTGTGGAACGGCGACGTCCGGCTGCTGCTGGCGATCATCAAGGTCTGCGAGGACGAGCGCAACGTCGCGCACGACACCCGCTACGGCGACGTGCGCTGCATCCTCCTGGTCGAGGACTCGGTGCGCTTCTACTCGTCGTACCTGCCGCTGCTGTACGGCGAGGTGCTCGAGCAGACGCAATCGCTGATGGCCGAGGGCATCAACCTCAGCCACCGGCTTCTGCGCCTGCGCGCGCGGCCGAAGATCCTGCTGGCGCGGACCTTCGAGGAGGCCTGGGACCTCTACTCGAGCTACAAGGACTCGCTGCTGGGCGTGATCGTGGACGGGCGATTTCCCCGACAGGGAGCGCTGCGCGACGACGCCGGCGTCGAGTTCATCCGCCGGGTCAAGTATGTGGACCCGCACACGCCCGCGGTGCTGCAGTCGACCGACGGCGACCTGGAGGCGGTGGCGCACCAGGTCGGCGCCGGCTTCATCCGCAAGCGCTCGCGCACGCTCCTGCAGGAGCTGCGGCGGTTCATGCTGGAGAACTTCGGGTTCGGCGAGTTCGTGTTCCGCCTTCCCGACGGGACGGAGGTGGGACGGGCCGCCGACCTCAAGACCCTGGTCTGGCAGCTGCGCACGGTCCCGGCCGCCTCGGTGCAGCACCACGCGGCGCACGATCACTTCTCGAACTGGCTGCGGGCGCGCACGGAGTTCCAGCTGGCGGCGGCCATCCGGCCCCGCAAGGTGACGGAGTTCGAGCACGTCGAGGAGCTGCGCGAGTTCCTGGTGCAGACGATCACGCGCTTCCGCAGCGAGGCCCAGCGGGGCGTGGTGGCCGACTTCTCGCGACGGCACTTCGACACGCTGAGCGCCTTCGTGCGCATCGGCGGCGGCTCGCTCGGCGGCAAGGGGCGGGGCCTGGCCTTCGTGAACTCGATCCTGCACGGCTACGGCATCCACGACCGTTTTCCGGGCACCCTGATCCGGGTGCCGACCACGGCGGTCATCGGCACGGACGTCTTCGACACGTTCTTCGACCAGGGCGGCCTGCGGGACCGCGTGCTGTCGGACCTGGACGACGAGCAGGTCGTCGAGGCGTGCCTGGCGCACAAGCTGCCGCCCGAGATCTACGGCGACCTCGAGGCGTTCCTGGACCAGGTGCGCTACCCGCTGGCGGTGCGCTCGTCGAGCCTGCTCGAGGACAGCCAGTTCCAGCCGTTCGCCGGCGTGTACGCCACCTACATGCTGGCCAACAACCACCCCGACCTGAAGGTGCGCCTGGACCAGCTCTGCGACGCGATCAAGCTGGTCTACGCCTCGACCTACTCGCGGGCGGCCAAGTGCTACGTGGATGCCACGGCCAACCGGATCGAGGAGGAGAAGATGGCGGTGATCGTGCAGCAGGTGGTCGGCCGGCGGCACGGGCACTACGACTACCCCCATTTCTCCGGCGTGGGGCTGTCGGCGAACTACTACCCGGCCGGGGACCTGAAGCCCGAGGACGGCGTGGTGACCGTGGCGCTGGGGCTGGGCCGCACGGTGGTGGGCGGGGGCAAGGCCCTCAGGTTCAGCCCGGCGCGGCCGCTGGCCCTGCCGCAGTTCGGCACGCTCAACGACTGGTTGCGCGAGAGCCAGCGCGAGTTCTACGCCGTGGACGTCAGCCGGCCGGAGCAGTACCCGGGACCGAGCGACGACTACAACCTGGCGCTGCTGGACCTGGCCGCCGCCGAGGCGCACGGCACGCTGGCGCCGGTAGGTTCGGTGTACGTCGAGGCCGACAACATGATCTACGACGGGCTCGGGCGCGACGGCCAGCGCCTGGTCTCGTTCGCCGGCGTGCTGAAGGCGCGGGCCTTCCCGCTGGCCGAGATCATGGCGCTGCTGCTGGACCTGGGCCGCCGCACGATGAGCGCCGAGGTCGAGATCGAGTTCGCCGTGGTGCTGGGAGACGGCCAGGACGTACCCCACCAGTTCGGATTCCTGCAGATCCGCCCGCTGGCCGCCGGGCTCGAGGCGCCGGCCGTGCCGCCGGAGCTCCTGGCGGCCCCGGACGCCCTGGTCTCGACCACCGGGGCCCTGGGCAACGGCCGCCCGGCCGACATCCGCGACATCGTCTACGTGCCGCGGGCCGGCTTCGACCGCGCGCACACCGAGGAGGCGGCGGTCGAGATCGCGGCCTTCAACCGGCGGCTGGTCGCCGAGGGCCGCCCGTACCTGCTGGCCGGTCCCGGGCGCTGGGGATCGTCGGACCGCTGGCTGGGCATCCCCGTGCGCTGGGACGAGATCTCGGGGGCGCGGGTGATCGTGGAAGCGCCCCTCGACGGCTTCGCGGTGACCCCCAGCCAGGGCTCCCACTTCTTCCAGAACCTGACCAGCTTCCAGGTCGGGTATCTCACCGTGGGGGGACCGGCGGGGACCGACCGCCTGGACTGGGACTGGCTGGACGCGCAGGCGCCGCTGGCGGCCGGCACGCACGCGCGCCTGCTGCGCCTGGCCGAGCCCCTGACGGTCCTTATCGACGGGCGCTCCCGGCGGGGGCTGGTCCTGCGGCCGGCGGCCGCCGAGGGGAGCGCGGCCGGGTTGAACGGGGAGGGCGAGACCGGAGTTGGCAGGCCTTCTCAAGACGGCTGATTCTCCTTGCCCGCGCCGCCGCGGCCCGCGATTTTTGTTTTAACAAGGCACCGGGCGCGGCCTGATGCGCCCAGGCTTCAACACGGGGTGACGAGGATGGCTCACGACGCTTCCTTCAATCCGTTCCAGATGGCCCGCGCCCAGTTCGACAAGAGTGCCGACCTGATCGGCCTGGACCAGGGCACGCGCGAGCTGCTGCGCAGCCCGCTGCGCGAGTTCCACTTCAGCATTCCCGTCCGCATGGACGACGGCACCGTGAAGGTGTTCGAAGGCTTCCGCGTGCAGCACAGTGACGCGCGCGGGCCTGCCAAGGGCGGCATCCGCTTCCACCCGCAGGAGACGATCGACACCGTGCGGGCGCTGGCGATGTGGATGACCTGGAAGTGCGCGGTGGCCGACATCCCCCTGGGCGGCGGCAAGGGCGGCGTCATCTGCGACCCGCACAACCTCAGCGCCCGCGAGCAGGAGGCGATCTGCCGCGGCTGGGTGCGCCAGATGAACAAGAACGTCGGCCCGGTCGAGGACGTGCCGGCGCCCGACGTGATGACCAACCCGCAGCACATGCTGTGGATGCTCGACGAGTTCGAGACCATCCGCGGCGGCCGCTATCCGGGCATGATCACCGGCAAGCCCGTCGGCATGGGCGGCTCGCTGGGCCGCACCGAGGCGACCGGCTACGGCTGCGTGTACTGCCTGCGCGAGGCGCTGGTCGAGCTGGGCATCGACGTCAAGGCCACGACGGCCAGCGTGCAGGGCTTCGGCAACGTCGCGCAGTACGCGATCGAGCTTTACCAGCGCATGGGCGGCAAGGTCGTCTGCGTGTCGAGCTGGAACCAGGCCGAGCAGAAGTCCGTCACCTACTTCAAGGCGGCGGGCATCGACCTCGAGCAGCTGCGCGGCATCACCGACCGCTTCGGCGGCATCGACCCGGCCAAGGCCCGCGAGCTGGGCTACGAGATCCTGCCGGGCGAGGCGTGGCTGGACCGCGAGGTGGACATCCTGATCCCGGCGGCGATCGAGAACCAGATCACCGGGGCCAACGTCGAGAAGATCAACAAGCGCGTGAAGGTGATCGTCGAGGGCGCCAACGGCCCGACGACGCCCGAGGCCGACGCGGTCCTCTTCAAGCGCGGCATCTTCAACATCCCCGACTTCCTGGCCAATGCCGGCGGCGTGACCTGCAGCTACTTCGAGCAGGTCCAGTGCAACATGAACTTCTTCTGGGACCGTGACGACGTGCTGGGCAAGCTGGACGCCAAGATGACCGCGGCGTACCACTCGGTCAGCGACCTGGCGCGGAAGAAGAAGCTCTACATGCGCGACGCTGCCTACGTGGTGGCGGTCAACCGGGTGGCGGCTGCCTGCCGCGACCGCGGCTGGGTCTGAGCATGGATCGCGCGCGCGGCGGGCAGCCTGACGACTCCCGCCGCGCGTTCGCGGCCGTGCCGTGGCGCGAACTGCTGGACGTGATCCGCCAGGGTCGCGGCCGGCAGTTCGTTCGCGTTTCCCGCAAGATGCTCAACCACCTCTGCTCGATCGGGCTCAGCGAGGCGCAGGTCATGCTGGCCGAGGTGGACACCGGACCGGCCGGCGCGGCCCGCCGCGAGGGTCGCGCGGACCAGGCGCGCAAGGACCCGGAGCGCCCGCACCAGGTCAAGGTGCCCGGCACCAGGCTGCCGCTGGAGCAGTCCCCGCTGATGACCGGCGCCCCGTTCGAACTGGCCGCGCGCTACCTCCCGGACGAGGAGATCTCCGAGCGCCTGCAACGCTGGCTGAAGGAGGACGAGGCCAGCTTCTTCGGCACGGTGGTGGCCGACCCGCGCAGCACGATGCCGGAGATCGCCGAGGCCATCCGTCGCTACAACGACGTCCTGCTCGGGCGCAGCGGCCTGGCGCCGAGCACGCTGAAGGGCCTGCGTGTCTCGCTCATCCAGCGCTTCCTGACCGAGCAGCTCGACTACATCAACGTCGCCAAGGAGGTCGCGCGGATCACCGACTTCCACGGCCTCCTGGACCGCGTGATCATGACGCGCGGCTGCTACGGCAAGCTGGGGGGCAAGGCGGCGGGCCTGCTCCTGGCGGGCTGGATCCTGGAGCGCCCCGAGGCCGCCGAGATGGGCGTCGGCGCCGTGAAGACGCCGCGGACGTGGCATGTCGTCTCCGACGTGATCATGGACTTCATCCGCCTGAACGACCTGGACGATGTCATGGACCAGAAGTTCAAGGACATCAGCCAGGTCCGGCGCGAGTACCCGAACCTGGTCCAGCTCTTCAAGAACAGCCCCTTCCCGCCGGAGCTGGTCGAGGGGCTCGCGCGAGCGCTGGACTACTTCGGCGACGTGCCGCTGATCATCCGCAGCTCGAGCCTGCTGGAGGACCGCTTCGGGACCGCCTTCTCGGGCAAGTACAAGAGCCTGTTCCTGCCCAATTGCGGGCCGCGGGCCGAGCGGCTGGCGGCGCTGCAGGACGCGGTGGCCGAGGTGTGGGCCTCGATCCTGGGTCCCGACCCGATCGAGTACCGGCGCGAACGCGGCCTGCAGGAATTCGTCGAGGAGATGGGCATCCTGATCCAGGAGGTCGTGGGCGCGCGGGTCGGCCGCTACTGGCTGCCGGCCTTCGCGGGGGTGGCCTTCAGCCTCAACGAGTTCCGCTGGTCGCCGCGCATCCGGCGCGAGGACGGCCTGATCCGGCTGGTGCCGGGGCTGGGCACGCGCGCGGTCGACCGCGTCGGCGACGACTTTCCCGTTCTTGCCGTGCCGGGCCAGCGCGGCCTGCGCGCGCACGCCTCGCTGCAGGAGACGCTGCGCTACAGCCCGCGACGCGCCGACGTCATCAACCTGGAGACGGCCAGCTTCGAGACGGTCGAGCTGGCGGACCTCCTGAAGGAGGCCGGCGCGGACTACCCGCTGGTCGACCGCATCTTCTCCGTGCTGCGCGCCGGCCACCTGCAGCAGGTGCAACGCCTGATGATGGACCCCGAGCACGACGACCTGGTGGCGGACATGCGGGGGCTGCTGGACGGCACGGACTTCGTGCCGCGCGTCCACGCCCTGCTCAAGACGCTGGAGATGTACCTGCAGTCGCCGGTGGATATCGAGTTCGCCCACGACGGCAAGGACTTCTACCTGGTGCAGTGCCGGCCGCAGGCCATGTCCGGCGACAACGCGCCGTCCGTCATTCCGCACGACGCGCGTCCTGAGGACGTGCTGTTCACGGCCGACCGCTTCGTCTCCAACGGGCAGGTGCCCGACATCACCCACATCGTCTACGTCGTGCCGGAGGCCTATGCCGCGCTGCCCGACCGCGAGACCATGGCCTCGGTCGGGCGCGTTGTGGGGGCGCTGAACGGCCTGCTCAGGAAGCGGTCGTTCATCCTGGTCGGGCCCGGGCGCTGGGGCAGCCGTGGCGACATCAAGCTGGGCGTCTCGGTGACGTACGCGGACATCAACAACACGGCCATGCTGGTGGAGGTGGCGCGCCGGCGGGGCGACTACGTCCCCGACCTGAGCTTCGGCACGCACTTCTTCCAGGA
>JAYRFB010000143.1:0-16238 GCA_041908585.1 Candidatus Krumholzibacteriia bacterium
CACCCCCACCCCGCCCCGGTGGGACTTTTGTTGGGGGCCCCGGCCCGGTGGTGCGGCCGCCACGGGGGGGGGGGGGGCCCCCCCCGGGGCCCCCCCCCGCTCGTTCCGGGCGGCGCGCCGCCAAGCTGCGGTCGGTGAGGGGGTTGTGCCGACAGCCGGGGGGGATCCCGGTTGACAGGGCTGCGACCGGTTCCCTATATTTCCCCCGCAGACCGCGCACGGTCCGCCTGCCCGGTGCAGGCGGGCCGGACCGGCATCTGAGGCGCCGCACGTCCCACCGCCGCGGCCCGTCACCAACCTGCCGTACCGTCGAGGTTTCCGAGGGGGCGTCCGCCAGCATGAAGACCAGGCGAATCTCCGTCGTCGCGTTGAGCCTGACCGTCGCCGTGGCGTTGTCGTGGCTGGGTGGCTGCCGGGCCTTCCAGCCCGAGCAGGTGTCGGTCAACAAGGCGCCGGAGACGTACATCATCGGCGCGCCGGCCGAAGACGCGGGCGGGTACTACCACTTCCACGTGTACTGGTACGGCCGCGACGCCGACGGCAAGGTGGAGCGCTTCGTCTGGGCCCTGACCGACACCACCATCCAGGACCCGGACACCACCGACGACGAGGAGGACCAGCGCTTCAATCCCGCGCTCGACGCCTCGACGCTGGCGATCGGCCGCTGGACCACGCGCACCGACTCCGTGTTCAACTTCACGATCGGCCAGGGCACGAGCACCTCGACCAACAAGACCCTGCACATGGTCGCGGTCGACGACCAGGGTGCGTATGACCGCACGCCGGCGCGGTTGCGCTTCTTCACCAACACGCTCGGCTCGCCCGACCTGCGCTTCTTCCGCATCATCGGCGCCGACACCGTCCCGATCGCGCGCGGCCAGGTCGACACGGTCGGCTATGGACGGCCGTACCAGGTGATGTGGCGGGGCCAGTCGCCGAACGTGCGGGGCTACGCGCCGGAGGCCCTGGCACTGGTCGATACGGTGGCGCCGTTCAACGACGGCCTGTTCGGCTACAAGTGGAAGCTCGCCGGCGCGCTGGGCGGCAACTGCCAGCCTTCGCTGGAGGACTGCTGGAACCCCCGTCGCTTCAACGAGGCGACGAACGACAGCTTCTCGTTCTTCGGTTCGGTGACCAGCCTGGCCTTCGCCAACGACGGCTCGGGCTCCGGTCCCTTCCGCCAGCGGCTGCCGAGCGGGCAGGTCGAACTCGAGGTCAACTCGGTCGACATCGCCGGCGTCGAGGTGGCCAATTTCCTGCGTCCGTTCGCGTTCCTGGTCAACTACGACCCGGAGACGCTGATCCTGGACAACGAGGCGGACTGGGCCCATCCCTCGGATCCCGACATCTACCCGTACTACATCCGCCTGAACGACCCGACGCGGACGAAGTACCCGTTCAGTTCCGGCGACCGCATCCCCGACCGAACCTATGTCGTGGTCAAGGCGCTGGCCCGCGACAACCCGAACGACGAGCGCCAGGACCCTGCCTACAAGATCGGGTTTACCGGGTTCCTGCAGGGCGTGCGCCAGAACTTCACCGGCGGCGTCTTCCCGTTCACCTCGGAGGCCAGCGCGCTGAACACGCAGCCGGCCTGGGACGCCGGCGTCAACGGCTGGTACGGCGACACCCTGGGCTTCCTGACGCAGCCGAACAGCCGGTTCACGATCAACATGCAGGCCGTGGACGAGTGGCAGCGCCGCGACGGCTCGCCCGCCTCGTTGTCGTTCGAGGTGGGCTACGAGCCCTGCCTGCAGTGCATCGAGCTCAAGCCCGACACGACGAGCGCCTCGGGGTTCACCTTCGACACCGTCTGCGCGGAGGACACCACGGCCGCCTACCTGGCCACGCATCCCTGCCTGGCCGGCACCACGGAGCTCCGGGTGGCGGCGCTGGGCGTTGCCCCGAACGCGGCGACGGACCTGCAGCGCGTGGCGGGCGCGGCCTTCACCATGGTCAACAAGGGCACCGGCTTCGTGACCAACGTGGTGACCACGCCGGTGCGCGCCGACAGCGTGGCCAACTGGATCGTGCCGTCGACGCGCCACTGGTTCGAGGTGCGGCTGCACGGCAAGGACGACCCGGCCGAGGCCTGGAGCCAGCCGCTGCGCCGGGTGGGCGGGGTCAAGTACGAGGTCAACTACGGCTGCGACCCGTTCAACGAGATCAAGGACGGCGCCGGCAACGACGACATCCTGGTCCCGACCTGGGGGCGGACCAACACCACCAGCCTGAACCTCATGCTGGACAACGCCAGCGGCCTGTGGAAGGTGCGGGCGGACGTGTTCGTGCCGACCCAGCTGCTGCAGCTGGGGCGCGACAACTTCCTGCTGTACCTGGACGCGGTGGTCACCCGCGGTGACCGCACGGCGTCGCTGATGGTCCTGGACGCGGTCCTGCGCCAGTTCGGGGACGGCTGGGTCGACGCGGTGATCCTGGACCAGACCGCCCAGGCTGCCTCGCCGCCGCGACCGAGCACGTTCAACTTTTTCCGCAACGTGCGCCCGGGGACGACGATCGGGGCGGGACAGACGTGGCGCGATTTAGGTCTCTCGCACGCCTCGATCAAGGACAAGCTGCCGCTGTCGCAGGCGGCCATGGCGAGCCTGGGTGGGCGCTCGGTGCGCAAGCACTTCCGGCTGACGCTGCAGCCACTGACGGGCCCCGCGATCGTCTGTGCTGGCAAGTGAGCCGCGACGCGCGGGACTGGTGAACGTTTCGATGGTGACCGACAGGACGAGGAGTGGCTCGATGCAGAAGCGATTCACGCTGTACCGCGGCCTGCGCCAGCTGGCGCCGGCGCTGCTGTGCCTGGGCCTGGCCGGCGGCTGCTCGACCGACACCGAGATGGGAGGGGTGCGCGTCCCCAACGCCTCGCCGGACACCCGCGTGACCGGCCAGCCGCCGACGCTGCTCGAGGCGGGCTACGCCGTCGAGTTCCGCTGGACCGGATCGGACCCCGACGGCCGGATCAGGGGCTACCAGTGGAAGCTGAGCAACAACGGCACCGACGGCATCAGCCCGCAGGACACCCTGACGGTCGATCCGCTGACCGGCGCCGTCCTGCACCCGTGGAACTTCACCGCGTCGACCGATTCGACGTTCCTGGTGCTCGCCGACCAGGCCGGGTTCCCGGGCGACACCGTCGACCCGCGCAGCTTCCGGAGCCACTCGCTGTTCATCCGCGCGGTCGACGACAAGGGTGCCGTCGACCCGACCCCGGCATACATCTCGTTCACGTCCACCACGATCGTGCCGACTTGCCGCGTCGCCTTCCCGGGCCTGGGCGGATCGGCTGCCGCCGCCGTGCCGCTCAGCATGAATATCGGGTGGGAAGGCCAGGACTCCGACTTCGAACTGCGGATCCCCACGCAGGTGCGCTACCTCTGGATCCCGGCGGTGGATCGCAACGGGGTCACGATCGGCTCGCGCTACCAGTACGAGCAGGTATACGACGAGATCCTGAGCTACGATGACCCGCGGTGGTCGCCCTGGCTGCGCTACATGCCCGAGGAGGAGGACCGCCGGGTCCTGATCCCCGACCAGGCGAGCAACGGTTACTACCTGTTCGCCGTCCAGGTCCAGGATACCGCCGGCGCCGTGAGCGTGGGCTTCGACTACCAGCAGGAAGTGGCCCACGTGGTGGCGCGCGGCGGCGGCCAGTTCGTCCCCGATGTCACCGTCTTCGAGACCTACCTGCCGTCGAGTTCGTCGCGCGCGGTGACCTGGCCGATCGCCGGCGGGCAGCCGCTGAACTTCAGCTGGACCGCCAATGCCAACGCCTACAACGGCAAGATCGTCTCGATGCGCCACGGCTGGGACATCGTCGACCCGCGTGACCCGAACGACCCGGGCTGGGCGGTGCCGCCGGGGCTCAGCGAGCAGAACCGCAAGGCCGCGGAGCGTTCCTTCAACGAGGGCCTGCACACGTTCACGCTGGTCGTGGAGGACGACGCGGACGACTCCCCGACCATCTTCGTCTGGACGCTGCGCGTGGTGCCGTTCGTCAACCGCAACTTCCAGAAGCCGCTGCTGTTGGTCGACCAGCTCAACGACCGGCAGTCGAGCGGCTGGCCGAGCCGCGACAACCGGCCGCTCAACGACGAGCTCTATCGCAACGCCTACTGGCACTTCCTGGCCGAGGGCGCCGGCGGTGTCGCGGACCTGAACTGGGAGCGCGACCGCAAGGACCACCGGGACAACGTGACGTACGAGGATATCGTCGGCTACAAGGCGGTGCTCTGCTTCGCCAGCACCTCGGTGGACCAGACGATGATGCGCGAGTTCCGGCCGGTCGGCCGCATCGAGAAGTACGTCTGGCTGGCGCCGTACCAGGAGCAGGGCGGCAACTTCATGCTGGTGGGCGCCAGGAGCCTGGACTCGTTCCTGGACAACACCCTGGCCTACATGACGCCGCTGGTCTTCGATACGCGCGAGGACCCCACCTACACGGCGTTCGGCCGCAGCTACACCGTCGCGTTCGGCACGCTGGAGCTGCCGGACGGCTCGATCGTCTATCGCGGTCCGCGCATGTACCACTACGCGACCGCGGGCATCGCGGCGATCGACTGGACGTCCACCTCGCGGCCGATCTACGGGCGCCAGAACGGCGCGAACGTGGAGCGCAACCGCCTGTGCTCGGGCCTCAAGGGCCTGGTGCTGGCGCCGGCGTTCAAGGAGAATCACCTCATCGGGCCGGGCGTGATCCCCGACACGATGTACACCGACCCCGTGATCGACTGGCGTGATCCCGCGGCGGCGGCTGTCGACACGCTCAACCTGCTGGACCAGCAGGCCTTCGTGTGGGACTCGGACGAGTTCGTCGACAGCAACATCAGCACGCGCGTGACGCCGATCATCCGGCAGGAGTGCACGGGCGACGCCTATGCGGACGTGGATGTCCCCAACGGGCTGTGCGTGGAGCCCATGTTCACCGGCATCGCCCGCATCGACTGGATGCGCGAGCGGCAGTGGCGGCGCGGGCGCACGGATTGGCCGCAGAGCCGGTACGACAACCAGCAGCTCGATGCCGGCTGCGGCTCCCAGGCGCTGACCGAGTGGCAGGGCGTGCCGCGCGCCAGCGCCCGCACCAACGGGCAGGTGTACGGCTTCCTGTCCTACAAGATGGTGCCCAGGAAGCAGTTCAAGCGCGCCGACGTCTATTGGGGCTTCGACCCGTACCGCTTCGACCACGAGGGGACCCGCAAGGCGATCCGCTGGGCGCTGCAGTACTTCGGGCTCCAGATCAACCAGTAGCGCGGGACTCGGGCGGTTGCGAGAGACCGGGCGAGTCGCGGACGACGTGACCAATCGCGGATGACAGGGGCGGGCCGCCGGTCGGCCCGCCGACCCGAAAGGCGGAACCCGATGATGTTCGGCTGCGATGGGAAGAGGCGCGGACTGCTCCTGGCCGTCATGGTGCTGGCGATGGTGGGCGCAACGGCGGCCTCCGGGCAGACGCCGCCCGCCTCGTGCGGGGCGGACTCTCTGTACCTCTACTCGCCGGCGACCCTGGCCCCGCGGCTGGCGACCGACGGCCGGCCGGGTGTGACGCTGTCGTGGCCGGACCTCGACCCCGCGCAGGTCACGTGCTTCGCGCTGACGGACACCGCGGGCCTCGGCTTCGCCGTGTCCGCCACCGGCGGCTTCCGGGACCGCGTGGACCGGCAGCTGCTGTTCACGGCAACCGGGAACGGCCAGGTCGGTGGCGACCAGGCCGGGAACGTGACCTTGAACTGGGTCAGCGAGGGATCCAGCGCCTACGGCCGGCTGGCAGGGGTTGTCAATCTCTCGAACAACGGCGGCTTCCGCAGCTGGAGCGACGCGGCGGGCACGTGGACGCCGACGAATGCCGGGCTGCCGAAGACCTGGCGACAGGTCAACTGCGCGGCCCTGGCCCGGGGTGCCGACGGCGTGCTCGTGGCGGGACTGACCCGCGGCTCCGTGCTGCAGGGTGACCCGACCGGACTGTGGCGCTACGCGGGTGGCACCTGGACGCGCCTGGCGCCGGCGATCTTCGGCGCCGGCAACCTGGTCACGGCCGTCGCGGTCTCGCCGGGCAGCAGCGATCGCTTCGCGGTCGGCACGGCCACCCAGGGTCTTTTCGTGACCGCGGACGGCGGGCAGACGTTCACGCAGTGGCGCGGCGAGCTGGCCCCGGCGCTGCCGGCCCAGACCGCCTACAAGGTTGCCGCGCTGGAGTGGACCTCGACCCGGCTGGTCGTTGCGGTCACCAACTTCGGGCTCTTCGTCTCGACCAACGAGGGAGCGGGTTTCGCCACGGCGAACTTCCGCGTGCCGGCGACCCTGGACCCGTCTGACGGTGCCACGATCTTCCCGGATATCCGGGACCTGGCTGCCGATCCGGCCAACCCGGACCGGCTGGTGGCAGCCCTGTGGCAGCACGGCTGCTACGAATCGACCGACGGCGGCCTGAGCTGGACCAACCGCTACGGCGACCTGGTGGTCCCGGTCGACGGGCTGGCAGGTGCCTGGATCACCAACGGCGCCAACGTCGCGATCGTGGCCGGCTCGCCGTCCACGCTGCTGCTGGGTGTGGCGCAGCGCGGGCTCTACCGCAGCGCAGACGACGGCGCCACCTGGGCCCTGGTGGGGTCGTCCGTGCAGCCGGAGGCCGTGGAACTGCAGTCGTTCGCCATGGTGAACGTGCCCGGGCGGCCCGGCTCGGTGGCGCTCTTCGAGGACGGCCACGGCCTCGTGCTCAGCAGTGATGGCGGCGCCACCTGGGCGATGGCTCCCGTGCAGCCTGCGCTCGATCTCGGGTTCCACCTGCTGGCCGGCAACGCCACGGGCGACCTGCTGCTCGGTTCCTGGGGCGGCGGCATCTACGAGCCCGGCGCGGTGCTGGCGCTGAACGATACCTACACCTCGGACACGACGCCCTCGAGCCTGCGCAGCCTCGACCTGGGCCTGAACCTGACCGTGGGAGCCGGCACCGTGACGGGCGGCAGGGCGTTCCGCATCAAGGCGCAGACCTTCCAGGGCTGGGCCGTCTGGCGGTCCCTCGAGGCGGACCCGGACCAGATGACGCTCATCGGCCTGTACGACCGCGTCAACCCGGAAGACTGCATCGTCGGCTACTGCGGCGACGAGAGCTACCAGGTCGTGCCGCGCTGCTTTGCCGCGAAGCGTGCCGCCTGCTTCGAGTTCAGCACGCCGGACACGGTGCGCTTCTTCGATGACGAGGTGTACAACGGCTTCGGGTACAACTATGCGGTCACCAGCTTCGACTACGGCAACACCGCCCTTGCCTCGCCCGAGAACAACTCGGCGACGCTGCTGTTCTCGCCGCGCTGGCAGGGGGATGCCTCGTCGCCGTTCAGCGGCGCCGGGAACCGCATCTTCCTGCAGGTGAACGAACCGGCCGCCGGCCCGACCGAGGGCGACGAGATCTACGCGTTCCCGAACCCGGTGCGCCGCGGCGCCGGCTTCCCCGGCGACGAGGGCGAGCGCGTGGCCATCACGAACCTGCCCGAGGGCGCCAGCGTGCGCATATTCACCGTGGCCGGCGACGACGTGCGTGAACTGGGCCCGGACCGGCAGAGCGGTGGCCAGATCTACTGGGAAACGGACAACCACGACGGTGAGCAGGTGGCCCCGGGCGTCTACCTGTACAAGGTCGAGATGCCGCAACGCGAGCCCTACTGGGGACGCATCGTCGTCATCCGCTGAGCCGATTCCATCGACGGCGACGGGGGGCCACCCGGGGCGGCCCCCGTCTGCCGGTGAGGGCCCCGGAAACCGCTGATACCCGCCCGGCGAGCCGGGCCGACCGCGGCGGACTCGTCCCGCCGCGGCGATCCCACGACAGCGAGCAGTCTGGAGAGGAACATGAGCAGCAAGAGGGTCTATTTCTTCGGCGGCGGCCAGGCGGACGGCAACGCGGGCATGAAGAACCTGCTGGGCGGCAAGGGTGCCAACCTGGCCGAGATGGTCGGGCTGGGAGTCCCCGTGCCCCCGGGTTTCACCGTCACGACCGAGCAGTGCACGGCGTACCAGCAGGCGCGAGAGCTGTCGCCGGAGCTGAAGGCGGACGTCAAGGAAGCGCTGGCGCAGGTCGAGAAGGTCATGGGCAAGAAGTTCGCCGCCGCGGCCGATCCCCTGCTGTTCTCCGTGCGCTCGGGCGCGCGCGTCTCGATGCCGGGCATGATGGACACGGTGCTGAACCTGGGCCTCAACGACCAGACGGTCGAGGGCCTGGCGCAGGTCTCGGGCGCGCCCCGCTTTGCCTACGACAGCTACCGGCGCCTGCTGCAGATGTACGGCGACGTCGTGATGGGCGTGCACAGCGAGCACTTCGAGGACGCGATCGACGCGCTCAAGGCGAAGCGCGGCGTGAAGCTGGACACCGAGCTGTCGGTGGACGACCTCAAGGGACTGATCGCGACGTTCAAGGGCATCATCGAGAAGCACGCCGGACGTCCCTTCCCCGGCGATCCCTTCGAGCAGCTGTGGGGCGGCATCCGCGCCGTCTTCGAGAGCTGGAACGCGGCGCGCGCGATCGAGTACCGCCGCATCCACGGCATCCCCGGCGACTGGGGAACCGCGGTCAACGTCCAGGCGATGGTGTTCGGCAACCTCGGCGAGACCTCGGCGACGGGCGTGGCCTTCACGCGCGATCCCTCGACCGGCGAGAAGCACTTCTACGGCGAGTTCCTCGTCAACGCCCAGGGCGAGGACGTCGTGGCGGGCATCCGCACGCCGCAGCAGCTGAACATCGCCGGTCGCGACAAGCTGCCGGCGGGCAACGAGGCGCGCGGCCTGCCGACGCTCGAGGAAGTCATGCCGGAGGCCTACCGGCAGCTGGACGACATCCGCACGCGCCTTGAGACTCACTACAAGAACATGCAGGACATCGAGTTCACCATCCAGGACGGCCGGCTGTGGATGCTGCAGACCCGCAACGGGAAGCGCACCGGCATGGCGGCCATCCGGATCGCCGCCGAGCTCGTGGACGAGGGCCTGGTCGGCAAGGAGGAGGCACTGCTGCTGGTGGAGCCGGCGCACCTCGACCAGATGCTGCATGACCAGATCGACCCGAAGGCCAAGGTCGAGGTCGTGGGCACCGGCCTGCCCGCCTCGCCGGGCGCGGCGCAGGGCCAGGCCGTGTTCAGCGCCGAGGCCGCCGTCGAGCAGGCGGCGACCGGCAAGCGCGTGCTGCTGGTGCGCAAGGAGACCAGCCCGGAGGACATCGCCGGGATGAACGTGGCCCAGGGCATCCTGACCGCGCGCGGCGGCATGACCAGCCACGCCGCCGTCGTGGCGCGCGGCATGGGCAAGCCCTGCGTGGCGGGATGCGGCACGCTGGAGGTGGACGCGGCGAAGGGCGAGGCCCGCATCGCCGGCCACGTCATCCGCGAGGGCGACTGGGTCACGATCAACGGGACCAGCGGCGCGCTGATCCTCGGCAAGCCGGCGCTCGTGCCGCCGGCGCTGGACGACCCGAACCTGCGCAAGGTGATGGACTGGGCCGACGAGACGCGTCGCCTGAAGGTGCGCACCAACGCCGACACGCCCGAGGACGCCGCGCGCGCCCGCGAGTTCGGCGCGCAGGGTATCGGCCTGTGCCGCACCGAGCACATGTTCTTCGGTGACGACCGCATCAAGAAGATGCGCGAGATGATCCTGGCCGAGACGCGCGAGGCCCGCCTGGCCGCGCTCGCCAAGATCAAGCCGATGCAGCAGGCCGACTTCGAGGGCATCTTCCGCGCGATGGACGGGCTGCCGGTGACGATCCGGCTGCTGGACCCGCCCCTGCACGAGTTCCTGCCGCAGACGGAGGAACTGATGAAGGTCATGGCGGACGAGATGAAGGTCACGGTCGACGTCATCCGCCGCAAGACCGACAGCCTGCACGAGATGAACCCGATGCTCGGTCATCGCGGCTGCCGGCTCGGCATGACCTTCCCCGAGATCTACGAGATGCAGGTCGAGGCGATCATGGCCGCCGCCGTGGCGGTGCGGAAGGCGGGCGTGGACGTGCGCCCGGAGATCATGATCCCGCTCGTGGGCATGAAGCGCGAGCTGGCCGACATGCGCGCGATGACCGTGCGCGTGGCCGACCGCGTGCTGGCCGAGTCCGGCGTCCAGGTGCCGTACCTGGTGGGCACGATGATCGAGGTGCCTCGCGCCGCGCTGCTGGCCAACGAGATGGCCGAGGTGGCGGACTTCTTCAGCTTCGGCACCAACGACCTGACGCAGATGACGCTCGGCTGCAGCCGCGACGACTCGGCGCCGTTCCTCAAGCCCTATGTCGAGATGGGCGTGCTGGGCGCCGACCCGTTCCAGCAGCTGGACCAGAGCGGTGTCGGGCAGCTGGTGGAGATGGCCGCGGACAAGGGCCGTCGCGCGAACCCGCACCTGCACCTGGGCATCTGCGGCGAGCACGGCGGCGACCCCAGCTCGGTGGCCTTCTGCCACAAGGTGGGGCTGGACTACGTGAGCTGCTCACCCTTCCGCGTGCCGATCGCGCGCCTGGCCGCGGCGCAGGTCGTGGTCCGCGAGAAGAACCGCTAGGCGGCGCGGCGGACCATGTCCATCCAGTGGTCCGCCCCGTCTTGGTTGTGGCCCCTGCTGCTGGTCCTGGCGGCAGGGGCCGTCGTCTACTCGGTGGCCATGTACCGGCGGACGGGGCCCGATCCCGGACCGCGCCTGCGACGCGTGCTGATCGGCATGCGGGGGGCGGCTCTCGCGCTGCTGGTGATGGCGATCGCAGGACCGGCCACGTCGTGCCTGCGCTCGCGGGAGCAGCCGGCGGAACTGCTCCTGGTCGTGGAGGACTCCGCCAGCATGGCGCTGGCAGCCGGAGGCGGCGACGGCGCGGGGGACTCCCGCTGGGATCTGGCGCTGACGGCGCTGGCCCGCGCCGATTCGACGGTCGCCGCGACTCATCCCGGCGTCGCGCGCACCTGGCTCCGGGGCAATGGCCTGCAGCCCCTCGTTGAATTCGATCCTGCCGACGGACACCCCGTGCCGCCGCCGACGCGTCACGGCACGTCGCTGACGGACCTGGCGCGCCGCCTGCGCGAACGGGTGGCCGGGCGGCCGGTGCGTGCGGTCGTGCTCGTCAGCGACGGCGTGGAGACGGGGCAGGCGGCAGGCGAGGCGGCCCTGGCGAACGCGGCGGCCGCGCTGCCGATGCGGGTGCTCGGCGTCGGGCCGGGCGATGACCTGTCCGACCGCGCCGTGGTGGACGTGCGGGCCCCGGAGACGGCCCCCGCGGGCCAGGACGTGGCTGTCGAGTTCACGGTGACGCAGACGACGCCCGGGAACGGCGCCGGCGTGGTCGTGACGCTCAGCGACCAGGACGGCGTGGTCGCGGCCGACACGCTGGCCGTCGCGGGTCCGGTGGTACCCGGCGTGCTGGTGTTCCGTCCCCGTCACGAGGGCCTGCTGCCGCTGCGCCTGCAGGTCTCGCCGCTGGCCAACGAGCGTTTCCTCGGCAACAACGAGGCGTCGCTGGTGGTGGACGTCCGGCGCGACCGCCTGCGCATACTGGTGGTGGCCGGGACACCAGGCTGGGATGCCCGTTTCCTGGCCGTGGCAGCCGCGGCCGAGCCCCGGCTGGCCCTGACCGTGGCCTATCCTGCCGCGCGAGGCCTGGTCCTTGCCGACAGCCTGCAGCCATGGCAGCCGCCGCGAACGGCGAGCGGATGGGCGGCCTGGAACGCGGTGATCGTGACCGGCTGGGGCGGGCGCGAGCAGGGGCTCGATTGGGATTCGCTGGGCCGCGCCGTCGAGGGCGGGCTGGGCCTGCTGGTGCTTCCCTCGGCGACGGGGCCGGCCGGCAGCGCCCTGGCGACAGCCCCGCCGGCTCCGCTGGCCGCTCTGCTGCCGGTCGGGGTGTCGCCCTGGCGCTGGCAGGCAGGCCCGCGCTTCGCCGCGCCGACGGCCGCAGGCGCGCGCCATCCCGTCCTGGACGGCGTGGTCGAGGGAGCGACGGGCTCGACGCTGGCCTCGTTGCCACCGTGGCGGGAGATCGTGCGCGCCGAACCCCTGACCGGGGCGACGACGTTGCTCGAGGGCGTTGCGGCAGGCGGCACCGCGGGCCTGCCGGCGCTGGTCGTGGCGCCGCGGGGCCAGGGGCGCGTGGCCTGGTTCGGCGTCAGGCACGTCTGGGAATGGGCCTTCTGGGAGCTGCCCGGGGGGCCCGGCACGGGAGGAGAGCAGCCGGCCCGCCGTGCGCTGCGCAACCTGCTGGTGTGGCTGGCGGGAGGCGACGGCAGTGCCGGACTGGGCTTCGCGAGCCGCCCGGGCGCCTGGCAGGAGGGGCAGCCGGTGCGTGTCGTCGCGCGCTGGCGCGACCTGCGCGGCGACCCGGTGACCGACCGCCTGCCCCGGCTCGAGCTGCGGCCCTCGGGCCCCGGCGCCGACACCACGGCGGTGCGGACGTACGAACTGACGGCCGTTCCCGGCAGGCCGGGCGACAGCGAGGTCGAACTCGGCGTGCTGCCGCCGGGACGTTACGAAGCGCGCCTCGGCAGCGCCGGTGAGCCACCGGTCGCCGGTGCGAGGGCTGAGTTGCTGGTCACGGACACCTCTATCGAGTCGTCGCAGGTCCGCCAGGACCGCAGTCGGCTGGAACAGCTGGCGGCCCGCGCCGGCGGCACCTACCGCGACCTGGGCCGTCCGGGCAGCCTGGCGGAACTGGAGGCGGAACTGCTGGCGCTGGACTGGAGCGCCGTCCAGGACCGCCAACGCCAGCGCCGGGACCTGCGGTCGGGTTGGCCCTTCATCGTCGCGGTGACGGTGCTGCTGGGGGCCGAGTGGCTGCTGCGGCGCCGGCACGGGTTGCTCTGATCGCCTGAACCGACTTCCTCCCGGAAAGCCGGATCGCGATGCATGGGACCCTCGCAGGTCCACTGGTGCTGATCTGCCTGCTGGCGGCAGCGCGCGTCGAAGCCACGCTGGTCATCAACGAGTTGCTGCCAGACCCGGCCGGGGCGGACGCCGGCCACGAGTTCGTCGAGCTGCTGAACAGCGGCGATGTGCCGGCGGACCTCGGCGGCGTCCGGCTGGAGTTCGCCAACGGCGCGGACGGCGCCGTCTGGCAGCTGCGCTGGACCGGCCCGTCCGGCCTGGCCCTGGCGCCGGGCGCCCGGTTTCTCATCGTCGATCGCGGCTGGACGGGCAACGCTCCGGCGGATGCCGAGGTCTCGCTGGCATTGCAGAACGGGCCCGACGCGGTCCGGCTCGTGCAGGCCGGCGCCGTGCTCGACCTGGTCGGCTACGGCGCGCTCACCGACACGCTGCTGATGGAGTCGCGGCCGGCGCCGTCGGCGCCCGGCCGTTCGCTGGCGCGACGCCCGGACGGCCGCGACACCGGTGACAACCGCGCGGATTTCGTGGCCGCCGAGCCGTCGCCAGGCCTGCCCAACTTCGCCACGCGGGCCCTTGTCGCGGTGGAGACCGTCGTCGAACCGCCGAGCCTCGGGCGGGCCGGCGCCACCGTGGCGATCGCCGCGCGCCTGCGCAACGACGGCGTGCAGGACCTGCCGACCCTGCGCCTGCGGCTGGCCTGTGGCCCCGACACGGTCGGCGCCCTGCTCGATGCCGCGGCCAGTGGCCAGGAGCGGGATCTCGAGTGGCTGCTGCGGCCCCGGCTGGAGGGGCAGTGGCCGCTTGAGCTGCGCGCGGAGCTGTCCGATCCCGCCGAGACGCTGGTGGTTGCGCTCGGCCGCCTGCAGGTCGGCGAGGCCGGGCTGCAACTGTCCGAGGTGCTCGGTGCGCCGCGTTCCGGCCAGGGCGAGTGGATCGAACTGGAGGCGCTCGCCGGCACGTCGGCCGGACCTGGCGCCTATCGTCTTCGAGATGACGACGGCACCTGGGTGGAACTGCCTCCGCTGGCGCTCGCCGGCGGCCAGCGGATCGTGGTCGCCGAGGACTCCCTGGCGCTGGCCGGCTGGCTTGCCGCCAATCGTGACGGGCCGCCGGATGCCGGCGGCTGCGATGCGCCGCTGCTTCAATTGGCCCCATGGCCGGCGCTCAACAACTCGCCACCCGAAACGCGGACCCGCGCCGACCGCGTGCTGCTCGCCGACTCGCTCGGGACCATCCTCGATCACGTCGACCTCGGCGCGGACGGGCGCGCACTGAACGGTGACCGCTCGCTCGAACGCGTGACGGACGGCCCGCCGGGCATGGGCGTGGCGCGGTGGGCCGAGTCGCTGGCGGCGACGGGAGCCACGCCCGGCTGCCCGAACAGCGTCAATCCGCCGGACGGCGCCGGCTCGGGTGCCCCCGGCCTGCTCGCGGCCGAACCGGCAGTGGCCTCGCGTGAACTTGGGCAGGTAGCCGTCCACCTGCGCTTCGAGGTGCCGGCCGCCGCCGCCGGCTGGGACATGGGCGTCTATGACCTGGATGGGCGAGGGGTGCGGGACCTGGGCGGCGACCGGCTGGGGCCGGGGCCAAGGGCGCTGTTCTGGGATCTGCTCGACGACCAGGGCCGACCCGTGGCGGCGGGCGGCTACGTCGCGGTAGTCCGCTGGCGCGCCCCCGGCGGCGGGCCTGCCGCCCTGCGTCGCCTGCTGGTGGTTCGCTGATGCGCCGGCGCAGCTCTGCAGGGGCAACGGGGCGATGCCGCTGCTGGCGCGCGGCCATCGCCGCAACGTCGATGGGCCTGGCGCTGACTTCGCCAGCCGACGCGGCCGGCCTGCGCCGGCTCGACAGCGCCTGGCTGCTGCCGGCGCCCCTGGAAGCGGTGCTGCTGGGCCCGGCGCCCGCTGCGGACGGGAACGGCGGCGCCTGGCTGCGCGCCGGCCAGGCCAGGCTGTTCGGCATGCCCGAGCTGCCGGCGCGCTTGGTCGCTGTCGGCGGCGCGGGCACCGCCTGGGCTGCGGAGGTCGGCTGGGAGACGCTCGGCGACGGCGTGCTTCGCGACGACCGGCTGCTTGCGCGCGGGCTGGTCGGGCGGCGCCCTCGGCTGGGCCTGCGCCTGGAACGCCGCACACTCCAGCCGGGCCCCGGTGAAGCCGGACGGTCCCTGGCCGTCGACCTGGAAATGGCTGCGGCCGGCGTGGTCGCCGGGTGGGGCGCCTGGTCGGCCATGCTGCACTGGCCGCTGCTGCGCGACCACGATCCCTGGCTGGGGACGGAGCCCGAGTCGCGCCTGGGTGCCGCGGTGGCCGCCCCGGGGAGGGCCGTGGCGGTGGCCCTGCAGGTCGCGGCGGACGGCAACCCCGCGCTCGGCTGGGAGGCCCTGGCCGGCCTCGGTGGGGGCGTGGCCCTTTCCTGGCGCTCGGATCCCGCCTCGGGGGCCGCCGGCGGCGGCCTGGTCTGGCGGCACGGACGCCTGCGGCTGCGCACGAGCCACCTGGCGCACCCGGAACTGGGCCTGACCCACCGCCTGGAGCTTCGCATCGGGCGGTCGGGAGGTGCGCCATGGTGAGCCGATCTGCGTGCCACCGCGACGATGGACCAGTCCGCCGGCGCCTGGCGACGCGCTGGCCGGCGCCCCGGTGCCTGGTGCTGCCGGCGCTGGCGTTCTCCTGGCTGACGCCGTCCTTCGCGTGGCCAGCCATCGCGCCGGGGGCGCCGGGTCCCTTGCCGGTCGGCGCCCAGCTTGATCCGGCCGCCGCCCCCGGCGATTCGCTGGCGGCAGAAGTCGTACCGGACGACCTGCAGGAGGTTGTCGGCGAACTGGATGCGGCCGACCAGCCGGTCCCGCTGCGGGACCTGGCGGGGGCGCTCGATCCTGGCGGTGCGGCAGGCGCCGTGGATGCGCTGGGGCTGTCCTGGCGAAGCGGCGCGGCGCCGGCCGGCGCCCGGCATGATGCCCGTCTGGAGCTCGCTACCGGCCCGTGGCGGGCCCGTGGCGCCCTGCGGCTGCGCCCGGGAACCGATGGGGAGTGGGCGGGCGCAGGCAGCCTGCGACTGGGTCCGGCTCGCCTCTGGTGCGGCCACCTGGCGCTGCGGCAAGGCTACGGGCTGACCGGCGGGGACCCGGGCCGCCGCCAATCGCTGGCGGCCGACCAGGGACTCGGAGGGATCGCCGGCGGGCTGGTGGCACGCACGGCCAGCGGCGCTGCGGCCGGGGGACTGCAGGCGGGCGTGGAACTCTCGCGGCGGGCGTGGTCGCTCGCCGGCCTCGGCGGGCTGAGGGGCCAGGGCGCGGGCGGTCCGCACTGGGCCCTGCGCCTGGCGCACGAGGACGATCGCCGCCGCTGGTCGCTGGCCGCCGGGTCGGACTCGTCCGCGACCTACGGCAGCGGATCCGGGCG
>JAYRFB010000144.1:0-10862 GCA_041908585.1 Candidatus Krumholzibacteriia bacterium
ACATCGCCCCGCCGCAAAAGAGAATGTGGACGGGGTCGGGCGCCCCCCGGCCCCGCCCCTGGCGGGCGCGGGGGCCCGGCCCGCCGGCCCCGCTCGCCGTGCCGGGCCGAAAAGTAACACGGGCCAAGCGACCCGGGCCGAATGACACAGGCCCGGCGACACAGGAAGGGTTCCCCGCGATGCAGCAGACCTACTTCATGATCAAGCCCGAGATCGTCCGCGCCGGCACGCACGTCGGCGATATCCTGGCGATCGTCAACCGCGCCGGTTTCCGGATCACCGGCCTGGCCATGCGCCAGCTCGACCGCCCGCTGGTGGAGGACTTCTACGGCGAGCACCGCGAGCGGGGCTTCTACAAGGACCTCTGCGACTACATCTGCAGCGGTCCGGTGGTCACCATCCGGCTCGAGCGCGAGAACGCCGTGGCCGCCCTGCGGCAGCTGATCGGCGCCACGAATCCGGCCGAGGCCGCCGTGGGCACCATCCGCAGCCTGTACGGGGAGTCGCTGTCGTTCAACGCGGTGCACGCCTCGGCGAACCCGGACGACGCCGCGCGGGAATTGAAACTCATTTTCGGTTAAGCCGTATCCCGGCCCGGCGGGCGCCTGTCTTGACACCCGACGGGGCGGCGATTAAGGTTTGGCGTTCGCAAAAAGGCGCACCTGACATGTACCTGGATCTCGACAGGACCCCACTGGGCCGTTCCACGCTCCCGTTGACGGGCACCGTGGCGCTGGGCCTGGGGGAAGGGCGTGCGCCGGAGACGACCCTGAGCGGCGAGTTGACGCTGCAGAATCTCGAGGGGCGGCTGCTCGCTTCCGGGACGCTGCTGGCCAGCGGTGCCGCCGAGTGTGCGCGATGCCTGGCGACCTTCCCCGTGAAGTGGGAGGTTCCGGTCGACCTGATGGTCCTGCGCGACGTGCACTCGGACGAGTCGGAGGGTGAGACCCTGCTCATCCTGCAGCGCGACGGCGAGGTCGACCTGACCGAGCCGCTGCGCGAGTGCGCCGCGCTGGCCTTCCCGCAGACCACCGTCTGCCGCGAGGACTGCCGGGGCCTGTGCGTGACCTGCGGCGCGGACCTGAATGCCGGCCCCTGCGGCTGTCCTGCCGAGGACACCGACCCGCGCTGGGATGGACTGCCCTGACCGGCGGTCGCCCGCGCCGAGATCTGGAACACGAACCGGATCCCCGGATCTGGAACTACCGCGGGCCGGCGTCGCCGGCCCGATGCCCGCAACCGGAGGCTACCGATGGCTGTCCCGCGCAAGAAGACCACGCCGTCCCGCAAGGGGCTGCGCCGTGCCAACTGGCACCTGACCAAGCCCGACCCGAACAAGTGCCCCCACTGTGGCGCCCCGCGGCTGCCGCACCGGGTCTGCCGCGAGTGCGGCTACTACGGCGAGCGCGAAGTCCTCGTCGTCGAGAAGTAGGCGTCGGGAAGCTGCTGCTTCGCCTACTCGGAACAGGCTGGCTTGAGCCGGGCCGGGGCAAACCCGGCCCGACCTTGAACCGGGCCCCCGGGATCCGCGCGCGCCCGTCAGGCGCCGCGGCGCCGTCCCGGACGCGGCCCGCACCGGCAGGGAGGTCGGCGCCATGGACGAGACCAGGCCCGTCATTGCGGTCGATGCCATGGGCGGCGACCACGGTCCCGATGTCATCGTACCCGGCGCCCTGGCCGGCCTGACCGCCGACGCGCCGTACCGCCTGGCGCTCTACGGGGACGAGACGCGCGTGCGGGCGGCCCTCGAGGCCGCTGCCGCGCAGGCGGCCGTCGCTGCCGCAGACCTGCCCGTGACGATCGTGCCCTGCACGCAGGACATCGAGATGGGCGAGGAGCCCGCCGCCGCGATCCGCGGCCGGCCCGACAGCCCGATCGTGCGCGCGATGGCCGACCAGAAGGCCGGCAAGGTGCAGGCGGTCGTCTCGGCCGGCTCGACCGGCGCCATGGTCGCCGCCAGCCTGATCATCCTCAAGCGCCTGCCCGGCTGCGACCGCCCCGCCATCGCCACGCGCATCCCCACCGTCAAGGGCGAGCTGCTGCTGCTGGACGCCGGCGCCAACACCGAGTGTACCGTGGAGCACCTGGTCAGCTTCGCGCGCATGGGCGCGGTCTTCGCGCGCGAGGTGATGGGTGTGGCCAGCCCGTCGATCGGCCAGCTCAACATCGGCGGCGAAGCCAAGAAGGGCACGAAGGTCAACATCGAGACCCACGAGCAGCTGGCCGGTTCGGGCCTCAACTTCGTCGGCAACGTCGAGGGCAATCACCTGCTGCTGGGCCCCTGCGACGTGGTGGTCACCGACGGCTACACCGGCAACAACACGCTCAAGCTGGTGGAGGGCTTCGCCCGCTTCATGGGTGCGCTCAGCCAGCGGCCGGACCTGGCGGCGGAGGAACGGGCCGCCTTCAGGCCCGTGCTCGGTTTCCTGCAGCGCAACTTCTCCTACGAGGTCTACGGCGGCGCCATGCTCCTGGGAGTGGCCGGCGTCAGCATCATCGCCCACGGACGCAGCAGCTCGCGCGCCATCACCAGCGCCGTACGCGAGGCCTGGCTGCAGGTCCGGCACGACCTGCCCGCGAAGCTCGCCGCGTCCGGGACCTGAGCCCGGCACGACGGCAAGGAGGCCCCATGAGCGCCCGCATCCGCGTCCCCATGATCTTCCCCGGCCAGGCCTCGCAGGCGGTCGGGATGGCTGCCGACCTGTTCGATCGCCCCGGCGCCGCCGGCGAGTTCCTGCGCTCGGCGGACGGCATCCTCGGCTACCCGCTGACACGGCTGATGGCCGATGGCCCGCTTGAGACGCTCACCGAGACGCACCATGCCCAGCCGGCGATCCTGGCCCATTCGGTGGCCGTCGTCCTGGCGCTGCGGGAGCTGGGGATCGAGCCCTTGGTGGTGGCGGGCCACTCCATCGGCGAGTACAGTGCCGCCGCTGCTGCGGGCGCCCTCACGCCGCAGGACGCGCTGCGCGCCGTGCGCCGCCGCGGCGAGCTGATGTTCGCCGCCGGCACCGAGGTGCCCGGCGCCATGGCGGCGGTGCTGGGCCTGGCCGCCGACCGCGTCGCCGAGGTCTGCCGCGAGGTGGCCGCGACACATGGTGTGGTCGTGCCGGCGAACCACAACTCCGACGCGCAGGTCGTCATCTCCGGCGAGGTCGGCGCGGTCGCCGCCGCCGGGCCCGCGCTGACGGCCGCCGGCGCCAAGCGCGTCATTCCGCTGAACGTCAGCGGCGCCTTCCACTCGCCGCTGCTCGAGGGAGCCGCTGCGGCATTTCGCGACTTCCTGGCCACGCTGCCGCTGGCCGATCCGGCGGTGCCGCTGGTGGCCAACGTCAGCGCGGCCCCGGTGACCACGGCCGCGCGCCTGGGTGAAGGTCTGGGGCGCCAGCTGACGGCGGCCGTCCGCTGGCACGAGACGATGGAGTACATCGCCGCCGGCGCCGGCAGCGGCACGCCGCCGGCCTTCGTGCTGGAGGTGGGGCCGGGCAAGGTCCTGACCGGCCTCGCCAAGAGGGCCTACCCACAGGTGCAGTTCATCACCGTGGGCACCGCGGCCGAGATCGAGGCCCTGCCGGCACAGCTGGCGGGCGCCGCCGCCTGAGGAGGGACGCCATGGGTCGGGGAGCCGTCATCGTCACCGGGGCCAGCCGAGGGATCGGCGAAGCCATCGCGCGGGACCTGGCGGGGGCCGGCTGGCCGCTGGTCCTGGTCGCCCGCAACGCCGAGAAGCTGGCTGCCCTGGCGGCCGAGCTGGGCGGCCCGGAGCGTTGCCTGGCCTGCCGCGCCGACATCGGCAGCTGGGAAGACGCCCAGCGCGTCGCCGCCCTGGCGCAGGAGACGTTCGGGACCGTCGACGGGCTGGTGAACAACGCCGGCATCACCCGCGACGGGCTCCTGGTGCGCATGAGCCCGGAGCAGTGGCAGGCCCCGCTCGACGTCAACCTCAATGGTACCTTCTACTTTACACGCGCGGTGGGCCCCATTATGATGCGCCAGCGTCAGGGCCGGATCGTGAACATCACCTCGGTGATCGGCTTGACGGGCAACGCCGGACAGGCCAATTATGCGGCCTCCAAGGCGGGTGTCATCGCGCTGACGAAGTCGGTGGCCAAGGAGCTGGGCAGCCGCGGCGTGACCTGCAACGCGCTGGCGCCCGGGTACATCGCCACCGACATGACCGCGGAGTTGCCGGACAAGGTCCGGCAGGAGATGCTGGAGCGCATCCCGCTGCGGCGACTGGGCGAGGTGGCGGACATCGCCGGGGTCGTGCGGTTCCTGCTGTCGCCCGAGGCCGCGTACATCACCGGGCAGGTCCTGGTGGTCGACGGCGGCATGATCGCCTAGCCCCGCCGCCTGCGCGCAGGGCAGTCCGCCGGCGGCGGTCCGACTTGAGAAGTTCCGACTGTCGATAGGGTAGGAAGCACGGAGACGAGGACCACCACGAAGGGCGCGCCCACACGCGCCCGGCAGAACCCGGGAGGGTACAAGGACATGGCGTCGATCCAGGAACAGGTGTACGAGATCATCCAGCGCAAGCTCTCGGTCAATCCCGAGCAGATCACCCCCGAGGCCTCGTTCACCGAGGACCTCGGCGCGGACTCGCTGGACACTGTCGAGCTCGTGATGGACCTCGAGGAGCAGTTCAACATCACGATCCCGGAAGAGGATCAGGAGAAGCTGCGCACGGTGCAGGACGCGATCGACTACCTCGAGGCCAACCTCGAGTAGTCCGCGGCCCCCGCAGGACGGACGCCGCTCGTGGCGCCCGCAGGTTGCCCGGGGACGCGCTGGCGCGCCCCGGGCGCACCCGGAATCCCGGCCACACGGGTGACCGGTGATCCGCTTTTCACGGAGGTGCCGCCTTGGCCGCGCGATCTGTCGTCGTCACGGGAATGGGCATGGTGACCGCCGTCGGCCTGGACCGCGAGTCCAGCTGGACGGCGATGCTGGCCGGCCAGGGCGGGGTGGCCCCGCTCATGGGCATCGAGGGTGATTTCAAGACCACCTTCGCCGCCCAGGTCAAGGGACTCGATCCCGAGCAGGTCATGGACCCGAAGGAGGCCCGCAAGGCCGATCGCTTCGTCCACCTGGCCATGGCCGCCGCCGGGCAGGCGATGGCCCAGGCCGGACTCGACGCGGCGCCGGGCGACGCCTTCCGCGCCGGCGTCATCATCGGCTCGGGCATCGGCGGCATGCTCACGTTCGAGGAGCAGCACTCGAAGCTCGTGGCGCGCGGCCCGCGCGCGGTCTCGCCGCTGTTCATCCCGATGATGATCTCGGACATGGCGGCCGGCCTGGTCTCCATCCGCTACGGTTTCCGCGGCGCGAACTATTGCACCGTCAGCGCCTGCGCCTCGGGCGGCCATGCCATCGGCGCGGCCTTCGACCAGATCCGCCTCGGCAAGGCCGATGTCATGCTCTGCGGCGGGGCCGAGGCTGCCGTCAGCCCGATGGCGCTCAGCGGCTTCGCGAACATGAAGGCGCTCAGCTCGCGCAACGATGAGCCGCACCGCGCCAGCCGCCCGTTCGACCGCGACCGCGACGGCTTCGTCCTGGGCGAGGGCGCCGGCCTGCTCGTGCTCGAGGAGGAGGGGCACGCCCGCGCCCGCGGGGCGACCATCCTGGGCCGCGTGCTGGGCTACGGCATGACCGCCGATGCCTACCACATGACGCAGCCGGACAACGAGGGCGTCGGCGCCATCGGCTCGATGAAGGCCGCCCTGCAAGACGCCGGACTGCGCCCCGAGCAGGTCGGCTATATCAACGCCCACGGCACCTCGACGCACTTCAACGACATGGTCGAGACCCGCGCCATCAAGAGCGTCTTCGGCGATCACGCCGGGCGGCTGAAGATCAGCTCCACCAAGTCGATGATCGGCCACCTGCTGGGGGCCGCCGGCGGCGTCGAGGCCGTCGTGACGCTGCTGGCCATGCGCGAGGGCGTGCTGCCGCCGACGATCAACCTGGACAACCCGGACCCCGAGTGCGACCTGGACTACTGCCCGAATGCGGCGGTGAAGCAGTCGGTGGAGCACGCGCTGTCGAACTCGTTCGGCTTCGGCGGCCACAACGTCACGCTCTGCCTGGGCGCCGGGAGGTAGCGGAAGGGGTCGGCGGGATCCATGCGCTGGCGGAAGATCATCGCGACCCTGCTCGGGCGACGCCAGCGCGCCGCCCGTGGCCCCGTCGGCGGCGGGGTCGCGGCCGGTCCGTTCGCCGACGACCTGGCCGTCGACGAGGCGAGCCTGCTGGAGCTCGAGCGCAAGCTGGGTTACGCGTTCGCCGACCGCTCGCTGCTGGCCACCGCGCTGCTGCACCGCTCGCACATCCACGTCACCGGCCAGGAGCGGGGCAGCTCGAACGAGCGGCTCGAGTTCCTCGGTGACGCCGTCCTCGGCCTGGTCGTCAACGAGCACCTGTACCGCAATTACTCCGACTGCTCCGAGGGCGACCTAACCAAGATGAAGTCGCTGCTGGTCTGCGGCGCCTGCCTGTCCGAGGTGGCCGGGGAGCAGGACCTGGGTGTCCACATCCGCATGAGCCGCAGCGAGGCGGCCACCGGCGGGCGCGAGCGCTCGTCGATCCTGGCCGACACCACCGAGGCCGTGATCGGCGCCGTCTACCTGGACGGCGGGCTCGAACCCGCCCGGGACGTGATCCGGCGGATCCTGCTGGACGGCGCCGACCGGGTCCTGGCCAACCGCTCCGAGCGGAACTACAAGAGCCGCCTGCAGGAGCTGATCCAGGCCGAGCACAAGACGCCGCCCCGCTACAAGGTGGTGGCGGTGGAGGGCCCGGACCACGACCGTGTGTTCCGCGTGGCCGTCTCATTCGATGGCCAGGTGCTGGGCGTGGGAGAGGGCCGGAACAAGAAGGCCGCCGAGCAGACGGCCGCCGCCGCCGCACTGGCCGCGCTGGAACAAGGTCAGGCCTTCCCCGGTTCGACCGAAGACTGAGTGGCAGTCCGCGGCCCCGCGGCCGGTCCCCTTCGCCACCCGCAGCCCAAGGAGCCGCAACGTGCGCGTTCCCCCGCGATCTTTCGCCTGTCTCCTGGCGGTGCTGGCCGGGACAACCCTGTCCACCTGGAGGTCGCCGGCATCGGCGGCCGCGTTGCCGGACGATCCGTCAGCCGGCGCCGCGGCCGTGGGCGTGCCTGACGAGAACGTGCCCTACGGCGTGGCGGCCAGCTGGCTGCTCGGCCACCGGCTGCTCGCCGAGGGCCGCACCTCGGACGCCCTGCCGCTGCTGCACCAGGCCTACCGCGCTCAGCCCGAGGCCACCGCCATCGCACTGGATTTCCAGTCCGCGCTCGCGGCGGAGGGCTACGTGCGCGACGCGCTGGTGGTCATCGACAAGCTGGTCGCCGACCATCCCGACTCGACCTCGTTCCGGCTGCGCCGCTCGGCGTTGCTGGCCCGCAGCGGCGAGAATGCCGACGCCCTGGCCGAGTTGCGCCGGCTGCGCGAGGACGGAGCCGAGTCGCCCTCGCTGCTGGTGGCCGAGGCCTCGCTGCTGGCCCAGGACGGGAAGAGCGATCGCGCCCTGGACCTCCTGCGCGGCGGGATCGCGCGTTTCCCGGCCGACGCCGCGGACATCTACCTGGAGATGGCCGGCATACTGCAGCGCGCCGACCGTTCGCAGGACCTGGCTGACCTCATGGCCGAGGCGACGAACGCCGCGCCCGAACGCGCCGCGCTGTGGCTGGTGCGGCTGCGCGCATTGGCGGCCTCCGGCAACTGGGATGACGCGGCCGCGGTCGCCCGCGAGGCCGACCGGCGCTTCGCCGGCGCGGGGGCCGGGGATCCCGACGGGGACGCCGATGACGGGGCCGCGACGGACGCCGGCGGCCTGCCGGCCGACTCCTTCATCGTCGAGCTGGCCGACCTGCACGCCCGCGCGCAGCGCGTGGACCAGGCGATCGCGCTGCTGATGCCGCTGTCGCGCAGCGGCGAGCTGGGACTGGATCCGTCGCTCTGGCTGGGGCGCATGCTGCTGGGAACGGGCCGCGCGACCGAGGGCGCCGCCCTGGCCGAGCGCGTGCTGGCCGCCTGGCCGCAGGATGCGCGTGCACGGCACCTGCGTGGACGCGTGGCCGAACTGGCAGAGGACTGGCAGGAAGCGCTGCGCTGGTACCGGCGGGCCGTCGAGGCGGACCCGGACAACGGCGAGGCCCGCCTGGCCTGCATCCGCGCGCTGCTGGTGACGCGCGAGAAGCTCCCTGCTGACGAGGCCGCCGCGTCGCTGGCCGCGCGCAAGCAGGAGATCGGAGAGCACTGCACCGCGGCCGCGGCGCTCGTGCCGGAGCGCGACACCGGCGGGCAGATGATCCTCGGCTACGGGTTCCGGGCCGCCGGCGACCTCATGCGCGCCGCGGAACGCTTCGCGCAGGCGGCCACGGACGAGGACCTCCGCCTCGGAGCACTGATCCAGAAGAGCCTCTGCCATGACGACCTGGGCCAGGATGTCGAGGCCCGCGAGGACCTCGAGCGCCTGCGGCGCGAATTCCCCGACAACGCCGAGGTCGCCAACACGCTCGGCTACTACCTGGCGGAGAAGGGCGTCGACCTCGTGCGGGCCGAGGCGATGATCCGCCAGGCCCTGGCGGCCGACCCGGGCAACGGCGCCTACCTGGACTCGCTCGGCTGGGTGCTCTACCGCCAGGGCCGGTTCGAGGGCGCGCTCGACCACCTCATCCAGGCAGTCAACGTGCTGCCGGAGGATCCGGTGATCCTCGAGCACCTCGGAATGGTGCTCAAGGCGAGCGGGCGCGGGCAGGAGGCTCACGACATGCTGCGCCGTGCGCTCTCGTTCGGCGGCCACCGCGAGCGGCTCGAGTCGGCGCTGGCCGAACTGGAAAAGGCCGGGGCGGGGCGCCGGTGAGGGCTGTCGTCCTGGCAGTGGCCCTGGGCGTGGCGGCAGGCCTGGCGGCCTGTCCGGCCGCCGCCGGTCCCGAGACTGCGGGGCCCGAGACTGCGGAGCCCGAGATTGCGGGGCCCGAGACTGCGGAGCCCCGGACGACCGTCCCGGCCACTGCCGGCGATCTGCATCTGGTCCTGGCCGACTGGGAAGCCCGGGCACTGGGCCGCGAGGCCCGCGGCGCACTGGCCTGGGTGACCGGCCCCGGCGCCGAGCTCCGCCTGGACGTGCTGGCTCCCGCCGATGGCAACGCTGCGGCGGTGGATCCGGAAGCGCTCTGGGGGCGCCAGGGGTCGGGATGGACGCTGGTCGCCGGGGCGGCGGGAGAGCCCGGGGTCCTGGAACCTTGGGGCCACCCGTGGCGCCCGGCGCCGCCGGGCCTGGTCGAACTGGCACGCGCCGTGGCAGACGGCCCGCCGGGCCAGCGCCGGCAACTGGTGCTGGCGGCGCCCGATTCGGTGGCTGTCGCGGGCCAGGCCTCCCCGGCGACCGGACTGCGTGCGTCCCTGGTCCGGCGAGGCCGCGGGGGCGGCGGACCCGGAGAGCGCGTGACGGTAACCCACCGGCAGGACGGGGACGTCCGCATCGCCTCCACGCGCCGCCCCGGGGAGCTGGCGATCCGAAACCTGGCCGGCCGGACCGTGGCGGGAAACCCGGTCGAGGTCTACACCCCCTGGTGGTCCCTGCGGGAGGTGCTGCCGGGATCGCTCCCGGACGCGCCGAATTCGGGAACCCGGGGGCCGGACGGGCGTTGAAGGGCCTGCGGTTCCGTTCCCCGGTCGTCGTCAGGAGTCTGCGGTGAACCTGTCGCGCGAAAACAACCCCCTCGATGATCCCCGCCGGCTGCGCGCCGCCCTGCGCGACGTGCGCGACGAGGACCTCATCGTGATGGTCCAGCAGGGCCAGAAGCGGGCCTTCGACGAAATCGTGCACCGCTACAAGGGACGGCTCTACAGCTTCATCATGCGCATGGTGAAGGAGCCCGCCCTGGCGGAGGAGCTGACGCAGGAGACGCTGATCCGCGTCTATATCCATGCGGACAAGTACCGGGAGATCGCCCGGTTCTCGACCTGGGTGTTCACCATCGCCACGAACCTGGTGCGCAACAAGATGCGCCAGCGCTCGCGGCGCCCGGGCACCATCAGCCTGAACACCGCCCCGGATGACGACGAGGTCCCGGTCGACCCCGCCGACACGCGCGCGGACACGAGCGAGCGCGTGCAGCGGGAGGAACTGGGCCGCCTGATCGCCGAGGCCACCGAGAAGATCCCCGAGCGCTACCGGATCCCGTTCCTGTTGCGCGAGGTGGAGCAGCTCAGCTACGAGGAGATCCAGCAGGTCACCGGCCTGAAGCTCGGCACCGTGCGTTCGCGCATCAACCGGGCCCGGACGCGGTTCCGTCAGCTGATCAAGCCGATGCTGAAGA
The DNA here is from genome assembly GCA_041908585.1 of Candidatus Krumholzibacteriia bacterium. GTDB lineage: Bacteria > Krumholzibacteriota > Krumholzibacteriia > LZORAL124-64-63 > LZORAL124-64-63 > CAINDZ01. The sequence continues at coordinate 10,343 of JAYRFB010000144.1, forward strand.
ACGAGTCGCTGCTGGCCGAGCTCGAGGAGATCGAGGCCCGGGCCGCGGCTGAGGACGGCGCGCCGTCCAAGGACGATTGAGGAAAGGACCCCCCACCATGCGTTGCTCCAGGGCGAGGGATTACTTGAGCCGGGATCTGGACGGGATGCTGCCGCCGGACGCGACGGTCGGCCTGCGCGAGCACGTCGACGCTTGCCGCGAATGCCAGGCGTTCCGCGAGGACCTGGTGCTCGGGCGCCGGCTGCTGGCCGCCACCGAGCCCAGCCTGCCCGACAATTTCGACTGGAAGCTCCAGCTGAGGCTGAACCAGGCCCTGCAGCAGCGGGCGGGTGAGACCGCCTACCCGTGGTACGAGGAGCCGCAGGTCCGTCGCGGGGCCTGGCTGCCGGCGTTCGGCGCCGCCACGTCGCTGGGCCTGGCGGCCGTGCTCGCGTTCGCCGTGTTCCTGGGCCCGCGCGAGAAGCTGCCGATCGTGGCCGCCGGTGCGCCCGTGACGTTCCCGGCCGCGGTCGGGGGCGCC
>JAYRFB010000145.1:0-3076 GCA_041908585.1 Candidatus Krumholzibacteriia bacterium
GCAGTTGCCCGGTGCGCACCGTGTCGCCCTGGTCCACGAGGACGCGCGCCAGCACGCCGCCCGCCGGCGCCCCGGCCTGCGCCCGCACCGGCACGTTCACGCGCCCGTTGGCCACGACCTTCTGCACCAGCGGGCCGGTCACCGCCCGGAGCACGGGCACCGCCGGGGGCACCAGGGCCCGCGCCGCCATCGCCGCTCCCGCCAGCACGACCACGGCGCCCAGCGCCACCGCGCGCCACCCCGGTCGTCCCACCCGCTTCATCGCCATGTACCGGCCCCCCACGTCCACGTTCGACCGCCCGACAGCCGCACCAGTGTAGGCACGCCGGGCCGGACTGTCACCGGCTGGTGGGATCTTGCGGGAAGACGTCGGTGCGCCTCAGCGCCCCAGCAGCACGGCCTTGGCGATCATGCCGGCCATCTCGGGGTTCTCCTTGAGGCGCCGCGTCGCGTAGCCGTACCAGTCCTCGCCGAACGGCACGTACACCCGCAGGTGGTGGCCCTCGGCGAGCAGGCGCCGGCGCACGCCCTCGCGCACGCCCAGCAGCATCTGGAACTCGTACTGGTCCGGCTTGAGGCCGCGCTCGCGGATCAGGGCGCGCGCGTCGTCGATGAGCGGGTCGTCGTGGGTGGCGATGGCGGGGTAGAAGCCGCCGTCCAGCATCATGCGCAGCAGCTTGCGGTAATTGGCGCGAACGTCCTCGCGGTCGGTGAAGGCGATGGTGCGCGCCTCGCGGTAGATGCCCTTGCACAGCCGGACCACCGGCTGGTAGTCCAGGAGCGCGCGCACGTCCTGCTCGCTGCGGTGCAGCATGGCCTGGATCACGACGCCGACATTCGTATAGCCTTCGTCGCGCAGCTTGCGGTACGCGCGCAGCGTGGCGTCGGTGTAGGGGCTGTTCTCCATGTCGATGTTGACGAAGATGCCCAGGTCGCGCCCGCGCGCGACCACCTCGCGGATGTTGTCCAGGCCGAAGTCGGCGTCGATGCCCAGCCCCAGGCTGGTCGGCTTCAGCGAGAGCCCGGCCGCCGCCTTCAGGTTGCGCTCGTTGATCGCCTCGAGCACCTGCAGGCTCTCGGCCTTGCTGCGCAGGGCGACGCTGCGCTCCTCCACGAATTCCCCCAGCACGTCGATCGTCGACCAGGCCTTCTCCTGCTGGTCGAGCCGCGCCGCGGTCCCGATCGCGTCGGCGAGCTTGTCGCCGGCGATGTAGCGCATGGAGACCTTGCGGATGATGCCCTTCGGCACCACCGGCAGCATGGAGACGATCATCTGGTTGAACATCGGACGCACCACCTGGCAGGGTTCGATTCCGAGCGGCGTCGAGGGCACGGATCGAATATGGTGGGGGGTCGGCGGGGTAGCAAATCGGTTCGCCGGCCCGCCGGGGGCCGCTGCCGGGGCCCGTATCGAGGACGCGTGTCGAAGACCGGTGTTGAGGACCGGTGTTGAGGACCAAAGTCATCCGGGACCCGAACCGGTGGAGGGGACGCCGTGGATCTGGACAACGTGCTGGGCATCCTGGTCGGCATCGGCCTGGCGGCCGCCTGCGGCTTCCGGGTCTTCGTGCCCCTGCTCGTGATGGGGGCTGCCGCCCGCCTGGGCTGGTTCGACCCCTCGCCGGGATTCGCCTGGCTGGCTGCCACGCCGGCCCTGGTGGCGTTCGGCGCCGCCACGGCCCTGGAAGTCATCGCGGCGCACGTCCCCTGGGTCGACCACGCGCTGGACGTGGTGGCCGCGCCGCTGGCCGTGGGGGCCGGCGCCCTGACCATGGCCGGCGCCCTGGGCGAGGCCTCGCCCCTGCTGCGCTGGTCCCTGGCCCTGATCGCCGGCGGTGGCACGGCCGGCCTGTTCCACGGGCTCAACGGGATGCTGCGCCTGGGCTCCACCGCAACCACGGCCGGCTTCGGCAACCCGGTCTTCGCCACCATCGAGACGGCCGGGGCCTTCGTGCTGGCGGCCATCGCCGTGCTGGTGCCGCTGGCGGGAGTGGCGCTGGGCATCCTGGTCGTCGTGCTGGTCTCGCGCTGGCGCCGGCGTCATCGCACCGCCGCGCCCACCACGCCCACCGCGGCCTGACCGCCGGTCGCCTAGCGCAGCGCCACCGCCTCGAACCGCGCCGCGACGGCACCCGTCGCATCGAGCAGCTCGAGATGGCTGCCGTCGATGCGGTGGCGGGTCACGCCCTCGAGCGCCGCCAGGAACCGCTGCTCCTGCTCCAGGCCCTCGGGGCACGCCATGCGGGTGGCCGCCAGGCGCCCGAAGCGCAGGTTCGCGCCGTCCAGCTCGAAGCCGCCATTGACCCGATTGCAGCCGCCGCTGCCGGCGACGCGCGGCTCCTCGGTGTCGAACACCAGGTAGGCCTCGCGCTGACCGTCGGCCGCCTTCACGGATGCGTCGCCCAGGCGCACCAGCTTCCAGTACGTTCCGCGCAGCGGGCTGTCGGCCAGCGGCGTGCCGCAGGTCTCGCGCGGCCGCACCGACACGGACTTCTCGACCACCAGCGTCGGCCGCGGAGGCTGGCTCTCCTCCGCCGAGGGTCGCAGCGCGATCAGGCCCTCCACCGTCACCAGCAACGGCTGCCCCGGCTGCGGCTCGGCCTGCAGGTATGCGGCCTCGAGCGCACGGTAGTCCGCCTCCATCGCCACCGGCAAACGCCGGTCGTCGGCACACAGAGTGATCGCCGCGGCATCCGCCACGTAGGTGAACATGCCCGTCAGCAGCAGGCGCGGCTCGATGGGCGATGCCGCAGGCAGGCGCGCCAGCCGGTCGTTGTGACCCGACTCGATGACCTTGCCCTCGAGGTCCAGCTTGCGCAGCGCCGCACCGCCTTCGACGGGCAGCAGGTACACCGGCGCCTCGCGGCCGCCGCGCAGGACCAGGCGTCCGGTGTCGGGCTCGCGCAACCAGCGGCCGATGTCGTCGAAGCTCGCGGGCGCCGGGCGGTCGCGGTAGGTGAGGCGCAGCTGGTAGCGGCCTTCGGGCATCAGGTCGAGGTGCCAGGCGACCGGGCCGCCGGCGCCGGGCAGCTCACCGGTGAACGAGGCGGGCAGCTCACCGATGCCGTCGTTCGAC
>JAYRFB010000146.1:0-20070 GCA_041908585.1 Candidatus Krumholzibacteriia bacterium
GGGCGCTCGGTCACGAGCAGCTCATCCACCCGCGCGTCCCCGACGAGCAGCGGTGCCCAGGCGCTGCGGATCGCGAGCGACAGCGTGATCGCCGGGGCCCCCGCGGCGCGGCGCGCCGTTGCCAGCCACTCGAGCGCGGGCAGCGTCATGATGACGTCGCCGAGCCAGTTGGGGGCTACCAGGAGGACGCGGCGCACCGGCCGCCGCTCACGGACGGGCTGCATCGCGGGCGCCGGGGACCGGCGCAGGATTCGGCGTAGAATCCGGCGCGGGGTCCGGTGCCGCGGGCACGCCGGCATCGCCGGGAACGTCCGCGCCGGCCGGCGCCGGCGGAGCCGTGACGACCGTCGCGCCGGCGGCGCGGCGCCGGTCGCCGGCCACGGCCTCGACCGCGGCTGCCAGCACGTCCGGGTCGACGCTCCCGTTCTCGTCGGGTGCGAGCAGGCGCAGGCGCGGCCCCGCTGCCGGTCGCCACTGCGCGGGATCGTCCTCGCGGAACAGGCCGATCGCGGGCACCCCCATCGCCACCGCGAAGTGGAAGCCGTCGGTGTTCCCGGACACGAAGAGGTCGCACTGCGACAGCAGCAGCACCACCTCCAGCAGCGTGTCGCGGTTCAGGCCCGCCGGGACGTTGCTCAGCAGCACCTCCAGCCGGGCATGGCGCTCCTTCTCCTCGGGATGCCCCAGCGGCAGGACGCGGCACTCGAGTCGCGATCCCAGCACGCGGGCGATGCCCTGGAACGTCTCCAGCGGCCAGCCGGGGCCCGTCAGCGGCTGACCGGCATCGAGCCCGACCAGTAGCTGGCGCGGGTTCGGCTTGTGGAAGTGGACCTGCTGGGCCATCTGGCGCAGCTTGTCCATCGGCAGCGGCCAGCGCGGGGCCAGGTCGGCAGCCGCCAGCCCGAACAGCGGGGCCGCGTGCCGCACGCGATCGCCCAGGTACGTGTCCGGCGCCGCTCGCAGCTCGAAGTTCAGCGAAGGCCAGGCCTGCGCGTGCGAGGGCCCGAACCGCAGCGCCGCGCCGCTGGCTAGCGCCGCCATCTCCAGAGACGGCTGCGGCTGGTGCGACATCAGGAACGCCAGGTCGTAGTGGCCCGACTGGACCTGGCGGAGCAGGGAGGCGAACGCCGGCCGCCACGGGTTCAGCTGGTTGGGCTTGTAGACCAGGCACTGGCGCGCCAGGCCGCTGGGCACGACCAGCGCCGCGTGCTTCTCCGGCATCAGGAAGTCCATGACCGCGCCGGGGCAGCGGCGGCGGATCGCCGTCAGCAGGGGCATGTGGAACAGGACGTCGCTGAGGCAGCCGGCGTCGATGCAGAGGATGCGGGAATCGTCGCCGACGCAGTCGGGCAGGCTGAACCGCGCGCCCGTTCCCTTGCGGAAGAACGGCCGCAGCACGGTGTTGATCAGCGCATGCTCCGACACACGGGGCTCCTTCCCGCGCCGCCCGCGATCAGGCGCCGAGGTCGGGGAAGATGGCCTCCCAGACCTCGTCGACGTGGTGCACCGGGACGAACTCCACGGCCTCGCGGACCTCGTCGGGGATCTCCCCGAGGTCCACTTCGTTGTCCGCGGGAATGATCACCCGGCGGATGCCGACCCGATGCGCTGCCAGGACCTTCTCCAGGAGGCCGCCGATCGGCAGCACGGCGCCGGTCAGCGTGATCTCGCCCGTCATCGCCGTGCGGCGATCGATGGCCCGCCCCACCAGCAGCGACAGCAGCACCGAAGCCATGGCGATGCCCGCGCTGGGCCCGTCCTTCGGCACCGCGCCGGCCGGCAGGTGGATGTGCACGTCGCGCTCGCCGAAGAAGGCGCGGTGCTCCTTGCGGTCACCGAAGCGGTTGCGCAGGTAGCTGTAGGCCGCCGCCGCCGACTCCTGCATGACCGAGCCGACCTGGCCCGTCAGCTTCAGGTTGCCGTGCCCCCCCGGCAGGGCCAGGCCCTCGATGTAGAGGATCTTGCCGCCGACCTGCGTCCAGGCCAGGCCCGTGCAGACGCCCACCTTCAGGTGGCTGCGCAGGCGGTCGCCCGTGTAGCTGGGCGGTCCCAGGTAGTCCTCCAGGTTCTTCGCGCCGATCGACTGCGCCTTGCGCTTCCCCTTCGCCACGTCGGTGGCCACCTTGCGGCACACGGCGCCGATCTCGCGCTCGAGGTTGCGCACGCCGGCCTCGCGCGTGTGGTCCTCGATCACCTTCATCAGTCCCGCGTCCGTGAACCGGATCTGCGCCGGCTTGAGGCCGTTCTCCTCGATCTGGCGCGGCAGCAGGTAGCGCTTGGCGATCTGCAGCTTCTCGAGGTTCGTGTAGCCCGCCAGCTGGATGACCTCCATGCGATCCAGCAGCGGGCGCGGGATGGTGTCCAGCATGTTGGCCGTCGTGATGAACATGACCTTCGAGAGGTCGAACGGCAGCGTCAGGTAGTGGTCCGTGAAGTCGCTGTTCTGCTCGGGATCCAGCACCTCGAGCAGCGCGCTGGCGGGATCGCCGCGGAAATCCTGGCCCAGCTTGTCGATCTCGTCGAGCATGAACACGGGGTTGTTGGTCCCGCACTCCTTGAGCCCGGCGATGATCCGCCCCGGCATCGAGCCGACGTACGTGCGCCGGTGGCCGCGGATCTCGGCCTCGTCGCGCATGCCGCCCAGGGAGAAGCGGAAGAACTTGCGGCCCACCGCCTCGGCGATGCTGCGCCCCAGCGAGGTCTTGCCGACACCCGGGGGGCCGGACAGGCAGAGGATCGGACCGCGGTGGTTCTCCTTCAGCTTGCGCACCGCCAGGTACTCGATGATCCGCTTCTTGACGTCGTCCAGGCCGAAATGATCGCGCTCGAGGATCTCCTCGGCGCGCTTGAGGTCAAGGATGTCCTCCGAGCCGATGGACCAGGGCAGGTCCAGCAGCCAGTCGACATAGGTCTTGCTGACGGTGTACTCGCTGGCGCCCGGAGACATGCGGGCCAGCCGGTCGAACTCGCGGTTCGCCGCCGCCAGGACCTTCTCGGGCAGCGCCGCCTTGTCGATGCGCTCGCGCAGGTCCTCCAGTTCGACCGAGCCCTCGTCGGTGTCTCCCAGCTCGCGCTGGATCGCCTTCAGCTGCTGCCGCAGGTAGTACTCGCGCTGGTCCTTGTCGATCGACTTGCGGACCCGCGACTGCAGCTTCTGCCCCAGTTCCAGCACGTCCAGCTCGCGCATGACGATCTTCGACAGCAGCTGCAGCCGCTTGCGCGGCGAGCGCTCCTCCAGGATCGACTGCTTCTCCGCCACCTCGATGTCCAGGTTGGAGGCGATCAGGTCCGCCAGGCGGCCCGGCTCGTCGATGTTCATCACGACGACCTTCAGCTCGTCGCTGAGGTTCTCCGAGGCGTCGATGATCTTCAGGAAGTTGTTCGCCACGCCGCGCATGTACGCCAGCGTCCGCGGGTCGTCCTGAGCCTCCTCCTCGATGAGCTCGACACGGGCGACCATGTAGGGCTGGTCGCGCACGAACTCGCGGATACGGCAGCGCGCGATGCCCTGGCCGAGCATGCGCATGCTCCCGTCGGGGAAGCGCAGCATCTTCTGGATCTTGACGGCGGTGCCGACCTGGTAGATGAGGTCGCGGTCCGCGGTCTCCTCGCCGTCGTCCGAGGTGTCGGTGTCTCGCTGGGCGAAGGTGCCGAGGATCTTGTCGCCGGCCAGGCAGTCGTCCGCCAGTCGCACGAGGTTCGTGTCCGTCAGCACCAGGGGTACCATCATGGCCGGGAAGATCACGGCTTCGCTGATGGGCAGGACCGGCAGCTCCCGGGGCAGCTTGACCTCGGTCACGTGTTCCTGGTCCTCGTGGTCCCGGTGGTTGTCCGCCATGACGTGGAGCTCCTTCCCGTGTCCGCGCGGCCCGAGCCCGCCCGACGTTCCCTGTTCACCCCGCCCGCTGGGGTCGCCTCAGCGCTCGATCGCGATCTGCCGACGGTCGCCCTGCCCCCCGCCGCCCTTGCGGAAGGTGACGTACAGGAAGCCGCCCCGGTAGCGCGCCGTGGCCGTGGCGGGGTCGACCGCCACGGTGATCGGGACGCGCCGGGCGAACGGCCCCACGCTGATCTCCATCTTGTGGAAATGCTTCTTGCCCGGACCCGAGGCGTCGGGCCGGATGCCGCGCACGAGCAGGCTCTTCTCGTCCGCGAGCACCTCGATCTGGGCGGGATCCAGCCCGGCCAGGTCCATCTGGACGATGAAGGCGTCGTCGGTCTCGTAGGCATCGGTCGCTGGGCGCCAGCAGAGATCGCTCTCCCCGGGCACCGTCCCGCCCTTCTGGGCGTAGGCGGTCACGAGGATCTCGAAGATCTCCTCCAGTTCGCCCGGCCTGTCCTTGCTGCCCATGCTCGCCCCGCTCCGCGCCAGGAAGCCCGAAAGTGCATGCGTGACTTCCGGGTATGCTACCTGCCGGAGGCGGGGGCGTCAACCAACGGGCGCCGGCCGGAAAAGCCCGCACCCGCCGGGCGCGCCCGCCGGCGGGTGCCAGCCTTGCCGTGGACGGCTCAACTGTAGCGGCGCAGAACGCCGATGACGACGCCCTGCACGGTCACGCGCTCCTCCGGGAAGCGCATGACAGGCACGGCCGGGTTGGCCGGCTGCAGGCGGATCTGGGCGCCCTCGCGGAAGTACTGCTTGACCGTGACCGATTCGCCGTCCACGAGCGCGATGACGGTTTCGCCGTTGCGCGCCGTCTCGCGGGCTTCCACGACGACCGTGTCGCCGCTGCGGATCTGCTCGTCGATCATGGAATCCCCGCGCACCCTCAGGGCGAAGGTGCGTCCCTTGCCCAGCCACTCCTCCGGGACGCGCAGCTGCTCGTGCTCGGCAAGCGCCTCGATCGGGCGGCCGGCCGCCACCGTGCCCAGCAGCGGGATCGTGGCGAGGCCGCCGTCACCGTCGGCGACCACCTCGATGTCGCGGCTGGCATTGCGCCGTTCGCGCCGGAGGTAGCCCTTGTCCACGAGGTGGCGCACATGCTTATGCACCGTCGCGACCGAAGACAGTCCGAACCGGTCGCCGATCTCCTGCAGCGTCGGCGCGAAGCCGCGTTCCTCGGTGTAGGCAGTCACGAAGGCCAGGATTTCCGCCTGGCGGGGCGTCAGTCCCATCGGATCCCTCCCTGGGCGTTTCGGGCGCGTCCGGCGGCACCGCCGCCCACCGGAGACCTCTCTCCGGACGGAAGGCGCGCCTGCCACGTCCGCCACAGTCTAGACGAAAGACTGGTGAAAGTCCAGCGAAGAAAGAGAGAAAATCGGGCGCCGCCCGCCCTTGCCGCATGCCGGGGCCCATGGTAGCCTGCCTGCAGCCCGTCTTGCCCCCCGGGCCCCAGCAACCCCAGCGCGGGAGCCGCCAACGTGAGCAAGTGCCTGTTCTGCGAGATCGCCGCCGGCCGGATCCCGGCCGACATCATCCACCAGGACGCCGAATACGTCGCCTTCCGCGACATCGACCCCAAGGCCCCGACGCATGTGCTGGTCGTGCCACGGCGCCACCTGGACGGGCTCAACGACCTGGTGGGACCCGAGCGTGGCGCCGCCGACGGGCTGCTCGGCGCGGGCGTCATCGCGGCCCAGGCCGAGGGCCTGGCGCCCGGTGGCTACCGCTTCGTCATCAACTGCGGGCAGGACGGCGGACAGTCGGTGGGGCACCTGCACCTGCACGTGCTGGGCGGCCGCCCCCTGGCCTGGCCCCCCGGCTGACGAACGCGCGCCCGCCCCGGGCGGGGTCAGGGCGTCATCCCGCGCATGTCGGCGCCCTGCGGCAGCGCGCGCAGGATGCGAACGGCATTGACCTCGTCCGGATGGATCGGATGCTCGAGCGAGAGGTTTCCCGCGGCCCCGAGTACCATCAGGTGCCCGGCGCCGTCGCACTCCAGGGAGTGGTTGCTCAGCCCCAGGACATGCCCCAGTTCATGGAGGCAGACCTCCCGGAAGAACTGGTTCGCGGCGATCCCCGTCTCCACCTCGACCCGGATGCGCTCGGGGCGCACATCGCCGAACACGCCGCCCGCCGGCAGCTCGAGCGAGGCCTCCCCGTAGCCAGACGAGACATCGGTCACCCAGGCGAAGTACACGTCCGCGGCGGCCGACGTCGCCACCTCGACGAGGTAGTCGGGATCGCCGACGTTCAGGCGGAGCGCGTCGTTCCACAGCGCCATCATCTCACGGGCGGCCTCGTCCATGTCACGACCGCTGGCCGTGGTCGAATCGGGCAGGAAGACCCGGACCGGCCACTGGTCCCACTTCCACAGGCGCGACGACGCCGTGTCGCCGGCAACCGCCACGGTGCGCGTCATGTGGCGAAACCAGTTCATGAACTCGCCGCCGTAGGACTGGACGTCGCACTCCGCCGCAAGGTCCTGCCGGCGCGGCAGCACGACGTCCAGGTCTATATCCGCCTGGCTGGCGATGCGCCCGGTGCGGAAGGCGTAGTAGCCCGCCGGCGGCGTCGTCGCCACGGTCACCGTGTCGACGCTCCGGTACGGCCCGAGCCTGAACAGGCCGTCGCCGTCGGTGTTGTCGTTGCGCTGGGGCGCGGACGTGGCCGCGATCGCCCCGAGGATCGGGACGCCGCGCTCGTCGATGATGCGGCCGTCGATCCACCACTCGCTCGTGATCCGCGTCTGGCGACTGGCCAGCGACACGGAGAGCTGGCCGCGATCGTCGCGCGCGCGCACGGCGAACCAGGCCTCCGCGCCCGGAACCAGCCCGCCGTTCGTGCGGTCGAAGGTCGAGCTGTAGCCGACCTGCCCGCCGACGTGCGCCACCTGCGCGAGCGGTATCGCCGCCGCCCAGTTGTCGAGCGTGATGACACCCGCGTAGCTCATCACGATCTCGTAGGCGACGATCGGGTAGGTCGAGCCTGACACCCGCGTCCAGGTGACCATCACCTCCACGGGATCGGGCCCGGGCGCCACGGCCACGCCGGGCACCTGCGGTGGCGCCGTCGCCGGCTCGGCGGCGACGTCCAGCACCCAGAAATACTCGCGGCTGGCCGAGCCGGCCTCCGCGCGAACACGCAGCGTGTCGCGACCCACGGCATTCGCCTGGTACATGTACTGGCGCCCGGTCCCGACCACCGCTCCGCCCCGCCGCCAGGTCACGGCCATGGTGCCTTCGGGGTCGACGCTCGCACCGAACTGGCGGCTGTCGCCGATGGTGAGCTGCTGCCCCTGCGCCGTCGGCGAGAAGGAGATGACCGGGTCCGGCCCGGGCCCCGTCGTGCCCCCTCCTCCGCCACAGCCGCCTGCCAGGACAAGGATGGCAACCACGGTCACGACCGTTGCCGGGGCGCGCGATCGCCCGGCCGCGCACACGGTCGTCGCGACCGGTCCGGCAGCGCTCACGGGCGTCGCGGCCGTTCCGTCAGGTTCCTGGTTCAGCGGGCAGGTCATGCCCTCAAGGTACGGAACCGGAACCGGCTTGGCCATCAACGGGCGTCCTTCCCGCCGTCTCCCGGCACCGGCCCCACCCACCATTCCGAGAGGTTGTTGACCGGCGACAGGAGGTGCGGGCGAACGTCCCGCAGGCGGCGGTTCACGGCCACCAGGTTGTCGGGGTAGAACAGGTACGCCGAGGGAGGATCGGCGACGAGCGTCTCCTGCAGGCGCAGCCAGGTCGCCAGCGCGCGCTGACGATCGGGCTCGGCCAGGGCCACGTCGAGCAGCGAGTCGACCGTGGCGTTGGCGTAGTGGCCCTGGTTGTACTCGCCGACGGCGGTCGAGCGCACGTAGGGCGCCGGGTTGCCGTACAGGTTGGCGACGAGCAGGCCGAAGTAGGCGTCGAAGAGCCCCTCGCGCACGCGCTCGAGCCCGGCCACCTGCTCCATCGCGCGCACCTCCACGGCCACCCCCACCGCCCGCAGGTTCTCCCGGATGATCACCGCACCCTGCTCGCGCACCGGGTCGCCGCTGCGCGTCAGCATCTCCAGGCGCAGCGGCCGGCCGTCGCGTTCCAGCACGCCGTCGCCGTCGGGATCGGCCCAGCCCGCAGCCGCCAGCGCGCGCCGCGCCGCCTCCGGATCGCATGCCGCGGGCACCAGGCCGCGATGGTGGTTCCACATCACCGGCGGTATCGGCCCCACCGCCGGCCGGCCGAATCCGGCGAGCAGGGTGGACACCATCCGGTCCCGGTCCAGCGCCAGAGACAGGGCCCGCCGCGTCGCAGCGTCCGCCAGCACCGGGTTCCGGCAGTTCCACTGGAGGTAGTAGATGCGGCGACCGCCGGTCGCCACCAGTTGCAGGTCGCCGCGCGCCTCGAGCCGCCCGGCCGACGCGGGCGAGACGCCGTCGGCGACATCCACCTCGCCCGTCTCGAGCATGAGCAGGCGCGTCGCCTCCTCCGGCACGATCCGGAACACCACCCGCTCGAGCCGGGCCGCCTTGCCGGGGTAGTGCGGGTTGCGCGTCAGCACCAGCTCGCGACCGGGAGCCCACGACTCGAGCCTGAACTCCCCCGAAGAGAGCGGCTGGCGGTTGATCGGCCAGGTCGCCACCTGCGCCGGGTCCAGCCCGCCGACGATGTGCCAGGGCAGGATGTGGTGCCAGGTGACCTGGACCGGGTCCGGCACGGGCCGCGCCAGGTCGTAGCGGACCGTGCTGTCATCGAGCGCGACGGCGCCCGTCACGGCCTCGTAGAGGCTCCGGCGGCGGCTGGCCACCCGCTCGTCCTTGAACAGGGCCAGCGAAGCCGCGACGTCCCGCGCCGTCAACGGCTGCCCGTCCGACCAGCGCCAGGGCCGCAGGTGGTAGGTGATGGCCAGGCTGTCGGGCGCCAGCTCCCACGACCTGGCGATCCGCGGCACGTAGGCCAGCGATTCGTCCATGTCCGTCAGGCCGTCGTGCAGCTCCGCGATCACCTGGCCGGCCGTGGCCGAGGCGTACAGCAGCGGATTGAGGATATCAGGCTCGGAGGCCAGCGCCACCACCGCCGTCCCCCCGGCAACCGGGTCCGCTGCCGCATCGCCGGAATCCCGGCGGCCGCAACCGGCCAGTTGAGCCGCCGCCAGCAGCGCCATGAGCGCCACTGCGCCGGCGCGCAATGCCTCGGCCCGTCCCGTCCTTCCCGCCGGCACCGGGTCCCACCGTCGCCCGGTTGTCCGCTCGTCCATCCTGGCCCTCCCGCTCCCGCGACTCCTGCCCAGCTTAGCGGTGCCACCCGCAACCCGTCAATGAGCGCAACCCCGGATGCGAAAGCCGCCGGGCGGCTTCCCGCCCGGCGGCATCGCCGGCAGCGCACAGGACGTGCCGGAACCCTATTTGACGAGCGTCATCTTCTGGACGCCGTCCTCACCGGCAGCCCGCGCCCGGACCAGGTACACGCCGCTGGCCTGCCCGCGGCCACCGTCGTCGCGCCCGTCCCAGACCAGCGTGTGCCAGCCGGCCTCGATCGGCCCGGCATGCAGGGCCCGCACGCGCCGCCCCTGCACGTCGTAGATGTCCACCTGCAGGTCGCCGCGAGCCGCCACGTAGAGGCTGATCTTCGTGGACGGGTTGAACGGATTCGGGTACGGCCGCTCCAGCTGCAGCGGCACCGAGGGCACCACCGGGCCGTCTCCCACTCCGACCAGCTGCACGGGGAAGTACAGGCCCGTACGCTTCGTGTTGCCCTTGAACGTCGGCCAGGGCACCGCGTGACGGTCGTAGGCGAACGGCATGTCCCAGACGTGGCAGAGGAAGTCCCAGCCCGCATAGGCAATGTCGACGTCCCCGTCGGTATCCAGGTCGGTGACCGTGACGCCGTTCATGACCGGGCCCTCGAGGGTGATCGGGAAGCCCGCCACGTTCGTGCCATTGGAGTGGAAGGCGTACAGGTTGTACGGCGCCGCCGCGTCGCCGCCGCCGATGCCGTGCAGGATCTCGGGCGAACCGTTGCCGTCGATGTCGCCGATCACCGGGCTGCCCTCGGAGCTGCCCGGCAGCGTCACCGGCCAGCCGGGCACGAACTGGCCGCTCGTGCCGGCCGCGTAGTTGGTGGACAGGGCCGCCAGCCTGCCGATGAGGCCCGTCTGGTTCGGGGCGTAGATGATCTCCAGGTAGCCGTCGCCGTTGATGTCGCCCAGCGCCGGGACGGTCACCCAGTCGAAGTTCACCGGCAGGCCGGTCGCCTTCGGGTAACCGGGGTAGTTCGTGCCGTTGGCGCGGAGCGCGTAGACCATTCCGGAGTTCGTGTAGAACACGAGCTCGACCTGGCCGTCGCCGTCGAGGTCGCCGGCGACCACGTCCGTGCTGACGCCGCTGCCGGTCACGTACGGGAAGCCGGCCACGTTCGTGCCGTTGTACTTCAGCGCGTAGACCTGCTTGAGGCCGGAACTGTCGTTCTTCGTCCCGAACACGATGTCGACCGCGTCATCGCCGTCGAGGTCGACCAGCGTCGGCCCGCTGCGGGACCACTCGAACTCGGCGCCCGCGCGCTTGAAGAAGATACCGCTCGTCGCGGGGTTGGAATCGCCGTCGCGGACCTCGGTGCCGTCGGCATTCCAGGCCCAGATCGTGCCGTTGAGGGTATTGACCACGACCTCGGGCGCGCCGTCTCCGTCGATGTCCCCGACCGCCGGCGCCGCCCAGTTCCAGGCGCTGGCAACCGGCAGGACCACCGAGCGCGGCCAGCCCGGAAGCTCGGTACCCGACTTCGTGTACGCGTGGATCTGGAAGGTCGGCGCGCGCTCGCTGATGATCATCTCCAGGCCGGGCACGCCGTCCAGGTCCGCCAGCGTGACCGCGGCAGGCTGCAGAACGGCGCCGGGCGCGAAGTCCGTGAAGTTGCCCAGCGTCTGCGAGTCGTTGTCTCCGTCGAGCAGCTCCTCGCCGGTGTGGTGCCAGACGTAGACCTGGTTGCTCGCCACGACGATCTCCAGGTCGCCGTCGCCGTCGACGTCGCCCACGGCCAGCGGGCTGCTGGTCTCGCCGCTGAAGGCCGCCGGGAAGTTCAGCGCCTCGGCCGGGGCCGTGCTGCGACTGACCGCCGCCGAGAGGATGCTGGGGATGCCCGACTGGTCCACCGCGCCGACCTTGTAGTAGTACGTGGTCAGCTGCGCCAGGCCCGTGTCGGCGAAGTACGAGGTGCCGAGGATCACGTCCTGGTTGGCCCGGGTCCAGGGTCCGCTGTCGGACAGGCTGCGGTACACATCGTAGCCGCGGAGGTCCGTCGCCGTCGACGGCGTCCACGACACCGCGATCACGTCCGCACCCAGCGACGTGTCGGTGTTGATCGCCGTCGGCGTATCCGGTCGCAGCAGGGTGAAGTCGTGCCGCAGCGTCCGCCCGTGGGAGTCGGTGAGCAGGAGCCACGCGGCGCTGTTGCGGCTCGGGTCGATCGACATCGAGAACACCGGGCTCGCATCGCCCTGCGCCAGGAGGCCGAGCGACGCCCAGGTCGACAGCGAGTCGTAGCGCGTCACGAACGCGCTGCTGGTGCGCAGGACGCCGGTCACCGCGCCGCTGGCGCCGGAGCCGTAGTTCTTCAGCGTGACGCTCACGCCGAGGCGCTCGCCGGACTCCAGCATGCCGTCGCCGTCGCCCCAGGTCACGTCCTCCCAGTCCATGCGGACGACCTCGAGCTCCGGAGCCCGCACCGTCAGGGACCAGGGCGAGAGCGAGTGGCTGGCGCCGGCCGCCACGTCCAGCGTGAACTCGATGGCGGTCGCGTCGGCCACCGTGGCGTCGATCGCCAGCAGCAGCGGCGACAGGGCCGCGGTCGAACCGCCGGCGGCGACCGGGCTGAACGAGGTCGCGCCGTTCAAGATCGTGACGCCAGGCTGCGACGTGCTCAGCGTCGCCGTCAGCCCGGTGGCGGGCGCGCCGCCCGTCTCGCGAACGAGCGGCCAGACCGCGATCGTCTCGCCGGCATCCGCGAACCCGTCGCCGTTGCCGATGCTGCCGGCCACGCCGTTGTCGACGACGACCGCCGACTCGACGCGCAGGTAGGCGCCGCCGCTGACCACCGGCACGCTCCGGGAGTTGCGCGCCAGGTTGCGGCCGGTCACCGTCAGGGTCGCGGTGCCCGGGCTGGTCGGCAGGACCTGCAGGGTCACCTGCCCGGCTCCGTCGGTCAGCCCCCAGGCCAGATCCTCGCCGGCCTTCTGCAGGCACACGCGCGCGCCGGCCACCGGCACGCCGCCGGTGGTGACGGTCACCGCCAGCGGCTGGGCGCCGACCGCCAGCGAAGCCGGGGCCGCGACCGCCACGGACTGCGGCACACCGGTCCAGATGGGCAGCGTCGGGTCGCCGAGCAGCGTGTAGTTCTCGAACGTCCAGCGGTCGACGTAGTTGTTCGTGGTCAGGCCGATGAACGGCAGCCGGCTGAGCGCGAGCAGCCGCCCGACGCGATTCTCCGCCGTGCAATAGAGCTCGCTGAAGAACTCCTGCTGGTACGCATTGGCGTTGTTCGGGAACGCCGCGCGGACCGAGCCGATCGAGCACACCGAACCGCCGTTGGGGTTCTGGATGAACCGCTCGAGCAGGCAGCTGTTGTCGAAGGCGGCCGAGGCGCAGTTCAGCGCGTAGATCATGAAGGTATGGCCGCCGTTGGTCAGGTTGTCGGCGTCGGTGGTCATGAAGTTCGCGTCGCCGACGGACATGTTGAAGTAGTACCCGTGGCCGATCTGGTTGACGATGCCGTAGCGGCCGTTGTCCAGCGTGTCGGCCAGCGCGGCCCGCGTCAGGCCCGCGTCGCGCGGATACTGCAGGTCCGTCTCGTACATCCGCGTGTATTCCATGTCCGTGCACGGCAGGATGTGGTTCGTGATCTGCTCGTGGGCGAACTTGGCGCCGTCCAGGATGATGTAGCCCTGGACGTGGAAGTCCTCGGGAAACAGCACCTCCGCCGCGAAGAGCGCGCGATTGGTCCAGGCCGAGCCGGCGGGGACCGCCTCGTACGCGATCACCTTGTTGACGAAGACCGTCGCCGCCTCGGGTGTGCTCACCGCGGCGCGGCCGACGTAGACTTCCTCGGCGAAGTCGGCGCTGTCGCCGGCCGTCGTCGCCGTGAGGGGCTCGCCGTAGAGATGGTCGCCGTCGGCATTCCAGTTGCCGTCCAGGCAGGCGAAGTAGAGGTCGCAGGGAATGGCCGTCGAGCCGTTCGTCGGGTAGAAGGTGTTGATGATGTAGCGCGGGGGCAGCACGTCGGAGTCGCCGCCCAGCAGCACGTATTCGAGCCCCCACTTCTCGTAGGCGTCGCGGATGAACATCCGGACCGATTCCTGGACGTCCGCACCGCGCCGGTAGTTGGCTGCGATGAACTCCAGCGTGGCGACGACGGTGGGCACGCCCTGCGCGGTCTTGTGCGACGCGAGCGCCTCGAAGGCCGGGCGCATCGCCTCGGTCGTGACGATGAGGTACTCGACCGCGCTGCCGGTCAGGCTCGGCGTCTTGTCGGGGCTGAAGCCGCCGGCCGGCGCGGCGACGGCCACGCCGTTCTCGCGCCGGTAGCCGGCCAGTTCGCCGGGGTTGGCCACCAGGCGCGCCAGCACGTCCGCGTTGGCCCGCACCTCGGCGGTCGACAGGCGCGCACGCACGGCCATGTCGTCCGTCGCGGGGGTCGCGCCGTACGCGACCCGCACCGCGTAGCGGTCCAGGAACTCGAGCTGCGAAGCGCCGGCCCCGCCGGACACGCGCAGGGGGTACACCTCCATCGCCAGGAGCCGGTAGCCGCGCCAGGTGTGCGTGCCGGCGAAGCGGCCCCACGCGGCGGGGAACGCGCCGCCGTCGTTCGCCAGGCGCTTCGTTTCGATCCTGCCACCGGTGTCCGTGAACAGCGCCTCCCCCAGGGCCAGCGCGCCCGGCACGGTCTCGCCGTGCGTCTGCAGCGGCTCGATCCAGGCGTCGACGACATCGGCGTCCACCGGCACCAGCAGCAGGAGCGTCTGCATCGGCAGGCGCGGGCTGCCCGGATCGTCCAGGCCGCGCAACCCCGGCAGCACGGGATAGCGTGCGCCGTCGCGGTCCTGGTCCCAGGCCAGGTCCCGCACCGAGAAGGAACCCTCATGGATGACCGCGCCGGCGGCGGCGGCCAGGACGGCGCCTGGCGCCAGGGCCGAGAGCGATCCGGCGAGCGCGAGGAGCACGACGATACGGGAGACGAACGCTGGCATCTGCTGGCCTCCGGTCGGGGCGACGTCCGGTTGGCGGACGGTCTTGTTATCAGTCGTGACGAGGCGCGGGCCTCGGGGAACCTGGTCGTCTTACCTGCCCGCGCGGGATCGCGCGGGACTGCTGCGCGTTAACAGAGGGACCTGGCTTCCTCCCGAGTGGCCGCTGCAGGGAAACCGGTGCATCGAACGAATCCGGTTCCCCAACGACCAGGCGCCGATGGTGGTGCGAACGCTGCCGTGGGCGGTACGGAAGACTATACCAAAACCGGGAAAAGTGGTCAATGACACAAAAGTTGCCACTTCGCACGCGGAAAATCTTCATATTTGACAGAGTATTCTCGAAGGCCCGTGATCACGTGCTTCCGGCGCCCCGTCAGCGTCCGCCTGCAGCTGTCAGGACGCCATGGGTGCCGGGATCGATGAGGCACAGCCGGATGCCGCCCTGCGCCGCCCCCGACACCGCCTGGCCGTCGCGGATGACTGCCAGGCGCCGCGAGTGGCTGCCATTGCGCACCACCTGCCGGCCGCCGATCTCCGCAACGCTGACCCCCCGCCGGGTGAGCGCGGCAATCTCGGCATCGACCAGGAAGACCGGTGCCGGCTCCCCCAGGTCGGCCAGGCCGCCCAGGTACGCCGCCAGTGCCCGGCGTCCCGCAGTAGCCACACCGGGTTCCCCATGCGCGAAATTAACACGATGTGTCTCGACCACGGCCGGTTCGCCCCGCCGCCAGGCCAGGGCGGTCTGCTCCAGGCAGGCGGCCACGACGGCCGCGGCGTCCGGCGCCTGCACGGGCTCGAGGCGGCAATTGCGCTCGAGGTAGGTGCGCCCGGGGTGGCGGGCCCGCGACCACTGGCGCTCCAGCACCTTCAGGACCCGGCCGGCAACCCCGGGCGGCAACCCCGGATGGCGCTGTTCCCGCTTGGCCTGGATCACGCGCAGGCCGCGCGATTCCCACAGCGCCTCGCAGCGCCCGTCCCAGGTGTAGTCCGGCGCGATCAGCGCGCCCGGGGTGCGCCCGAACGCCCGCTCGAACACCGCCAGTCCCGCGTCGAGCTCGGCGGAAAGCTCGACGAGCGGACGCCAGGGACCCAGCTCGCGCGCGTCCTCGCTGCCGGGAAACAGCATGATCCCCCGCTCGGCCGCCGCGGCGGCCGCGCCCCCCGCGGCCACGGCCTGCCGTCGTCGCTGCGGGTCGTAGTGCCAGGCGGCGTGGTACTCGGGGTACCAGACGCCCGCCGCGATCGCCGTCGACACGGCCGGCCACAGGCCGGGCCGCCGGTACGACGCCGGCAGGTCCGGCAGGTCGTGCCGCCGCCACTGCCCGCCCGACCAGTCGAGGGACGACATCACGTAATTCGGCTGCAGCACGGCCGGCCGGCCATCGCGCCCCCGCGCCGTGCCCAGCACGGCGGCGAGATCGGCCACCGCGGCGCTGTCCTCGAGAGTGGAATGCCAGTAGACATCCGGGAATCGGCCAGGCGAGAGGTCCTCGCGCCGCAGCCCGGCCCAGGCCTCGACGGACGGCACGAAGCCGGCCAGGCCCCAGTCGTCACTCTCGAGGGCCACCGCGCGCAGGCGCCGCCAGTCGACCGCCGACGGCTGCCCCGCAGCCAGCAACGCCAAGGCGGCGATCGCGACGACCGCCGGCACCAGCAGGATTGCGCGTGTCCGCAGCTTCATACCCTCCCCACCGCCTCACTCCGCCCGCAGTTGAAGCCACCACATCCGACCGCAGGCCAGTCCGTGCAGGCGGATCGCCGCCAGCAGCCTCGCCGCCTCGCCACCCGCCTCCGGATTCCCGCGTTCCAGCATCGCGATCGCCGCCTGCGCGTCCTGGCGACTGGCATTGGCGCCGACGGCCGTGCCGGCGACGCGGGCCGACAGGTGGTCCGGCAGCGCACGCACGAACGCGTCGCGCGCAACCAGAGGCCCGCGACCGTCCGGGAACAGTCGCGCCAGGAAAGCCTGCAGGTCGCGGTGATTGGCCGCCGCCGGTTCGGCGGAGGGCTCATCCTCCAGCACGAAAACCGAACCGCCCGGGCGCAGCAACCCGAGCCAGGCATCCAGGAATCGCAGCCGGGGGTCGGCGGAGATCAGGTGGCGGACCAGGTTCGCCGCCACGACGAGGTCCAGCGAGGCCGCGCGCAGCGGAGGCCGGCGGGCGTCGCCACGCACGTCGACCGCCCTCGCCAGGGCACGGGGCGCCAGGTCGAGTCCCGCGCACCAGACGCCGCACTGCCTCAGGCGCGCCAGCAACCCGCCGTCGCCGCAGCCCAGCTCGACCGCGCGAAAGCCGTCCGGCGCCGCCCGGCACAGCTCAGTCATCGTCTCCGGGATGGGGTCGAACGGCACCGCTGTGCGCCTCCGGCACGGCCACGTCGCCGGTCGTCCCGTCGCGCTGGCCGGCCCTGATGCGGGCCACGCGCTGGCGCTCGGCCTGCAGGTCGATGATGTCGGCCACATCCTGCTCGATGCGCCCGGTCAGCTTGTCCAGCCGGTCGTCAAGGCCCAGCGCGTAGGACACCTCGCTGTACAGGTCGAGGCCGTGGCGGCGGTTCTGCAGGTGGCGCTGGGCGCCGAGCTGCGCGGCGATCAGCCACATCCCCATCGCCGGCAGTCCGAGCCAGGCCGCGTCCAGGAAATCGCTGAGCGCGAACAGCGTCGTGCCCGTGGTCACGAGCAGCAGGCACAGCGTGGCGCCCGCCGGCGAGAAGCCCAGGCGCAGGAGGCGGTGGTGCAGGTGGAAGTCGTCGGCCTGGAAGATCGACGTGCGGCGGCGGTAACGCCGGATGATCGTGGTGCCCGTGTCCCAGATCGGGACGATCATCGGCGCCAGCAGCACCGGCAGCTGGATGGGCGCGATCTGGCTCAGGTTGAGCATCAGGCTCGCCAGCACCAGCCCCATCCACATGCTGCCCGAATCGCCGAGGAAGATCTTCCGCCGGCTCACGTTCCAGTAGAAGAAGGCCATGGTGGCGCCGCAGACGGTGGCCGCGAAGAGTGTCGAGTACATCTCCTGCACGGCCATCGAGATGACCACGAGCGCCGCCGACGCCAGCACGCTGATGCCGCTGGCCAGCCCGTCGAGGCCGTCGATCAGGTTCATCGAGTTGATGAAGCCCAGGTACCACAGGAGCGTCACCGGCCAGGCCCAGCCGCCGAGCTGGATCACGCCCACCACGGGCATCGTCACCGTGTCGAGCCGCTGCCCGAAGAGCATCAGGGCCAGGATCACCACCAGCTGGCCGTAGAGCTTCTTCTCCGCGTGGATGCCGAAGCGGTCGTCGCCGACACCGAGCGCCAGGATGGCCAGGCCCGACCCGCTGAGGATGCCGAGCCAGGACCACGGCAGGCGCGTGTCCAGGATCACGTGCTCGAGGAAGAACAGTGCGCAGAAGAACGAGATGAAGATCGCCATGCCGCCGGTGCGCGGGACCGGCTCGCGGTGCGCGCGGCGATGTCCCGGATGGTCGACGATCTCGGTCAGGAAGCCGAGATTCCGGAAGTGCGGCTGCACCAGCCACGACATCAGGAAGGCGGCCGCGAATCCGAGCAGGGCGACGATTTCCAGGTCCACGATCCCTCCCGCAGGCGCCGGATGGCCGGCCTCATCCGGGGCCGGCTGCTGGGTGCAAGCTACGGTAAGGCTTCCGGACGGGCAATCACTTTCTGGCCCGGGCCGGCGCCGCGATGTCCGCGTAAGCCTCTGCCGTAAGGTCAGCTGTACGCTCCCAGGTCCAGCCCGCCGCCTGGGTCCGGCCCGCCACCACCAGACGGGCCCGCAGGCCGGCATCGCCGGCCAGGCGGGCCATCGCGGCGGCGATCGAGGCCGGGTCCCGCGGTGCCACCAACACGGCGGCCTCGCCCGCCACCTCGGCCGTGGCCCCGCGTGCCGACGTCAGGACCGGCACGCCGCAGGCCATCGCCTCGAGCACCGGCAGCCCGAACCCCTCGTCCAGCGAAGGGAAGACCAGGGCCAGGGCGGTCGCGTAGAGTTCCCGCAACCTTTCCGGGGCTAGCCAGCCCGTCAGGTGCACGCGACCGGCAAGCGACGGGCGGGCCAGGCGTTCACGCAGCGGGCCCAGGCCCCAACCCTCGGGGCCGGCCAGGCAGAGATCCGGCGCGGCGCCCGCGGTCGCCGACAACAGCTGCTCGTAGGCATCCAGCAGGGTCGGCAGGTTCTTGCGCGGCTCCAGCCGGCCGACGAACAGGAAGAACGGGCGCGATGGCGGCGGGACCGCCGGCAGGTCACCCGCCAGCGCCCAGGCCGGCGTGCCGTGCGGCACCTCGCGCACGCGCGCGGCGAGGCGCGGGAAGGCCGCCCGCAGCGCGGCGGCCGTGGTGCGGCTGTTGGCCAGCAGCAGCCGGGCGCGGGACAGCGAGGCCGGGACGGCCAGGCGCAGCCAGGTGCGGCGCGGCTCCGCGATCACCTCCGGGAGCGTGTGCCAGGCGAGGTCGTGCACCGTCATCACGACCGGGCACGGGGCCGCCCACGGCGCGACCGGTTGCAGCGCGTGGACCAGGGCGGCACCGTGCCGGCGGCAGGCAGCCGGGATCAGGACCTGGCGGGCCCATTCCCGCCGGGGCGCGCCGTCGGCCCCGAACACGACGACGCGCCAGCCTGGCCGGCCAGCCACGCCGGTGAAGGGCGCCCCATCGCCGGCGATCACCAGGAACTCGCAGGCCCGTTCACGCGCGGCGAGCGCCGTCACCAGTTCGACGGCACCGCCGGCAACGCCGGTCGGCCGGCCGCGCACGGCCAGGGCATCGAGCACCACCAGCGGTCGCCGCGCGCTCATGGCCGCTCCGTGTGGCGCGTCGCTGGGCCGCTTCCCGGGCGCCCGGCGCCGGTTCCCGCTTCCAGCAGCGCGGCGGCCAGGAGCCCCAGTGCGACCCAGGCGTGCGCCAGGTTGTACTGCGCGAAGGTCAGCGTCTGGACCGCGATGCCCGCGGCTGCCACGGCGCAGGCACCCACCCGCTGCCGTTCCGGCGCCGGCGTGCGGCGCCGGGCGTCGATGATGCCGCGCACCAGCCCCGCCGTGACCCGCGCCAGGGCCAGGATCCCGACCAGGCCCGTCTCGCACAGGACCAGAAGCGGGAAATTCGCCACGACCGGCCAGGTGAACATCGCCTGGAGGCCGCCGGGGTCCACCAGCGACGGGAAATGCCAGCCGAACTGCCCCCAGCCGATGCCGACGACCGGGCTGAGCAGCCAGGCCCGCCAGGCCGCCTGCAGCGAGTACAGGCGCGTGAGGTTGGACCAGTCGTGCAGGCTGAAGGACTGCGCCAGCCGCCGCACCGGCAGGTCAACCGCCTCCCAGCCGGACCACCGCAGGACCATGGCCGCGGCCACGGGCACCGCCAGGCCCACGGCGACGCGCCACCGTCGCCGGAGGAGCTGCCTCGGCCCCGCGCCGCCCCCATCGGCAGCGCCGGCCAGGCGCCACCAGCCGGCCACGCCCAGGCCCGTCATCGCCCCCAGCCAGGCGCCGCGCGACCAGGTCAGCAGCAGCAGGAGTCCGATCAGGATGCCCGCCGCGAGGCGCCCTCGTCGCGGCCAGCCGGTCAGCGCCACCAGCGGCAGCGCCAGCAGCAGGTAGTTCCCAAGGTAGAGCGGCTCGCAGGCCGTCCCGCGCAGTCGCGGGATGTCGGTGAAACGATCGCCGACGTAGACATGCGTCGAGCCGCTGAGGATGGAGGGATTCGAGGTGAAGATCCGCTCGAGGGCGGACAGCAACGGCAGGGGCTGGCTGCCGGCTGCCTGCTGGAGCGCCCCGTAACCAACCTGCAGCAGCGCCCCCGCGACCAGCCACCGGGCGGATCGGCGCCAGGCGACCTCACCCCTCAGGTGAAGGACCGGCCAGGCCGCAAACATCATCATGACAAACAGTTGTATTCCCTGCTTGAGAAAGCGCCCGAGCGCCGCCGCGGGCCCCGCCGGCGCCGGTGCCACGGCCAGGCCGATCGCCGAGAA
>JAYRFB010000147.1:0-1754 GCA_041908585.1 Candidatus Krumholzibacteriia bacterium
CACCGCCCGCGGCGGCCCGGCCAGGGGCCGGAAGCCGGCCTCGCGGGCCGCCGTGGCGATCGCACCGTAGCACGGCAGCACGACGCGAACGTCGTGGCCGCGCGCGGACAGGGCGCCCGCCAGCCCGGCAACCGCATCGGCCAGGCCGCCGACCTTCGCCAGCGGCGCGTACTCGGCGCTGACCATCAGGATGTTCATGCGGTCCCTCCAGCCTCCGCCAGCAGCTGCCGCAGGCGCGCGGCTGCCTCTTCCGGCGGGGTCGCGTTGATGGCGTAGCCCGTGCCGGCCTCGAAACCCGCCAGGCGGCTCAGCCGCGGCAGGATCTCGATGTGGGCGTGCCAGAGCCGCTCCGGTGCCGGCTGCAGGGCGTCGAGGTCCGGATCGGCGTAGCCTCCCCCGCCGCCGGCCGACGGCGCCAGGTGGAACACGATGTTGTGGGAGAAATCGCCATGCTGCCTGCGCAGCGCGCGCAGCACGGAGCCCAGCAGGCCGGCCAGCTCGTCGAGCGCCTCATCGTCCGCCGCCAGGGCGCAGGGGACGTGGCGGGCAGGGACCAGGAGCACCTCCCACGGGAACCGGCTCGCCCAGGGCGCCAGCGCGGTCCAGTGGTGCCCGTCCGCGACCAGCCGCAGTCCCGCCGCGCGCTCGGCGACCACGAGGTCGCACAGCAGGCAGCTCCCGCGCGCAGCGGACCAGCGGCGCAGCCGCGCCAGCTTCTCGACGGTCAGCTGCGGCACGCGTGGCGCGCCGATGATCTGCAGGTGCGGGTGCGCCAGGGTGGCGCCGGCCTCGGGACCGTGGTTGCAGAAGGGCGCGATGAAGCGCACATGCGGCTCGGCGCGGAAGTCCTCGACGCGGTCGCGCACCACCTCGAGCAGCTCGCGCACGGCGACCGGGGCGATGGTGGCCAGGCCGGACTCGTGGTCGGGCGCATACACGACCACCTCGTGGCGACCGTGGCCCTCGCAGCCCGCGAACAGTCCCGCGGCGTCGCCGGACACCGCTGACGGGTCGTCGGCTCGACCCGCCGCGGCGGCGGTGACGGCCGGGTACAGGTTGGGGAAGGCCCGCAGGCGCCATCCCGGGCTGTTGGCCGGCGCGCCCGGACGGCGGCCGCGGGCGACGACTTCGGCCGTCGTGTCGGCCTCGTGGCCGGGGCAGAACGGGCACCGCACGTCGCCGGCAGTCCGGCGCTGCAGGAGCGGGAACTCGTTGGGTCGGCCCGAGCGGCCGGTGGCGATGATGATCCAGCGGCCGGTCAGGGGATCCTGGCGAAGCATCGACAACGCGGGTCCTTCCGAAAAATCCGCCGGCGGCGGGAACCTTTCGCGCCGGCGGCGCGTATCCTACAACACATCGGAGATCGAACCAACCGCGACCCGACAGAGCCATCCGGCCGCGGTGACACCTCCTCCGAAGGCGATCCGGGGCGAACGGCCCCCGCGCTGCGAACGACGCGGGGAACGGGCGCAGGGACGATGGCGAGGGCGAAGAACGGCGAGCGAAGATCGGCAGACGATTGGCGGCGAGCGATTGACGGCGAGCGATTGACCGAGAGCGGCGGACGACGAGCGAGACAGCGGTGGTCGGGCGACTGGCGAGCGACCGACATGCCGAAAGCGAAGCGGCGGGCCGGTTGCGCCGGGCCCCCGCGGGCGGTAGTGCCGGGGCCGGCGCCGGCCGGGGGGGGGCCGCGGGGCCCCGAGCGCCCCCCGTGGCCCCGGCCGGCCGGCCCCCCGCGGGGGCGGGCGGGG
>JAYRFB010000148.1:0-3385 GCA_041908585.1 Candidatus Krumholzibacteriia bacterium
CCCGCCGTGCTGAGTGCCGTGCCCCAGGACATCGCCCTGGACGTGGCCTACGAGGACGAGCATGTCGTCGTGGTGAACAAGCCGGTGGGGCTCGTGGTGCACCCGGCCGCCGGCCATCCCGACGGCACGCTGGTCAACGCGCTGCTGCACCGGCACGGGGCGATCAGCGCCGGGGGCGATCCCCTGCGCCCGGGCATCGTGCACCGCCTCGACCGCGACACGAGCGGGCTGCTGGTGGTGGCGCTCGACGAGCGCTCGCACCGGCGGCTGGCGGCCCAGCTGCAGGACCGCCGCATGGGGCGCGTGTACGTGGCGCTCAGCTGGGGGCAATGGGACCGCGACCAGGGCGAGCTGGACGGGCCGATCGGCCGCGATCCCCGCCATCGCCAGCGCATGGCCGTCGTGCCCGGCGGGCGCGCGGCGCTGACCCGCTACCGCGTGCTGGAGGACTTCGGCTTCGCCCAGCACTGCCGCGTCGAGCTGGCCACCGGGCGCACGCACCAGATCCGCGTCCATTTCCGGCACGGCGGGCACCCGGTGATCGGAGATGCCCTCTACGGCGATCCCGCCCGGGGGCGCGGCCTGCACGGCCCGGACCGGCGGCTGGCGGAACTGGCGGCCAAGCTGGCCACGCGCCAGATGCTGCATGCCTGCGAGCTGCGCTTCCGGCATCCCGTCGACGGGCGCGAACTGTCGTTCACGGCGCCCCCGCCGGCGGACTTCGCGGCCGTCCTGGCCCGCCTGCGGGGCGACTCCGGGGACGGTTTCGTGGCGGGCTGAAATCTGGACAGGGCCGCCCCGGTGCCCTATCCTGTCCCCTCCGGCAGGGTCCCGGGTGCGGGGCGGCAGTGGCGAACCGGCTCAAGGTGGTTGCGTCCGTTGAAGATCAGGGAGCGCAAGCGGGACGGCGTGGCGATCCTCGAGATGAGCGGCAAGCTCATGGGCGGGCCCGACGCCGACGCGTTCGACGAGACGCTCAAGACCCTTATCCACGAGGGCTGCCGCAACGTCATCGTCAACATGGAGAAGGTCAGCTGGGTCAACAGCACCGGTCTGGGCATCCTGATCTCCGGCTACACCACGTTGCGCAAGAGCGGCGGGGAGCTGAAGTTGCTGAAGGTCTCCGACCGCATCGAGAACATCTTCATCGTGTCCAAGCTCTACACGGTCTTCGCCTCGTTCCAGGACGAGGACGAGGCCGTCCGGAGCTTCTCGTGAGGCGCGGGACGGGCAGGGCCGCATGAACAGCCGCGTCGAGCTGCGCCTGCCCAGCCGCATGGAGTACCTCGGTGTGCCCGACGTGGTGCTGGCGGAGATCGGCGGCGAGATCGGCTGCGCGAAGCGAACGCTCGAGGAACTCGGCACCGCGATCATCGAGGCCTGCACCAATGCGATGGAGCACGGCAACCAGCTGGCCGAGGACCTGTCCATCGAGATCTGGTTCGACCTGGGTGAGGACGTCCTGGAGGTGACGGTGCTGGACCAGGGGCCCGGCTTCGACCACCTGGGCTGGAAGCCGAGCGAGGACCTGATGCGGCAGCGCGGTCGCGGCATCCTCATCATGCGGGAGTTCACGGACCGGCTGGAATTCGGGCGCCACGGCGACGGGCGCTTCCTGACGCGCCTGGTCAAGCGGGTCGTCGCCGGGGACGACAGCCCCGACGGGGACGATGGCCGGAACGACGACCGGGACGATCCGCAGGCCGGTGCCGCGGGTTCCGGGTAGCCGGGTGCCGGTGTTCCTGGGCATCGACCATGGCACGCGCCGCGTCGGGATCGCCGCCAGCGATCCCGACGCGGCGTTCGCGTTCGCGGTGGGCACGCACGTGGAGGGGCGCGACGGCTCGCTGCTCGCGTTCGTGGCGGACCTGGTCAGGGAGCGCGGCGCCGTCGGCGTCGTGGTCGGGCTGCCGCTGACCGCCGATGGCGCCGAGGGCGAGTCGGCGCTCCGCGCGCGCCGCTTCGCCGAGCGCCTGGCCGCCTCGTTGCCGGTGCCGGTCGAGCTGTGGGACGAGCGCTATACGAGCCAGGAGGCGGACCGCTACCTGCCGGCGCGGGCGGGCCGGCCGCGTGACCGCGGAGAGCGCGACGCCGTCGCCGCCGAGCTCATCCTGCAGGGGTGGCTCGACCATCGGGCCGGCCACCTGGCGCGCGGGAAGGCGATGCCAGACCCGGCCGCCGATGGCACGGACGACCCTGGTGCCGGGCGCGGGGGGGACGGCGCGTGAAGCGGGTCCTGGTCGTCGCAGGCGTGGCCTGCCTGCTGCTGGCTGCGGGGCTGGGCTGGGCCTGGTCGCAGTGGACGCAGCGCGGGCCGGTGGGACCGCGGTACGTGACGCAACGCGTGCGCGTGGCGTCCGGGACGAGCGCCGCCGCGCTTGCCGACACGCTCTGTGCGCGGGGCCTGTTGCGGCACCGCCTGGTGCTGCTTGCCGGCGCGCGCCTGACCGGGCAGGGCTCACGCCTGCAGGCCGGCCTGTTCGAGGTGCCGCCCGGGCTGCCGGTGCGGGACCTGCTGGCCCTGTTCACGCGGCCCGGGCTGCCGCCGGCACGCGTGACCATCCCCGAGGGTCTGGACGCGCAGCAGACCGCGCGATTGCTGGCCGCCGAACTGGGCTTCGATCCCGTCGAGTTCCTGGACGCCGCCAACCGGCTGACGGCAGGGATGCGCAGCAGTCGCGGCGGCTCGCGCGATGCCGCGGCCAGCGCGCGGCTGGACAGCGTGCTGGTGCAGGAGGCCGTGCGCGCGGGGCGCGTCTTCCACCGCTGCGAGGGCTACCTGGCGCCCGACACCTACTTCTTTGCCGAGGACACGCCGGCCGCGGCGGCCGCCACGCGCCTGGTTGAATCGCAGTTCGCCCGCCTGGATTCGCTGCTGGCCGGGCCGCGCTCGCCGGCGGCCGCGCGCCTGTCGGCGCACGAGCTGCTGACGCTCGCCTCCATCATCGAGGCCGAGACGAGCCTGCCGCAGGAGCGCGCCCGTGTCGGTGCGGTCTACCTCAATCGCCTGCGACTGGACATGAACCTGGCCGCCGACCCGACGATCGCGTTCGCGCTGCAGAAGAAGGGGCAGCGGCTGCTCTACCGCGACCTGGAGGTGGAGTCGGCCTGGAACACGTATCGCCGTCCCGGGTTGCCGCCCGGGCCGATCGGCAGCCCGGGCATGGCCTCGCTGCGGGCCGCGGCGCGGCCGGATCCGGCCTGTCGCGCCCTCTACTTCGTCGCCGACGGCGACGGAGGGCACGTGTTCTCGAACACGGCGCAGGAACATGAGGCGGCGGTGCAGCGTTACCGTGCCCGGCGCGACGCCTCTGCGACGGCCAAGACCACCAGGACCGCCGGGACCACCGGAACCAGGCCGCCCGGCCGGCGCTGAGCCGAGGCG
>JAYRFB010000149.1:0-12776 GCA_041908585.1 Candidatus Krumholzibacteriia bacterium
CGAGGTCGACCAGGATGAGGAGGTCGTCGTGCCCCGGCGTGCCGGCAGGCGTGCCGCCGGTCATCCAGGTGCCGCCGACCGTCCCGGCACCCAGCCGCCGGTCCGCGCCGCCCGAGACGATGATCGCGCCGGCCGCCCCGGAGTCCAGCAGCGGGGAACGGTCGTACGCCAGCGGGCGGTCCCAAGCGTCGAGGGCCACGGACGCGGCGGCAGTCTGCCGCCCGCCGCCCAGGTAGGGCCCCTGCCAACCGCCCAGGCCGGGATCGGCGACGAGGGCGGCCAGGCCCTCGGCCTCGTCGGGCAGGCGCCCCACGTCGCGATAGAAGGCCAGCAGCGCCGCATCGAGCTGCTCCAGGTGCGCCCGCGTTTCTGCCTCCCGCGCGGCCACGTACTGGCGGAACAGGAGCGGGCCCACCGAACCGGCCAGGATAGCCATCACCGCCAGCAGGACGATGAGGCCCAGCAGGCCGAACCCGGACCTGTCCGGCGCGGTGGCGGGTCTCACGGGAGCGGCTTCCTCACGGGATCGGGTCCTCGCGGGATGAGGGTCCTCACGGGATGAGGGTCCCCACGGAATCGGGGTCCATCGGGTCCCGGGCCGGCCGGGACCCCGGACGCGGCCGGTCTGCGGCGCCATCCTCGCCAGCGGCAGCCGGACGGTCAAGCCCCTTCCCGGCCGCGAGGCCCGTGAATCCGCGCCCTCAAGAACCTACCGGCCAGGCCGATAGCCCACCGGAACGCCATGAGCAGGCTGCGGCCGCGCCCGTGCCGCCGAACGGGGAAGCTGAAACGTCCACTGGGGATGCGGGGGAATTGCCATGAAACTGCGGGTGAAGATCCTGTCGGGCTTCGGCATCGTGAGCCTGATCCTGCTCAGCAGCGGCGGCTTCGCGCTGCAGCGGGTCGGCGTGATCCGGCACGGGATGGAGCTGGCCCTGGGCCAGTCCGGCGAGCTGGCAGACCTGGTCGAGATGCAGGAGATGACGACCCGCAAGCCGCTGGCGCTGATGGAGATGCTCGCGGCCACGGACCCGTCCGACCTGGCCGCGCAATATGCATCGTACCAGCGGACCAAGGACGGGATGGACCGCCAGATCGCCGCGTTCCTGGAGCACCCACACTCGACCGCCGACGCGCGCAAGCTGGTCCTGGCCATGGACGACATCGACGAGAACCAGGTGCATCCCCGCTTCGCCGAGGTCGATCGCATGATGCGCCTGCGACTGGCGGGGGGCGCGGTCAGTGATCGCGAACTCGACCTGGTGGACCAGGAACTCGATGCGCTGTTCAGCCGCCAGATCCAGCAGCTCGAGGAGACGATCACCCTGGTGCGCGGCCAGGTGGATGCGACGAGCCGCGCGGCCGATGCGACCGTCGCCTCGACGCGCGGGGCGCTGCTGGCGGCGATGGTCGCGGGGCTGCTGGCGAGCGCAGTGATCGGCGTGGCCGTCACGCGGCTGGTCTCGCGGCCGGTCGCGCAGCTGGAAGTGGCGGCCGGGCGGATTGCCCAGGGCGACCTCACCGCCAGCATCGACGACAGGCTGCTGGCACAGAAGGACGAGATCGGCTCGCTGGGCCGCTCGTTCGCGGGCATGGCCGGCTTCCTGCGGTCGTTCGTGGGCGAGATCGCCCAGGAGGTCGAGACGCTGGGCCAGGCGTCGCATGAGCTGACGGCCACGGCCACGCAGATCGAGGCCAACGCGCGGTCGATGGCCGACAACTCCCGCACCGTGACCGGCAACGCGGAAGAGGTCTCCACGGCCTCCGGCGCCGTCGCCACGGGCGCGCAGCAGATCTCCGAGCGCATCAGCACGGCGGCGGCGGCGGTGCAGGAGATGAGCGCCAGCATCCACGAGGTGTCGAGCGCCTGCAACCGGGAGCTTCAGGTCGCGTCGCAATCGAACCAGCGCACGATCGCCGCCCGCGAGAACGTCGGGCGCCTTCACGAGGCGGCGCTGCGCATCGACCGCATCAGCCAGTTGATCCGCGACATCGCGGACCAGACGAACCTCCTGGCGCTGAACGCCACCATCGAGGCGGCATCGGCCGGGGACGCCGGGCGCGGCTTCTCGGTGGTCGCCGACGAGGTGAAGGAACTGGCCCGCCAGACGGCCAAGGCCACGAAGGACATCGAGACGGGCATCCGCGAGATCCAGGAGGCCACGGTGCACTCGATCCGCGAGATCGACGAGGTGGCCGCCTTCACGCAGCAGCTCAACGACATCTCGCAGACGATCGCCGCGGCCGTCGAGCAGCAGGCCGCCGCCGCCAACGAGATCTCCAGCAGCCTGCAGCAGGTCAGCGGCGGCTCGTCGGAGATCGCCGGCAGCGTCGGCAACTCCACCGCGAGCCTCCAGGATATCTCGCGCAACGTGCAGGGCCTGGACGGGGCCATCCGCGACACCGTGGGCGGCGTCGGGCGGATCAACCGCAACGTCGACAACCTGGTCGCGGTCGGCCGCAGGCTGCAGGAGCAGACGGGCAGGGTGAAGCTGGCCTGAGCGGCGGGCCGCCGGGTCCCCGGGCCGCGGGCTACTCGCGGCCCAGGGCCACGATGGGATCCATGCGGGCCGCCTTGTTGGCCGGGTACAGCCCGAAGAAGATGCCGATCGAGACCGAGAAGGCCGCGGCGCCGATCGTGACCCATGGCGAGACCACGAACGGGAAACGCAGCACGTGCGTCATTCCCCACGAGGCGAAGTAGCCGGTCACGATGCCGATCAGCCCGCCGATCCCCGTCAGCGTGCCGGCCTCGATCAGCACCTGCAGCAGGATATCCTGCCTGCGCGCGCCGACGGCCATGCGCACGCCGATCTCGCGCGTCCGCTCGGCCACCGAGATCAGCATGATGTTCATCACGCCGATGCCGCCGACGAGCAGGCCGATCGAGGATAGCACCACCAGGACCAGGGCCACGCCGCCGGTCACCTTGTCGATCAGCTCGCCGTAGGTCTCCGAGGAGACGACGTCGAAGTCGTTCGCCTCGCCGGGGCGCAGGCGCCGCTCGCGGCGGAGGGTGCCCGTCACGCCGGACAATGCCTCGTCGGAGGTGAAGCCGTCGGCCGTGGTCAGGGCCACGTTGCGATCCTCGAAGCCCGTGAACAGCGCGTCCTTCTCGAAGGTGGACCAGGGCACGCAGACGTAGTTGTCGCCCATGGCCCCGACGATGTGCCGGCGGGCGGCCATGGTCCCGACGATGACGTACGGCTTGCCGAAGATGCGCAGCGTGCGACCCACGGGATCGCGACCGGGGAACAGGTCCTCGCGCGGGCCGTAACCGAGCACCGCGACGCGGGCGCTGGACGCCACCTCCTCCGCCGTGAAGAACCGGCCCTCTTCCACCCCGATCGAGAACAGGAACGGGAAGTTCTGCGAGCAGCCGAAGCCCTGCACGAAGTTCGTGCGCTCCTTGCCGTAGTCCAGGACCATGCCGCGGCCGTTGGACACCTGGTAGTCGACCAGGCCCACGCCCTCGGTCGCTTCGAGCGGCGCGATCAGCTCCGGCATCAACTGGGGCCGGCGCAGCTTCTCGCGCGGATCGCCGCCGCCGACGCCGCTGTCGCGGCTGACGTAGAGGTAGGGCCGGCTCGAGGAGACGACGTCGTCGCGGATGCGGCCGCTCAGGCCGCTGACGATGGTGTAGATGGCCAGCAGCGTGGTGACGCCGATGGCGACGCCCAGGATCAGCAGCCAGGAGCGCATCCGGTGCCCGGTGATGGTGCGCAGCGCCTGGCGGACGGCGTCCTTTATGTCCAGCCGTCCGCTATTCATGGCGCAACGCCTCCACCGGGTCCAGGCCGGCGGCCTTCCAGGCCGGGTAGGTGCCGAAGCCGGCGCCGATGAGGAACGTCGTGCCCAGGCCCAGCGGGATGGACCAGGCCGCCAGCGCGAACGGCAGCGGCGAGGCCAGCGAGATGATCCAGGCGAGCACGATCCCGATGACGATGCCCGTCACGCCGCCCATCAGCGACAGCGTCACGGCCTCGACCAGGAACTGCCACATGATGGCCACGCGCCGCGCCCCGAGCGCCTTGCGCACGCCCACCTCGCGCGTGCGCTCGGTGACCGAGACCAGCATGATGTTCATCAGCACGATGCCGCCGACCACCAGGCTGATGCCGACCAGCGGCACCAGGGCGCCGTAGATGGCCTTCGAGATGCCGCCCCAGATCGCGAGCATCTGGTCGCTCGAGCTGAGGGCGAAGTCGTTGCGCTCCAGGGGACGCAGGCGGTGACGCTGGCGCATGAGGAACGTCGCCTCGTCCTTGGCGTCCTGCAGGCCCTCCAGCGTCGAGGCGCGGATCTTGAGGTCGATCGAGCGCGACGCGCCGAAGAGCTTGAACCAGGCCGTGATCGGCACCACCGCGAACTTGTTGCGGTTGTTGCCCATCACCGTGCCGCGGTCCTCGACGACACCGATCACCGTGAAATGCCGCCCCCCGATCTTCACCTGGCGCCCGAGGGGGTCGGCGTGGCGGGGGAACAGGTCACGGGCGGCATCGTAGCCGAGGACCGCCACCTGGTTCGCCGTCATGATGTCGGATGCCGTCAGGTGGCGCCCCAGGAGCAGGGGCATGTCCTCCAGGACCGAGTAGTCCTCGGTGGCGCCGCGGATCAGCGTGTTCCGGAAGATCTCGCTCCCGGCGCGCAGGTCGCCGTTGGCCTCGGAATAGGCCCCGACGACATCGGCGAACTCCATCCGCGCGGCCAGCCAGTCGCGGTCGGCCAGGTTCAGGTTGGGGTTGTTGAGGGATTCCAGGAAGGCGTCGAAGTCGGTCAGGAACTGGATGCCGTCCACGCGCGTGAGCGTGAACACGGAGGTGCCCTCGTCCAGCACGACCTGCGAGACGTAGCGGTCGGCGCCGTAGATCAGCGAGACCACGGCGATGACCGACATCGTGCCGACGATGTTGCCCAGCAGCGTCAGGAACGTGCGCAGCTTGTGCCCGCGCAGGCTCTCGAACGCGATGCCGACCCCCTCGAGGATGTTCATCGACCCTGGCCCTTGCCCCCGCGGCCCTTGTCGCGGCCCTTCTTCGCCAGCTCGACCTGGGCGCCGTCCTTCAGCTCGCGCAGGATCCGGAACGGGCCGGTGACGACGGACTGGCCGGCTTCCACGCCACCGAGGAGCTCGAAGTCGTTCTCGCCGGCGATCCCGATGGTCACGGGCACGAACTTCACGAAGCCGTCCTTGAGGACGAAGACGCCCTCGGTCTCCTTGCGCTTGATCCTGGACTCGCCGGCCGTGTCCGCCTTCGCCGAGCGCGGCGTGAAGCCGAGGTCCTTGAGCGCCGCAGCCTGCGCCTTGGCGCGCCGGCCGGTGTAGCGGCGGATATCCGCGTCCTTGAGCGGCACGTCGCGCACCGTGACCGCGCCGAGGGGCACGGCCAGGGCCTGCTTGCGCTCGGCCACGGTGATCTCGGCCTTCGCGGACAGGCCGGGCCGGATGTTGGGCAGCGCGGCATCGAGCGTGATCTTCACCTCGAAGTCGACCGCCTCCTGGTTGCCGCCGCTGCGCGAGCGGATGGGGCTGTTGCCGATCTCGGTCACGCGGCCGGTGAACGAGCTGTCGGGGAAGGCGTCGATGGTGATCTTGGCCGGCTGGCCCAGGGCCACGTTGACCACCTCGGTCTCGTCCACCTCGACCCAGGCCTCCATCGTGCCCAGGTCGGCGATGACCAACAGCACCGTGCCCGGGTTGTTGAGCGTGCCCATGATGGCGTTCTCGCCCTCCTCCACGTTCAGGCGCGTGACGACGCCGGTCATGGGGGCGGTGATCGTCACCTTGCCGAGGTCGTGGCGAGCCTTCGCCAGGTTCGCCTCCAGCTGCTGCACCCGGTGGCGGGCGGCCTCGAGCCGGGCCTTCTCGATGCGCGCGGAGGTGCGGGCATTGTCGACCAGCTCCTGGCTGGCCAGGTCCTCCGCGAACAGCTTCTCGGCGCGCTGCCGGTCCTGTTCGGCCTTCTCGAGCGAGGCGGTGGCCAGCTCCAGGTCCGCGCGCGAGGAACGGATGCTGGCCTGCAGCGCGTCGACCGCGGCCCGGTACTCGGACGGGTCGATCTCCATCAGGAGGTCGCCCTCCTGAACCTGCTGCCCCTCCACGACACCCAGCTTGACGATGGTGCCCATCGCGTTGGCGCTGACGTCGACCTGGCGCTTGGGCTCGATGGTGCCCGAGCAGTCGACGATGGAGGTCAGGTCGCGCCGCTCGACCTTGCCGGTCTCGACGCGCGCCTCGGCCTTGTCGCGGCCCTTGAGGACCGAGCCGACGACCGCCGCCAGCACGACGACGGCGGCCACGATGATCAGGATCCGTTTCACGATGCTCTCCCGTGTTGGGTCGGTTACATGAACAGGAGCGTGAGGGCCAGCGGGACGAGGCTGAGCAGCGCCCAGGGCAGGACGACCGAGACGATCGCCGCCTGGCGCGCCAGGCCGAACACGCGCGAGTACCCGATGACCAGGACCGCCAGGCCCCACCAGGTCAGGAAGTCGCCGTAGGTGAGCAGCACCTGGAAGAGCGGCGAGCCGGGCTCGCCGCCGGGCAGCAGTGCCGCCAACCCGAGGTTCACCTCGAACACGGACTCCGTCGCCAGCACGATCGGCAACTTGACCAGCGGTCCCAGGGCGAACGGCAGCAGCGCCGCCCA
This sequence comes from Candidatus Krumholzibacteriia bacterium, assembly GCA_041908585.1. GTDB lineage: Bacteria > Krumholzibacteriota > Krumholzibacteriia > LZORAL124-64-63 > LZORAL124-64-63 > CAINDZ01. The sequence goes on from JAYRFB010000149.1 coordinate 6,651, forward strand.
GGACGTCACGCCGAGCGCCTGCCGGAACGAGCCCTTGCCCCCGCCCATGCGCGCGAAGAAGCCGAGGATGAACCCGAAGACGATGACCGTCAACCAGCCCATGAAGCCGCCGGTCAGCGACTGCGTGATACGCTTGCCGGTCGACACGTTCATGGCATCGTCGTACATCGCCTGCCACTGGTCCTCGGGCATCATGCTCATCAGCTTCGAGTCGCGCATCATCTCCATCTGCTCGGGGCCGGAGATTGGCGCGGTCAGCCAGGTGAAGACGACCATGACGACGAAGATGACCAGCCCCGGCACCCACCACAGGGGGCGGTGGGCGACGTGATCCATCAACCGGGAGGGTCGCAGGACCAAGTCGCGCAGGCGTCCGCCGAGGCTGTCGCCGCCGGGCGGCACGGGCGCTGCGGCTTCCGGCGCCGGTGGTGTCTCGGCCCGTTGAAATCGCGAAGTGTCGGGGGTCAGGTCGGACATATCGGGCACCCTTTCGGTCTGCGATCACCAGGCCGGCTCGGCGATTCCGCCGGCGCTTCCCGGGTCTGGATCAATCGGCGCCACCCCCGCCCAGGCGGGGCAGCATCGAGGCGGCCGCCTGTGCCAGCGGCCCGGCAGCCTCGGCCGCAGCCAACTCCCGACTACCCCCGGCGGCAGCCAGCAATTCGCGGGCGAAGCGGCCGTCCTCGATCTCGGCGAGCACCTCGCGCATGCGTTCGCGCACCCCGGCGTCGATGATCCGCGGTCCGCGTGTCAGCCCGCCGTAGGCGGCCGTTCCGCTGATGCGGTCGCGCAGTCCCGCCAGGCCGTGCCGGTGCAGCAGGTCGGTGATCAGCTTCAGTTCGTGCACGCACTCGAAGTAGGCGTTCTCCCGGCCGTAGCCGGCCTCGACGAGCGTGTCGTAGGCGGCCTTCAGCAACTCGAGGACGCCGCCGCAGAGGACGGCCTGCTCGCCGAACTGGTCGCTGATGCACTCTTCGCGGAAGGTGGTCACGAAGCCGCCCCCCTCCAGGCAGCCCACGGCCAGACAATACGCGGCCGCCAGGTCCCAGGTTGCGGGCGGTGAAGAGTCGGTGACCGCGATCAGGCCGGGCACGCCGAGCCCCCGGGCGTGGAGATCCCGCAGCATGTCGCCCTGGCCCTTGGGCGCGGCCAGGAAGCAGGCCCGGCCCGGGCCCGGGTCCACCTGCCCGAACGCCACGGCGAACCCGTGCGCGAAGCCGATGGCCGCCCCGCCGCCCAGGCGCGGGGCGATGTCGCCGGACCAGGCGGCGGCCATCGCCGCGTCCGGCAGCAGCAGCATGACGATGTCGGCGGCGGCCACCGCTTCGCCGACCCTGACCGGCACGAACCCGTCGGCGCGGGCGCGGGCGCCCGCCGGCGAGCCGTCGCGGACGCCGACGAGGACTGCGACGCCGCTGCGGCGGAGGTTGACGGCGTGGGCACGCCCCATCGTCCCGTAGCCGATGACGGCCACGGTGCGCCCGTGCAGGGGCCCGAGGTGGACGGCGCCCGGCTCGACGACACTGCCAGGCAGCGGCGGATATTGCGGGAAGAAAACGGGTTCCATGCCTGCACCATAGCGCCGCCGGGGCCATCTTGACAACCCCGGCGGCAGCCGATAAATTGCTGGTCCGCCCGCGGAAGCGGGCCCGTGGAAGATGTTGGGTGGCGGCTTAGCTCAGTTGGTTAGAGCAACGGAATCATAATCCGTGTGTCCGGGGTTCGAATCCCTGAGCCGCTACCAACATTCCCGCGATCCGGCGTGCCGCAGGCCCTGACGTCCCCGTCCGGGCTTTTTTTCTGCGGCCCGCCTGCCCGCGGGTCCGCCGCCCCCTGCCGCCGTGCCGGAGGGTCCCCATGTCCCGCCCCCTGGAACTCGCGACCGCCTCGCGGCGCCTCGGCGAACTGGTGGCCGCCGCCTGCCCGGGCGTCCCCGGGGCCGGCGTGGTCGTGGCCCTGTCCGGCGGCCCGGACTCCGTGGCGTTGCTGTGCGTGGCGGCGGACTTCGCGCAGCGGACAGGTGCCCCCCTGGCCGCGGCGCACCTGAACCACGGACTGCGGCCCGGCGACGCGGATCGTGACGAGGCCTTCTGCGTGGATCTCTGCGCGCGGCTCGGCGTGGAGCTGGTCGTCGGCCGCGCGGACCCACGCGCGGCCGCCCGCGAGCGCGGCCTGGGCCCGGAAGAGGCCGCCCGCCACCTGCGCCGCCGGTTCCTGCTGGACGTGCTCGCCGCCCGCCCCCGGCCCGGCTGCGTGGCGACGGGGCACCACCTCGACGACCAGGCCGAGACGGTGCTCATGCGGCTGCTGCGCGGCTCGGGCCCCGAGGGTCTGCGCGGCATCCTGGCGGTCTCCGGGCCGTTCATCCACCCGCTGCTGGACTGGGATCGCGCCGCCATCGTCCGCTTCCTGGAAAGGCGGGGGCAACCGTGGCGCCTGGATGCCACGAACCACGATGGTGACAACCGGCGGGCACGCCTGCGGCGGGAGGTGATCCCGCTGCTGCGGGACGTGTTCGGCCAGGGGTGCCTCGACGGCCCCGTCCGCCTGGCGGGGCTGCTGGCGGACGACCTGGAACTCCTGGCGGGGCTGGCCGCGACCGAGCTGGCGGCCGCCCGCGACGGGCAGGCGCTGCGGGTCGAGGCGCTGCTGGCCCTCCCGCCGGCGCTGGCGGGCCGCGTGCTGCGCGCGTGGCTGGGCGACCCCGAGCGGATCGAGGCCGTGCATGTCGCGGCGATCCTGGCCTGGCTGCGCGAGGGTACCTCGGGCGGGAGCCTGGACCTCCCGCAGGGTCGCCGGCTGGTCCGCGAATTCGGGCGGCTGCTGCCGGGTACATCGTCGGGCCCGGGCGGCGGGGACGCCTGTCCTGCGGACCTGCGGGCCGAGGACCTGCGGCCGGACGTGCAGCGCCTGGATCCGGGTGCCGGAAGCGATGCCGGGGACGGCCTGCGCAACGGATGCGGCGATCGCGCGGACCCGGCGACGTGGCGCATCGCCTGCCCGGCCTCGGCGCTGCGGGGCAACCTGCGCGTGCGCGGCTGGCGGCGAGGCGACCGCCTGCGTCCCCTGGGCCTGGGCGGCAGCCGGAAGGTCAGCGACGTGCTCCGCGAGAAGCGCGTACCGGTCGGCGAGCGTGACCGGGTGCTGGTGGTGGACGACGAGGACGGCATCCTGTGGGTGGTCGGACTGGCCCGGGACGAGCGTACCCGGCTGTTGCCGGGAGTGTCCGGGATGGTTACTATCTCGGTCATCCGCAGGAATTACCCTACGACGCGAGGAACGCGCGCTACATGAACCAGCCCCCCGGCCGCCCCGGCCCCGGCAACGACGGACGGGGTCCCCGCAACCAGGGACCCAGGAACCCCAACAACAAGGGCCCGAACAAGGGACCGGGCGTCAAGCCCCCCCACATCCCCGGCAAGACGGCGGGCTTCTGGGTCCTGCTGCTGTTCCTGGTCTTCCTGGTCTACCAGATGATCGCCCTGGACCACACGACGGTGCAGGAGCTGACCTACTCGACGTTCAAGGAGCAGGTGGAGAAGGGGAACATCGCCAACGCCACCAAGACGCTGCTGGTGGTGAACGGACAGCTGAAGGAAAAGACGTCGCTGTCGGTCAAGGACGGCTCGCTGCGCGAGGTGGACAAGTTCACGACGCGGCTGCTGTCGGACCGCGAGGACTTCGCCGAGTGGGTGATGGCGACGAATCCCGGCGCCGTGCTGGTGGGCGAGCCGCAGAAGACCAACTGGTGGGTCCACTTCATGACCTACTACCTGCCGTTCCTGCTCATCCTGGCGCTGTGGCTGTTCTTCCTGCGCCAGATGCAGGGCGGCGGCAACAAGGCGTTCAGCTTCGGCAAGAGCCGCGCGAAGATGTTCAACATGGACAAGCCCGAGATCACGTTCGAGGACGTGGCGGGCTGCGACGAGGCCAAGTACGAGCTGCAGGAGATCATCGACTTCCTGCGTGCGCCGCAGAAGTTCCAGCGACTGGGCGGGCGCATCCCCAAGGGTGCGCTGCTGGTCGGCTCGCCGGGCACGGGCAAGACGCTATTGGGCCGCGCCGTGGCCGGCGAGGCGGGCGTGCCGTTCTTCAGCATGAGCGGCTCGGACTTCGTCGAGATGTTCGTCGGCGTCGGCGCCAGCCGCGTGCGCGACCTCTTCGAGCAGGGCAAGAAGAACGCGCCCTGCATCATCTTCATCGACGAGATCGACGCGGTCGGCCGGCACCGCGGCGCCGGCCTGGGCGGCGGCCACGACGAGCGCGAGCAGACGCTCAACCAGCTGCGGGTCGAGATGGACGGCTTCGAGACGAACGAGGGCGTGATCCTGCTGGCCGCCACGAACCGTCCCGACGTGCTGGACCCGGCGCTGCTGCGGCCGGGCCGGTTCGACCGGCAGATCGTCGTCGACATGCCGGACCTCGGCGGGCGCGAGGCGATCCTCAAGGTCCACATGAAGAAGATCCGCGTGGCGCCGGACGTCTCGGTCTCGCAGGTGGCGGCCGGGACGCCGGGCATGGCGGGCGCGGACCTGGAGAACCTGGTCAACGAGGCGGCCCTGCTTGCCGCGCGCAAGAACCACGACGCGGTCACGATGGACGACTTCGAGGACGCCAAGGAGAAGGTCATGCTGGGGCCCGAGCGCCGCAGCCGCGTCTTCACCGAGGCCGTCAAGCGCGAGGTCGCCTACCACGAGGCCGGGCACGCGGTCGTCGCGCACTTCTGCGAGAAGTCCGACCCTGTCCACAAGGTGACGATCATCCCGCGCGGGCAGGCGCTGGGCCTGACGGCGATGCTGCCGGAGGAAGACCAGTACACGGTCAGCGAGCAGAAGTACCTGGACCAGATCTGCGTGGCCCTGGGCGGGCGGGTGGCCGAGGACATCTTCCTGGGCAAGATCGGCTCGGGGGCCTACGGCGACATCAAGGCCGTCACGAACTACGCGCGCACGATGGTCACGCGTCTCGGCATGAGCCGCAAGCTCGGGCCGATCGCCTTCGAGGAGGCCGCCGAACAGGTCTTCCTGGGCCGGGACTTCGGCCGCACGCACGTCTTCAGCGAGAAGACGCTGCAGGACATCGACGCGGAGATCAAGCGCATCGTCGACGAGCAGTTCGCGCGGGCCTACGAAATCCTGAACGCGAACAAGGACAAGGTCGAGACGCTCAAGGATGCGCTGCTCGAGCGCGAGTCGATCGACGCCGCGGAGTTCAAGCTGCTGATGCAGGGCCAGGCGCTGCCCGAGCCCGAGCTGGCCGTGGACCATTCCGTGGACGGCATCGCCGCCGGCACGCCGGCGGGCAGCGGACCTGCCCGGGATGACGACGTCGTCGACGGCGACGCGTGACCACGCATCGCGGACCCGATGGTGCGGAAGGGGACCGGCAGGTCCCCTTCCGCGCTCCCGGCTGGGACCTCGGGCGCGTGCGCCTGCTGCCGGCCGGCCGTCCGCTGCTGATGGGCATCGTGAACCTGACGCCCGACAGCTTATGGGCGGGCTCGCGGGCCGTCGATCCCGACGAGGCCGTTGACCTGGCGCTGCGGCTGGCCGACGAGGGCGCCGACCTGCTGGACCTGGGCGCCGAGTCGTCGCGGCCCGGCGCCGCACCCGTGGGCGGACCCGAGGAGCTGGCGCGCCTGCTCCCGGTGCTGCGGGGACTGCGCTCCCGGACCTCGCTGCCGCTGACCGTCGACACCGTGCGCGCCGCCACGGCCGCCGCCGCGCTTGATGCGGGCGCGGACGCGATCAACGACATCAGCGCCGGCACGCACGACCCCGGCCTGCTGCCGCTCGTGGCGGCGGCCGGCGCCGGCCTGGTGCTCATGCACATGCGCGGGACGCCGGCGACGATGCAGGCCGACCCGGCGTACGACGACGTCGTCGGTGAGGTCGCCGCCTGGCTGGCGGCCCGGGCCGCCGCCGCCGAGGCCGCCGGCGTCGCCACGCCGCGGATCATCGTGGACCCGGGCATCGGCTTCGGCAAGACGCCGGCGCACAACCTGGCCCTGCTGCGCCGCTCTGCGGAGATATCCGGCGGTCGGCCCCTGCTGGTGGGCGCCTCGCGCAAGAGCTTCATCGCCGCCGTGGCGGGTGCCGGGCCGGCCGGACAGGTCGCTCCCGGAGA
>JAYRFB010000150.1:0-23035 GCA_041908585.1 Candidatus Krumholzibacteriia bacterium
AGGGCGATCCGGTGCGCAGCCCGGCGCACGTGTTCCTGGCGACGGTCATCGAGCACTTCTGGCAGCAGGGGCAGGACGTGCAGCTGGCCGACCTGATCCGTTCGCTGCAGGAGCCTCCGGTGCGCACGTTCGGCGTCTTCGACGTCGACACGTTCTTCCCGGCGGCCGAGCGCCGCGACCTGGCCCTTGCGCTCAACGGGCTGATGGCCGCGCCCGGCTTCGCGGCCTGGCTGCAGGGTACGCCGCTGGACATCGACCTGTTGCTGGGCTCGGGTGACGGGCGGCCGCGGCACGCGGTGATGAGCATCGCCCACCTGGACGACGCGCAGCGCATGTTCTTCGTCACGCTGCTGCTGGAAGCGCTGCTGGCCTGGTCGCGACGGCAGTCGGGCACCTCCAGCCTGCGGGCCGTGCTCTACATGGACGAGCTGTTCGGCTTCATGCCGCCGACGGCGAACCCGCCGTCGAAGGTGCCGCTGCTGACGCTGCTCAAGCAGGCACGCGCCTCGGGCCTGGGCGTGGTCCTGGCCACGCAGAATCCCGTCGACCTGGACTACAAGGGCCTGGCCAACGCCGGCACCTGGTTCATCGGCAAGCTGCAGACCGAGCGCGACAAGGAGCGGATGCTGGAGGGGCTCACCAGCGCGGCGGCCGGTGCGAGCGTGGACCCGGCGCAGCTGTCGGCGATGATCGGCGGGCTGAAGGCCCGCGTCTTCCTGCTGCACAACGTGCACGAGCCGGCGCCGGTGCTCATGCACACGCGCTGGACGCTGAGCTACCTGGCGGGGCCGCTGACGCGGGAGCAGATCCGCCGGCTGGGCGGTGGCGCGGCGGCGGCAGCGTCCGCACCGGGGATTGCGCCGGCGCAGGTTCCGGCCGCAACGACCGGCTCCGGCCCTTCCGGACTTGCGCCGGCGCGAGTGCCGATCGCGCCGGGCGACGCCGCCACACCGTCTCCGGTGGCCCCGGCCCTGCCCGCCTCGGTGCCCCAGGCTTTCCTGCCGGCCGCCGGCGCCGGCGCGTCGCCGGTCTACGAACCGCTGCTGGCCGGGCTGGCCACCGTCGCCTTCGTCGATGCCAGGCGCGGCCTGGCCACCGAGCGGCAGGTCGCCCTGGCGCTGTCGGCCGGCGCCGCCACGCTGGTGGCCGACTGGACGAGAGCCGAGCCTCTGGCCGCCGCCGCCGCGGACCTGGCGCCGCAGCCGGCGGCCGGATCGCGCTTCCTGCCGCTGCCGCGCGGCTGGGACGGAGCCGCCTTCCACAAAGCGGCGGCCAAGGCGCTGGTGGACCACCTCTACCAGCGCGAGCGGCTGGAGGTGTTCGAGCTGCCGCTGCTGAAGCTGACGGGCGAGCCGGGCGAGTCGCGCGACGCGTTCCTGAACCGGGCGCGCCTGGCCGTGCGCGAGAAGCGCGATGCCGAGGTCGACAAGCTGAACGCCGCCATGCAGGTGAAGCTGACCCGGTTGGAGACGAAGCAGCAGGCCGAGCATCGCGACCTGGCCGAGGACCAGGCCGAGCTGGCCGCGCGCAAGCAGGAGGAGATGCTCTCGGCCGGCGAGAGCCTGCTGGGCATGTTCGGCGTCCTGGGCCGCAAGCGCTCGCCGGGACTGGCCACGGCAGCCCGCAAGCGGCGCCAGACCGCGCGTGCGGCAGAGAGCATCACCGAGTCGCAGGCGCAGCTGGCTGCCGTGACCGCCGAGCTCGAGCGGCTGCGCGCGCAGCTCCAGGACGACGTGTCGGCGATCAACGCGAAGTGGGAGCAGGCGCTCACCCAGGTCACGACACGCGAGGTGGCGCCGCGTCGCGCCGACATCAGGGCGGCTTTCTGTGGCCTGGTGTGGCGACCGGCGGGCGGCGACCGGGCGTGAGCGCGAAGCGGCGCGCCGCCGACACCGCCGCGGGCCTGGCGGACGAGGTCCTGGCCGCCACGCGCGAGCTCAGCGCCGCCGTGGACCGCTGCCGCTTCCCGGCGCCCGTGGCCCATGTCTACAACCCGCTGGACTACGCCTGGCCGCTGCACGAGCAGTACGTGCGGCGCTGGGGCGCCACGCCGCGCCGCGTGCTCTTCCTGGGCATGAATCCCGGCCCCTGGGGCATGGCGCAGACCGGCGTGCCGTTCGGCGAGGTGGCCGCCGTGCGCGACATCCTGGGGCTGGACGGCGCCGTGGGCCGCCCCGCGCGCGAGCACCCCAAGCGCCCCGTTCAGGGCCTGGGCTGCGCGCGCTCGGAGGTGAGCGGGCGGCGTCTGTGGGGATTCTTCGCAGCGCATTGCGGCGGCGCCGAGGGCTTCTTCGCCCGGCACTTCGTGCTGAACTACTGCCCGCTGGTCTTCATGGAGGAGTCCGCGCGCAACCTGACCCCCGACAAGCTGCCGACCGCCGCCGCCGCGCCGCTGTTCAGCGCCTGCGACACCTGGCTGCGTCGCGTGATCGCCCTCTACGAGCCGGAGTGGCTGGTTGGCGTGGGCGGGTTCGCGCGGAAGAAGCTGGACCTGCTCCTGGCCGGCGAACCGGCCGCTCCCCGCCGCGCCACGCTGCTGCACCCGAGCCCGGCCAGCCCGGCGGCCAACCGCGGCTGGGAGGCCGCGGCGCTGGCCCAGCTGCGCGAGCAGGGCGTCTGGGACTGACGACGCCGGCGGGCCGGCGGGAATCCGGCGGGCCGCCGGGGTGTTACCCCGGTTTTCCCCCGTTGATCAAGGGCGGCGAGAGATTATTCCAGGAATTCGTTGCCGGTCGCGCAACGTTCCGTCGCTTATCCCGACATCAGGAGTGCGCGAGGCCGGTGGGGGACAGCCTGGGTCCGGCCGGACCGGCGCTGCGTGTCGGGCGAGCATGCACGTCGGCTTCGGTCGGGCCCTATTTCCTTCCCGTCACGGCCGCCCCGGGCCCGGGCCCTCAGGCCTGGGCCCGCAGCGCCTGCAGCGGCGTGACGCCGCCGAGGCCCGCCCGCAGGGCGCGGATCCCGTCGACGGCCGCCCTTCCCCCCGACAACGTCGTGATGCAGGGGATGTCGCGGGCGCGCGCTTCGCGCCGGATGGCGCTCTCGTCGAAGCGGCTCTTCTTGCCCAGCGGCGTGTTGATCACCATCTGCACGCGCCCGCCGCGGATCAGCTCGCCGATGTGGGGCGTGCCCTCGCCGACCTTGGGAACCGCGTCCACGGCCAGCCCCTGCCCGCGCAGGAACGCCGCCGTGCCGCCGGTGGCCAGCAGCTCGTAGCCCAGCGCGGCCAGGTCTCGCGCGATGTTCAGCACCGCCAGCTTGTCGTTGTCGTTCACGCTGATGAACACGGCGCCCTCATCGGGCAGGCCCTGTCCGCAGGCCAGCTGCGCGCGCGCGAAGGCCTCGCCGAAGCCGTGACCGATGCCCATCACCTCGCCCGTGCTCTTCATCTCCGGGCCCAGCAGGTGGTCGGTCAGCGGGAAGCGCCGGAACGGGAACACCGGGCCCTTGACGAAGGTGCGCCCGGCGGGAACCGGCGCCGCGCCGAGGTCCAGGCCCTGCTCCCTGAGGGTGATCCCCAGCATGCAGCGCGTGGCCGCGCGTGCCAGCGGCACCCCGGTGGCCTTCTCCAGGAACGGGACCGTGCGCGAGGCGCGCGGGTTGATCTCGATGACGTGGATCACGCCGTCCAGGCTGGCGAACTGGATGTTCATCAGGCCGACCACCCCGAGGGCGCGGGCCAGCCGCCGCGTGTGCAGCTGCATCTGTGCCAGCTCGGACGGGTTCGTCTTGTACGGCGGCAGCACGGCGAAGCTGTCGCCGCTGTGGATGCCGCACTCCTCGATGTGCTGCATGATGCCGCCGATGAGCACATCCTGTCCGTCGCACACCGCGTCGACGTCGAACTCGACGGCGTCCTCCAGGAACTGGTCGATGAGCACGGGATGCCCGCCGCTGACGACGGCGGCGGCGGCGAACCACTCGCGCAGCTGCGCCTCGTCGTAGACCACCCGCATGGCGCGGCCACCCAGCACGTAGCTCGGGCGCACCATCACCGGGTAGCCGATGCCGCCGGCCACCGCGCAGGCCGCCTCCAGGTCACGGGCGCTGCCCGATCGCGGCGTCTCGATGTCCAGGTCGGCCAGCAGCCGGCCGCAGCGCTCGCGGTCCTCGGCGCGGTCGATGGCCTCGGTGCCGGTGCCCAGCAGGCGCACGCCGGCGGCCTGCAGGTCGCGCGCCAGGTTCAGCGGCGTCTGTCCGCCCAGGGTGACGATGACGCCCTCGGGCCGCTCCGCCTCGACGATGTGCATCACCTCCTCGAACCGCAGGGGCTCGAAGTAGAGGCGGTCCGACAGGTCGTAGTCGGTGCTGACGGTCTCGGGATTGCAGTTGACCAGGATGGCCTCGATGCCCTCGGCGCGCAGCGCCTGCACCGCATGGCAGCAGCAGGTGTCGAACTCGATGCCCTGGCCGATCCGGTTGGGCCCGCTGCCGAGCACGATCACCTTGCGCCGGTCGGTGGGGCGGCTCTCGCAGGGGCCGTCCTCCCACGTCGAGTAGAGGTAGGGCGTGTCGGAGGGGAACTCCGCCGCGCAGGTGTCCACCCGCCGGAACACCGGCCGCAGGCCCTGGGCCTGCCGTGCCGCCAGCACCAGCGCCGCGCGCAGGCTGGTCGTGGCCGCGGCATCGCGCCCGGTGGCCTGGTCGGCGTCCCACTGCAGCAGGCGGGCGATGCGCCGGTCGCTGAACCCCTCGCGCTTGGCCTCGCGCAACAGGTCCTCGGGCAGCTCGCCCAGCGAGTAGCTTCGCAGCCGGCCCTCGACCTCCATCAGGCGCGAGAGGTTGTCCAGGAACCAGGGGTCGATGCCGGTCAGCCGGTGCAGCTGCTCGGGCTCGAGCCCACGGCGCATCGCCTCGTGGAGGTCGGCCAGGCGGCCCTGGCGCGGGCGCGTCAGGTCGCGCGCCAGCTGCTCCAGGGTGCGGCCGCTGGCGGCGCTCTCCCACCCGTCCAGCCCCAGCTCCAGCGAGCGCAGCGCCTTCTGGAACGCCTCGCGGAACGAGCGGCCGATGGCCATGACCTCGCCCACCGACTGCATGGTGGTGCCCAGGCTGTCGGGCGTGCCGGGGAACTTCTCGAAGGCCCAGCGCGGCACCTTGACCACGGTGTAGTCGAGGCTCGGCTCGAAGCAGGCGCTGCTGGTGCCGGTGATCTCGTTCGGCAGTTCCGGCAGCGTGTAGCCCACGGCCAGCAGGGCCGCCACCTTGGCGATGGGGTAGCCGGTGGCCTTGCTGGCAAGCGCGCTGCTGCGGCTGACCCGCGGGTTCATCTCGATGACCAGCGAGCGACCGGTCTCCGGGTCCACGGCGAACTGCACGTTGCTGCCGCCGGTCACCACGCCGACGGCGTCCAGCACCTTCAGCGCATCGTTGCGCAGGCGCTGGAACTCGCGATCGGTCAGCGTCTGCGCGGGGGCCACCGTCACGCTGTCGCCGGTATGCACACCCATGGCGTCGAAGTTCTCGATGCTGCAGACGACGATGCCGTTGCCGGCATGGTCGCGGATGACCTCCAGCTCGTATTCCTTCCAGCCGAGCACCGACTCCTCGACCAGCACGCTGCCCACCGGCGAGGCGGCCAGTCCCTCGCGCAGCATCTCGGCCAGCTCGGCCTCGTCGTGGGCGATGCCGCTGCCGGCGCCACCCAGCGTGAAGCTGGCGCGCAGGATGAGGGGAAACGACAGCTCGGCCAGCGCGCGCGGCGCCTGCTCGACCGAGGTCAGCAGCAGGCTGCGCGGAGTCTGCAGCCCGATCCCGGCCATGCACTGCTTGAACAGCTCGCGGTCCTCGGCCAGCCGCACCGTGCGCGGGCTGGCGCCGATCAGCTCGACCCCGTACCTCTCCAGCACGCCCCCGTCGGCCAGTTCCACCGCCAGGTTCAAGCCCGTCTGGCCGCCCACCGTCGGCAGCAGGGCGTCCGGGCGCTCGGCGGCGATCACCTGCTCGAGCATCGCGCAGGTCAGCGGCTCCACGTAGGTGGCGTCGGCCATGTCCTCGTCGGTCATGATCGTGGCCGGGTTGCTGTTGACCAGCACCACGCGGTAGCCCTCGCGCTTGAGGGCGCGCACGGCCTGGGTACCGGAGTAATCGAATTCGCTGGCCTGCCCGATGACGATGGGTCCCGAGCCGACGACCAGGATCGTCCGCAGGTCAGCTCGCCTGGGCATGGCGCTCCTTCAGGGCGGCGGCCAGGCGGCGCCGGGCCAGCATGCGCTCGCGGAACGCGGCGAAGATGTGAAGGCTGTCGCTGGGACCCGGCGCGGCCTCCGGGTGGAACTGCACCGAGAACGCGTCGCGCCCGACCGCGCGCAGCCCCTCGATGGAGCGGTCGTTCAGGCTCACGTGCGTCACCAGCGCGCGCGCGGGATCCAGGCTGCCGTCGGGAACCGCGTAGTTGTGGTTCTGGCTGGTGATCTCGACGCGGCCCGTGACCAGGTTGTGCACGGGATGGTTGGCGCCATGGTGGCCGAACGGCAGCTTGACGGTCCGGGCGCCCAGCGCGCGCGCCAGCAGCTGGTGACCCAGGCAGATCCCGAACAGCGGCACGTCGGCCGCCAGCAGGTGGCTCACGGTCTCCACCAGGTGCGGCAGTGCGGCCGGATCGCCCGGCCCGTTGCTGAGGAAGACCCCCTCGGTGGGACCGGCCAACAGCTGCGCCGCCGGCGTGGCGGCCGGGAAGACACGCACGCGGCAGCCGGCGTCGACCAGGCAATCCAGGATGCTCTTCTTGACGCCGAAGTCCAGCACCGCGACCTCGCAGGGATCGGCCACCTGGGGCTGGCGATCCCACGGTCCGGCGTCGCCGCGCGTGACGCGCGCCACCCAGTCGACCTGGTCGATGGCCGGCAGGGCGCGGGCGCGCTCGACCAGCTCACGCGGGTCGCCGGCGCCGACGAAGCCGCGGCAGGTGCCGCCGTCGCGCAGCGCGATCGTCAGGGCGCGCGTGTCGATGTCCGAGACCGCCGGCACGCCGGCCCGCCTCAGCAGGTGGTCCAGGTTGTGCTCGCTGCCGCGGTGGTAGTTGCGCCGGCAGAAGTCGCGCACCACGACGGCGCGGGGGTGGACGCGGGCCGATTCGCTGTCGCCGGCGTGGATGCCGTAGTTGCCCAGGTGGGCGGCCGTGAAGACCACGACCTGCCCGGCGTAGCTGGGGTCGGTGAGGATCTCCTGGTAGCCGGTCATACCGGTGTGGAAGACGACCTCGCCGCCGGCCGGCAGCGGGGCCCCCAGCAGCCGCCCGGTGAAGACCAGGCCGCTCTCCAGCGCGATGTGCCCGCGCATCAGGCGAGCTCCGCGAGCGCGCGCAGCGCCGTGCCCTGCGGGACCGCGTGCATCACCTGCGCGATGCGGTCCATCGGGTCGATGAGGGTGTCGGTGACCTTCTCCAGGCCCATCAGGTACTGCAGCAGGCGGCCCAGGTCCAGGCTGAAGGCGCCGCGCCCGCCCTGCACCTCGCCCTCCATCGCCACGCCGGCCCAGGGCAGGATGTACTCGACGCCCTCGCGGCGCACCGGCGCCGGCGCCGCCGCGGTGCCCTGCAGGCAGTGCGCGCGCGGCTGCCGAAGCAACTGCACCGGCAGGTTGCCGCAGTGGCGCAGCAGCGTGGCCTTGGCGGCCATGTGCAGCGGCTGCGCGGGGTCCAGGTCCCAGCCCTTGCCCTTCAGAACGGCCAGCGCCTCGTCGAACTCCAGGCAGGGGTGCTCGCAGCGCAGCATCCGGTCCAGGCGCGTCACGTCGCGGCCGCCCAGCAGGTCGGCGCCCAGGTCGCTCGCGACGTAGCGCAGCAGGTCGCGCTGCAGCGCGGCCAGGCCGTCCAGGTCCAGGCCGGCGCGCGCGGCCTCCATCAGCTTGAAGCCGCGCAGGTGCCGCGGCTCGAGGCGGCCGCCAGGCGGCATGATCTCCGACTCGCACCACACGGCCGCGAAGCCCAGCGCCAGCATGCCGTCCAGCTGCACGTGCGCCGGGTCGTCGGCCAGGGCGGTCACCGGGATCTCGTGGAAACCCTCTTCCTCGAAGAAGGCCCGCAGGCGCCGGACGACGCGGTTGTGGATGGCCAGGCGCCGGGCCAGCGGGCGCGGTCGACCGGGGGCCTCGAACATGGCGGCAGCGGGGAAGGCGGGCCCGGGTTCCGGGCGGACGGACGGCGTCGCGGCAGGGGTCGTCATCGCAGGTCTCCTTTTGACGCTCACGGACGTCAGTTAAAGGGCGGCCGCATGTTAACTGCCGCCGGGTGCCCTGTCAAGCCGGCCCGCGACAAGCACGGATATTGCTTCCTGTCGATCGAATCCCTTGTCAATGCAGGCGTTGCGCGCCGGTGGGCGCGCCGGCTGCCCGGATTCCGGCCAGGGAGGCCCGCGAATGTCCAGTTGTGTCCCGAGCTCGCGCGCGGCCGGGGATCGGCCCGACGTGTCGATCATCATGCCGGTCTACAACAAGCTGCAGCTGACCGAGCCCTGCGTGGACTCGATCCACCGGGAGGGTGCCGACTGCACGTTCGAGATCGTGGTGGTCGACAACGGCTCGACCGACGGCACGCGCGAGTGGCTGGCCGCCCAGGAGCAGGCGGGCCGGCTGCGCTGCGTCATCAACCCGGACAACCTGGGCTTCGCGCGCGGCTGCAACGTCGGCGCCGCCAACGCCCGCGGGCGCTACCTGCTGTTCCTGAACAACGACATGGAGGTCACGCCCGGCTGGCTCGAGCCCCTGGTGTCGACGCTGGACCAGGACCCGGCCGTGGGCGTGGTCGGGGCGCGCCTCCTGTTCGCCGACGGTACCATCCAGCACGGTGGCGTGGCGCTGGTGCAGGTGACCAAGGAGGGCTGGACCCACATCGGCGGGTTGCACCTGTCCTACCAGATGCCGGCCGACCACCAGGGAGCGCGCAACTCGCAGTACATGCAGGTGGTCACCGGTGCGTGCCTGCTGATCCGGCCGGAGGTGTTCTCGGCCATCGCGGGCTTCGACGAGCGCTACTGGAACGGCAACGAGGATGTGGACCTCTGCCTGAAGGCGCGCGAATCGGGTTGGGACGTGGTCTATCGCGGCGAGTCGGTGGTCTACCATTACGAATCGCAGAGCGGACCCGAGCGCTTCAGCCAGGTCGAGCGGAACGTGAAGCTGTTCAATCGACTCTGGTTCGGCCGCGCGAAGCCCGACTACATGCAGGCGGAGGACGGTCGCTTCGCGCCCACGGCAGACAACCAGATCCGCACCTACGCCGCGCCCCGACTGCTCTTCCACGACCGCGATCGGGCGAAGGACCCGCGCGTATCGGTCATCGTGCTGACCTGGAACGCGCTGGAGCACACGCGACGCTGCGTCGCCTCGCTGCTGGAGCACACCGACGCGCGCCATGAGTTGATCTTCGTCGACAACGGGTCCACCGACGGGACGGTCGAGTGGCTGGGCCAGCTGGCGCGCAGCCAGCCGCGCGTCCAGGTCATCCTGAACGAGGCGAACCTGGGCTTCGCCGCGGGCAACAACCGCGGCCTGGCCGCCGCGCGCGGCGACTTCATGGTCCTGCTCAACAGCGACACCGTCGTGACCCCGCGCTGGCTGGATCGGCTGCTGAAGCCGGCGCTGGACGACCCGCGCGTGGGCCTGGTGGGCCCGTTCACCAACAACGTGACCGGCGTGCAGAGGCTGCCCAAGGTCGGCTACGACCAGCGCACGCTGGCGGGCCTGGACCGCTTCGCGACGCGCCACGCCGCCGCCCAGGCCGGCCAGGTTGCGCATGCGCTGTGGATCGTCGGCTTCTGCCTCCTGATCCGGCGCGAGGTGCTCGAACGGCTGGGCGGCCTGGACGAGATCTTCGGCCAGGGCAACTACGAGGACACCGACTACTGCCTGCGCGCGTTCCTGGCCGGCTACCGCACGGTGCTGGCGAAGGACTGCTTCATCCACCACGTGGGCAGCGCCAGCTTCGACGCCGGCGGCGTCGACTACGGGCGGCAGCTGAACGGCAACTTCGAGATCTTCCGCCGCAAGTGGCGCCTGGAGGCCGACGCCCGCGCCACCGGCCAGTTCAACCTGGCGGGCATCATCGCCAGCGGGATGGTGGCGCCCCTGCAGTACCGCCCCCTGCCGGCATCGACCAACTACCGCCTGCTGCCGCTGCCGCGGTGGGAGGCCGCCGCCTGGCTGGATCGCGGCGAGTCCGCGTTCGCGGCCGGCGAACTGGAGGAAGCCGAGCTGTGGTTCCGCGCCGTGCTGGGCCTGGACCCGGACTCGAAGCGCGCGGCGAACGACCTGGCGGTGACACTCTGGCGTCGCGACCCGCAGGGCTGCGGGCGGCTGGAGGCGGCCAGGCTGCTCGAGGAAGTGCTTGCGCGCGACCCCGCGGACGAGGACGCGCGCTGGAACCTGGCGGAGATGGCGGCCGTGTAGCCCGGCCTAGACCAGCGCCGCCTCGTAGCCGCGGACGAACTCGCGCCGGCACTTCTGCAGGGCGCCCTTCTTGACCACGCCCATCTCGCCGAGGATCTCGCCCAGGCCGGGGCGCACGCGACGCTGTTCCTCCAGCAGGGCCTCCATGTCCGGGCGCTCGAGGTAGCCCATGAAGATGGCCTGCTCGCCGAAGCGCAGGCCCGTCTCCGGCTGCTCGGCCAGGATCGCGAAGACCTGCTTCATGCTGAGCAGCCCCTTCTTGAGGGCCAGCCGGCCGATGGGCGGCGTGCGCCGGCGCTGCTCGTCCAGGGCCTGGAGGGCGTCCTCGGCCGCGATGACGTTGTTGTCCACGAGATACTGGGCGAAAGCCTCGCTGAATCGCAGGTCATCCATCTGGACCGTTCTCCCGGGTTGCCGGCCGCGCGCGGCGGCGGGTGCCGTACTGCCGTTGACGGCAGGGGTATCGGCAGGCGGGCGGCGGGCTTGACCCCCGGCTGGCCCGCTTGTCGGCCCTGCGGCGTTGCGCTATCTTCGCCGCTTGCGTCCCCCTTCCGAACCAGGAGCGGCCATGGCCCATCACATGATCTCCAAGCTGCTGGCCGGCACCGTGCCGGTCGGCCAGGTCGTCACCGTCAAGGGCTGGGTGCGGACCCGGCGCGACTCCAAGGCCGGCCTCAGCTTCCTCAACGTGCACGACGGCACCTGCTTCGCCCCCCTGCAGGTGGTGGTCCCGGGCGACCTGCCCAACTACGCCGACGAGGTCGTGCGCCTGGGCGCCGGCTGCTCCGTGGCCGTCACCGGCGAGCTGGTGGCCTCGCAGGGACAGGGCCAGGCGGTAGAGCTGAAGGCCGCGTCGGTCGAGGTCGTGGGCTGGGTCGATGACCCCGAGACCTACCCGATGCAGCCCAAGCGCCATTCGATGGAGTACCTGCGCGAGGTGGCTCACCTGCGCTCGCGGACCAACGTCATCGGGGCGGCCACGCGCGTGCGGAACTGCCTGGCCCAGGCCGTGCACCGCTTCTACCACGAGCGCGGCTTCTTCTGGATCCACACGCCGATCATCACCGCCAGCGACTGCGAGGGCGCCGGCGAGATGTTCCGCGTCTCCACGCTGGACCTGGCGAACCTGCCGCGCACGCCCGAGGGGAAGATCGACTACAGCCAGGACTTCTTCGGTCGCGAGGCCTTCCTGACCGTCTCGGGCCAGCTCAACGTCGAGACGTACTGCTGCGCCCTGAGCCGCGTCTACACCTTCGGGCCCACGTTCCGCGCCGAGAACAGCAACACCAGCCGGCACCTGTCGGAGTTCTGGATGATCGAGCCGGAGATCGCGTTCGCCGACCTGAAGGACGACGCCGACCTGGCCGAGGACTTCCTGCGCTACATCTTCTCGGCCGTCCTGTCCGAGCGCGCCGACGACATGGCCTTCTTCGCCGAGCACGTCGACAAGCAGGCCGTCAGCCGCCTCGAGTCGTTCGTGCAGAGCAGCTTCGAGCGGATGACCTACACCGAGGCCGTCGAAGCCCTGGCCAAGGCGCCGCGCAAGTTCGAGTTCCCCGTCCAGTGGGGCATGGACCTGCAGTCCGAGCACGAGCGCTACCTCTGCGAGGAGCTCTGCAGGCGGCCGGTCGTCGTGATGAACTACCCGAAGGACATCAAGGCCTTCTACATGCGCCTGAACGACGACGGCCGCACCGTGGCCGCCATGGACGTTCTGGCGCCCGGCATCGGCGAGATCATCGGCGGCTCGCAGCGCGAGGAGCGCCTCGACGTCCTGGACGCGCGCCTGGACGAGTTGAAGCTGCCCAAGGAAGGCTACTGGTGGTACCGCGACCTGCGGCGGTACGGCACCGTGCCCCACGCCGGCTTCGGCCTGGGGTTCGAGCGGGCGGTCAACTACGTGACGGGCATCGCCAACATCCGCGACGTGATCCCCTTCCCGCGGGCGCCGAAGTCGGCGGAGTTCTGATCCGGAAGCCGGGGGCGGGGCCGCGGGGCCCCGCCCTTCGCATTTGAGGCACACCAGCAACGACCGGGAGCCGGCATGACGGGCGGACACCCCAAGGGCCTGCGGGTCCTCTTCTTCACCGAGATGTGGGAGCGCTTCAGCTACTACGGCATGCGCGCCATCCTGGTGCTCTACATGACCAACGCGCTGGGCTTCGACGTGGCGCGCGCTTCCAACGTCTACGGGAACTTCACGGGCCTGGCCTACCTGATGCCGCTGGCCGGCGGCTACATCGCCGACCGCTGGTGGGGCAACCGCCGCTCGATCCTCGTGGGTGGCCTGGTCATGGCGCTGGGGCAGTTCCTGATGTTCCTGGGCGCTTCATCCTACGACAACGCGGCGCTGGCCATCCCGCTGCTCTGGGGCGGCCTCGGAGTCATCGTCTGCGGGACCGGCCTGTTCAAGGCGAATATCGCCTCGATGGTGGGCTCGCTCTACGCGCCGGACGACCGCCGCAAGGACTCGGCCTTCACGATCTTCTACATGGGCATCAACATCGGCGCCTTCCTGGCGCCGCTGGTGGCCGGCGGCCTGGGCGACACCGGCGACCCGTCCGACTTCCGCTGGGGCTTCCTGGCGGCCGCGATCGGCATGGGCGCCGCGACGGTGATCTTCCAGCTCTTCAAGGACCGCTACGTCGTCGACGCGCAGGGACGGCCGCTGGGGCTGCCGCCGAGGCAGCGCACCGCCGCCCACGCCGACGCGGGGCACGACGTGCCGCTGGGCCGCGAGGACTGGGAGCGCGTGGCGGTCATCTTCATCCTCTCGTTCTTCGTGATCTTCTTCTGGATGGCCTTCGAGCAGGCCGGCGCCTCGCTGACCGTGTTCGCCGACCGCCAGACCGAGCGCGGCCTGCTCGGCTGGACAGTGCCGGCCAGCTGGTTCCAGTCGGTCAACGCCGTGGCGATCGTGCTCTTTGCGCCGGTCTTCGCCTGGGGCTGGCAGAAGCTCGGCGCGCGGAAGCTGGACCCCTCGACGCCGGTCAAGATGTCGCTCGGCTTCGTCTTCCTGGGCCTCGGCTACCTGGTCATCGCCTTCGGCGTCAAGGGCGTGGACCCGGCCATGAAGGTCAGCATGATGTGGCTGGTGGGCCTGTACCTGCTGCACACCTTCGGCGAGTTGTGCCTGTCGCCGATCGGGCTGTCGGCCGTCAGCCGCCTCTCGCCGCCGAAGTTCGCCTCGCTGATGATGGGCGTCTGGTACCTGGCGAGCTCCGCTGCCAACAAGCTGGCGGGCGTGCTGAGCGGATTCTACCCCGAGGCCGGCAAGCCCACGCCCGTGCTGCTGGGCTGGCGCATCACCGGGCTGCACGAGTTCTTCCTGGTCTTCGTCGTGCTGTCGGCCGCCGCCGGCGTGCTCCTGTTCGCCCTGGCCCGGCCCATCTCGCGCTGGAGCCACGGGCGGGCCTGACCGTCGCGCTCAACCCGGGCGCCCGCCGGCCGATCCTCCCCTGAAGGGGGGAGGACCGATGACGCTGGGTGAACGCCGCGCGCAGGTGCTGCGCATGATCGACGAGGTGCCGCCGCTGAACCAGGTGGCGCGGCACCTCCTGTCGCTCATCGGCAATGACCGCACCTCGGCCGGCGACCTCGACCGCGCCATCCGCAACGACCAGGCCCTCACCGCGCGCGTGCTGAAGGTCGCCAACTCGGCGGTCTACGGGAAGTCGCGCCGCATCTCGTCGCTGACCGAGGCGGTCATGCTGATCGGCGATGCGCGCCTGTCGGACCTGGTGCTGGGGATCTCGCTGGACGAAGCGTTGGGCGACTGCGGCATCCCCGGCTTCACCGAGATGGCCTGGGACCACTCCATCGATTGCGCCGCAGCCGCCCGCGCCGTGGCCCGCTTCCAGGGCGTGGTCGACCCCGACGCCGCGTTCGTGGCGGGGCTGATGCACGACATCGGCCTGCTGGTCGTCGCGCGCGCCGCGCCGGCCGAGACGGCGCGGCTGCTGGCGACCAACCCGCCCGATCCGCTGTCCGCCGAGCGCCAGTTCCTGGGCTTGAACCACCCGCAGGTGGGGCAGCGGCTGCTGGAGACGTGGAACCTGCCGGTGCCGCTGTGCGAGGCGGTGAGGCTGCACCACGCGCCGCACCGCAAGTATGCCGCCACGAACCCCCTGGTGAACGTGGTGGCGCTGGCCGACCTGCTGACGACGATCGACGGCACCGCCCTCTACCCGGCGGGCGCGCGCGCGGACCTCTTCCAGCTGCTGAAGCTCTGCGCGGTCACCCCCGACCGCCTGGGCGAGCTGTTCGCCGACCTGGCCCGCAGCCGCGAGGAAGCCACGCGCCTGCTGGCAGCAGTTCGCGGCCGGCCGGTCTGCGCGGAAGCGCCGCGCAGCGGTGCGCCGGCGGCGGTCTTCTCCGTCTACGCCACCGACGAGCTGCGCCGCTCATGGTACGAAGGCGTCCTGCGCCATCTCGGGCATGCCGTCGTGCCCCTGGGCGAGCTGGTGGCCGGCGTGGGTGCCTGGGTCGTGGCCGACCTGCACGGGGCCGCCCCGGAGGCCCGTTCCCGCGTGGCGGACCTGGCTGCCGGCGCCGGGGCCCCTGTGGCCCTGGTCGAGACCTCCGTGCCGCCCGGTGAACCGTGGCGGGATGCGCCCCGCCTGCCGATGGTGTTGAGCAGCCGCTCGCTGGCGGGGCTTCCCAACCTGATCCCGGCCTGACCGTCGCCCCCGCCCGCCCTTCCGGACCATGATGTGAAATAATTAACTGGATATCTGGATCTAATTATCCGATTATGTTCCCGACCCACACGCGACGGCACGAGCCGGGAAGGGAGGAACATGGGACTGCTACTGGCCATCCTGTTGGGTGCGGTGGTGGGGTTGGGCGGCTCGACGTTCATCTACGGCAAGGGACTCTCCTACTTCTCGAACGACCCGCAGTCGTGCAAGAACTGCCACATCATGAACGACCAGTACGACGGCTGGCTCAAGTCGAGCCACCACGCGGTGGCGACCTGCAACGACTGCCACTCGCCGCACGGCCTGCTGCCCAAGCTGGTAAGCAAGGCCGACAACGGCTTCTGGCACTCGAAGGGCTTCACGCTGCAGGACTTCCCCGAGCCGATCCGCATCCGTGAGCGCAACCGGGCGGTGCTCAACCGCAACTGCCTGGAGTGCCACCACGAGCTGGTCGAGGACGTCGTCGCCAGCCACGCCAGCGACGACACCCGCTTCGACTGCATCCGCTGCCACGTCGCGTCCGGGCACGGCCCCGAGCGCTAGTCACAAGGAGAGACCCCGATGAAGATGCGTTACGTCCTGGTCGCGATCGTGACGGCGCTGGTGATGTTCGGCCTGTTCGCGCTGCGCGACAACATGTCCGACCGCAAGGCCGAGGCCCACACCACGGTCTTCAAGCTGGCCAACGTCACCGAGCGCACCACCGACCCGGCCGAGTGGGGCAAGAACTTCCCCCGCCAGTACGACAGCTACAAGCGCACCGTCGACATGGAGCGCACGCGCTACGGCGGCAGCGAGGCCGACCCCGCCGCCATCGGCGCCGACGACGTGCACAAGACGTTCAGCAACATCGAGCGCGACCCGCGCCTCAAGACGATGTGGAACGGCTACGCCTTCGCCATCGACTTCCGCGAGGACCGCGGCCACGCCTACATGTTGCACGACCAGCGCGAGACCGACCGCGTGCTCAAGAAGCCCCAGGCCGGCTCCTGCCTGCACTGCCACGCCTCGATCACCGTCGCCTACCGCGAGGCGGGCCTGGCCGCCGGCGCGCCCGGCACGCTGGACGACCCCCTGCTGAGCGAGAACGGCAAGGCCCAGCTGATGGCGGGCTTCCCGGTCGTCTGCGCGATGCCCTACGAGGAGGCCACGAAGAAGGTCGAGCACCCGGTCACCTGCCTCGACTGCCACGATCCGCAGTCCAACCAGCTGCGCGTCACGCGCCCGGGCCTGCTGAACGGCCTGGCCGCGCTGGCCGCCAGCAGCGACCCGGTGCCGCACCTGGAGTCGGTCGAGAAGTGGCGCCAGGGCGACCGCGCGCAGCCCTACGACCCCAACACGCTGGCCAGCCGCCAGGAGCTGCGCTCGCTGGTCTGCGCCCAGTGCCACGTCGAGTACTACTGCGCCTCGAAGGAGACGCTGTTCTTCCCCTGGCAGCAGGGCCTGAAGATGGAGCAGATCGAGGCGGTCTACGACAACCACCAGTTCCCCGACGGCTCGAAGTTCCTGGATTTCAAGCACAAGCAGAGCGGCGCCGCGGTCTACAAGGCCCAGCACCCCGAGTTCGAGATGTGGAGCCAGGGCGTGCACGCGCGCGCCGGCGTGGCCTGCGCCGACTGCCACATGCCCTACATCCGCGAGGGCGCCATGAAGGTCAGCGACCACCACGTCCGCAGCCCGCTGCTGAACGAGGCCAAGGCCTGCCAGGTCTGCCACCGCGACTCGGCCGAGGAGCTCACCCAGCGCGTGCACATCATCCAGGACCGCACCGCGGCCCTGATGGGCCGCGCCCTGGACGCCGTCGTGGGCCTGATCACCGACACGGAGGCCGCCATGGCCGCCGGCGCCACCGACGAGCAGCTGGCCGCCGCGCGCGATTTCCAGAAGAAGGCCCAGTGGCGCGTCGACTTCGTCAACGCCGAGAACTCGATGGGCTTCCATGCCCCGCAGGAAGCCGCCCGCATCCTGGGCGAGGCCATCGACTACGCCCAGCAGGGCCGCCTCGCGCTGGCGAAGCTGGGCCTGCCGGCCGCCGGCGCGCCGAAGCAGGTGGCGGCGGCGAAGTAGGTTCCCTCGCGCGGACCGCTTCCACGCGGGCGGTCCTGGTGGGCGGCCGCGCTTCCTGCGGGGGGCGCGGCCGCTGCTCGTTGCACCGGCGCAAGTCCGGCCGGTCAGCCTTGTCGTCGCGCGCAGGTGCACGTCCGCGCGTCGCCCGAAATGTCTTCACCCGCGCCGAACGACGAAACTCCGTTGGCATCGATCAGCCCGCCGACTCATGCGTCGAGTTGTACGTCGACTTGTACGTCGACTTGTACTTCGCGACTTGTACGTCGACTTGGGCGCCGACCGGCCCGCCGACTTGCGCCGGCGCAAGTCCCGACGATGCAGGTCCCGCTGGCGCAGCCCCCGCCACCACGCGCCCGGGCGCACCTGCGCCGCGACCCTCCCGCTCGTGCACGAACACGTGGCACCGGCTGCACAGCGTGACCAGGTTGGCCGCGTCGTTCGCGCCGCCGCGGCTGCGCGGCACCACGTGGTGCACCTCGAGGAATCGCGTTGCACCGCAGCCGGGCGTGGCGCAGCGGTGACGGTCGCGCGCCAGCACGCGGGCGCGCACCGAGGGCGGGATGGTGGCGCGGTTCGGCCCATCCGCCGCGCGGACCCTCGCGTCGCAGGCGACCGCCGCAGCTTGCGCCGGCGCAAGTCGCCGCTCGCCGGCGCCCGTCGCCACGGTGGCGGCGTTGCAGTCGGGGCACTGGTGGACGATCACCTGGTAGCGCGGGCCCACCGCGCGGGAGGACTTGGCGGGCGCCAGGTCGGCGATGGGCGTGGGGGCATCACCGCGAGCCGCCTTCGCTTCGCTTGCCACCGCCTCCACCAGCGCCTCGAGCCCGGCCAGCACGACCTCGAGTCGATCCACTCCCGCCGGCACCGCGCGCAGCTTGCGCGCCTTCTCGACCAGCGCCTCGAAGCGGGCCAGTTGCAGGGCATCCCCGCGCAACGTGAGCGAGCCGGGCTGCGGCGCAACAGCGATCGCTTGCGCCGGCGCAAGCGCGCCATCGCCGGCCTGCAGCGCGGACAATTCAAGCTGTGCCCGACGGACCGCGCGCGCCGCCTTCGGCGTCGCCCCGGCCGCCCTCACCTCGCGCTCCAGTTCGCGCCGCCCGACCGCCTTCGCGCGATCGATCCACGCGGCCTGCGTCGCGGGCGTCGCCACGCGCGCCACCTGCTGGGCCTTGGTCCAACCCACATCGCCCGCAGCCACCGCCGACTGCAGCGCGGGCAGGCGGTCGAGGTCATCGGCCAGCCGCTCGAACTGCCAGTAACGGTTGTCCGTGAAGCCGAGCGCCTGCGTGGCGTAGAGCTGCAGCGAGGCGTGGCCCAGAGCTCGGTACAGCGCGCGCCTTTGCACCTCGGCGAACCAGAGCACGGCGCACTCGCGGGCGCGGTCGCAGACGGCCACGGCCTGGCGCAGGGCGGCGTCGACTTCGGCGGCGGGGCGGTCGGGTGCGAAGGGGGGCAGGGTCGCGGTGGCGGGCATGGCGGGGGCCTTTCGAAAAAGGGGAGTGGCGCGGCTGGAAGCGCAAGGCGAAGATAAGACGCAAATCAGCTAACAGCCATAAAAATAAATAACTTAATCTCGCATGGCGTGCCCGTCGCGGCACGCTCATTGAATGCCCGGAACGCCGTCAACCCGGCGCCGGTTCACAAGAAGATGGCCGCGCCCGCCATCCGGCAGACGCGGCCAATTTCAAGTGCGGCCAATTTCAAGTGCGGCCAATTTCAAGCGCGGCCGATTTCAAGCGCGGCCGATTTCGAGTACGGCCGATTCGACGTGCACAACCGTTGACCGGTCAACCATCCCCGCGATCAGCCCGCCTTCTTCGCCCCCTGCATCATCGGCAGCAGCTGCGCCTCCATCGCCTTGGCCGTGGCCACCGGGCCGGTCAGCTTGAAGAACAGGCTGCCCTCGGGGCCCTCGAGCACGACGCCGACCAGGCGGTAGCCCTCGAGCATCTTCGTCTCGCCGCCCATCATCGGGCCGCCGCCGGACTTGTAGGTGCCGTCGAGGGTGACGACGTGGCCGGGCATGCCGTCGGCGGTGAACGTCGAGCGCTGCGCGGCCGACGCGGGGTCCGCGCCCGAGGGCAGCACCATCTGGCCGATCCAACGCTGCAGGTTGGCGTCGACGCCGCCGCCCGAGGCGGGGCCGAAGTAGAAGACGTTCACCTCGGCAGGCGCGCTGTCGCCCTGCACCGGCGGCAGGCGGTACTGGGCCACGCGCATGTTGCTCGGGCCCAGGTCCTGCCAGTCGCCGGGCGGCGTGTAGGCCACGCCGGCGAGCACGGCCTGGCCGGAGCCGGGCAGCATCGCGGGGGCGGCCTTGGCCGGCGTGGCGGACGGCTCGGCAGACGCGCCGCCCTGGTGGGCCGGCGCCGGCTGGGAAGCCGCCTTGTCCTGGCCGCCCCCACCGCAGGCCGCCAGGGCCGGCAGGGCGAGGATGACCAGTGCGATCAGGGGTGCCCGCCTCAGCGGCGAGCCGGAAAGGCAACGTGTGTTGTTCATGGTCCCCACGGATAGGAACGAACGCGCCTAGCCGCCAGCGGCCAGGCGCGGCGCCGGCACGATCCGCCACAGCAGCAGCGACGAGGCCCCGGCCAGCGCGGCGCCCAGCCCGAACGCTGCCACCGGGCCTGCGCCCTGCCAGATCGCGCCGAACAGCAGGCTGGCCGGCAGCGCGCCGACGCCGAGGCTGAACGCGTGCCAGCCGAAGGCGGTGCCGCGCGCCTCGACCGGGGCGAGGTCGGCCAGCAGCGCCTTCTCGGCGCCCTCGGTCAGTGCGTAGTAGAGGCCGTAGGCGGCGAACAGGGCCCAGGCGTGCCAGGCCGCGTCGGCGCGCGCGAAGCCCAGGTAGACCAGCGCGTACACGGCCCAGCCGGCGATGATCAGGCGCCGGCGGTCCAGGCGATCCGACAGCGCGCCCGCCGGCAGCGCGCCGAGCGTCTTGACGAGATGGAAGAACGCCCACAGGAGCGGCAGGTGCGCCGCCGGCAGGCCCAGGTCGGAGGCGCGCAGCAGCAGGAACGCGTCGCTGGAGTTGCCGAGGGTGAACAGCAGCAGCACGAGCAGGTAGCGGCGCAGCGGGCCGTCGGGGATGGCGCCGCCTCCGCGGCGCGAGAAGTCCCGCTGCACTCCAGGGGCAGTCGCCGCCTCCCGCACCTTCCACACGACCAGCACCACCCCCAGCACCCCGGGGATCGCCGCCAGCGCGAACACCGTCCGCAACGACAGGCCCGCCCCCGCCAGCAGCGCCGTGGCCACCAGCGGCCCGATCAGCGCCCCCGCATGATCCAGCGATCGCTGCAGCCCGAAGGCGCGGCCCCGCAAGGTCGGCGCCACCGAGTCGGTGATCAGCGCGTCGCGCGGCGCCCCGCGGAGGCCCTTGCCGACGCGATCGGTGAAGCGCACGGCGGCCACGAAGCCGGCCGACGAAGCCACCGCGACCAGCGGCCGCGCCACCGCGGCCAGCGCGTAGCCGACGACGATGAGCGGCTTGCGCCGGCGCACGCGGTCGCTGCGCAGGCCGGCCGCGAGCTTGACCAGGGCGGCGGTGGATTCGGCCAGGCCCTCGACGGCGCCGAGGGCGGCCGGGCCGGCGGCCAGCACCGTGGTCAGGTACAGCGGCAGCAGGGGGTAGATCATCTCGCTGGCGATGTCGGTCAGCAGGCTGACCGCGCCCAGCGTGACGACGTTGGGGCCCAGGTCGCGGAGGTACGGATCGCGAAGGAACCGGACACGAGGAAAGGCGGGCCCACGCCTGCGCGCGGGCCCGCCCGGGGCCGAAGGCGGTGAAGGTCCGGCGGCGGCGCCGCCGGGGCTCACTGGAAGCTGGCGACCGCCGTCTCGCGGTCCGGGTGCACCTCGAAGACGCGCTCGAGCTGCGAGACGTAGAAGATGCTGAGCACGCGCTCCTTCACGTTGCACACCTTCATGACGCCGCCGGCGGCCTTGATGGAGTGGTGCGCCGTGATCAGGATTCCGAGGCCCGTCGAGTTGATCCAGGGCACCTCGCCCAGGTCCAGCACGACCTTCTTGCAGCCGCCGTCCAGCAGCTCCTTGACCTCGCCCTTGAACATGTCGAAGTCGGGGCCGCCCATGATCTTGCCCGATACCTCGAGCACCGTCACGTCGCCCTGGGGGATTCGCTTGACCTTCATCGTCGCTCCTTGGCAGCCGGGCCGGCGCCCGGCATCATCCCTCAACCGGCGAATGCGTCGTACACGCGCCGCTTGATCTTCTTCGTGGGGGTCTTCTCGAACTCCTCGTACAGGATCTTCAGCCGGGCGATCTGGGCGTAACCGGGCAGCTTCTGGTTCAGTTCCTGCCGGTTGGCCTCCATGCGCACCTCGACCTGGCCGCCCTTGAGGCAGGCGCGGTCGACGGATTCCAGGTCGGGGTAAACCAGGGCCAGCAGCTTGCCGTCGCGCTCGATGACCAGCGATTCCTCGACGCAGGGCATGTTGTTCAGCTGGCTCTCGATCTCCTCGGGGTAGATGTTCTGCCCCGACGCCGTGAGGATCATGTTCTTCGAGCGCCCCGTCAAGTAGAGGAAGCCGTCGGCGTCGAAGCGGCCCAGGTCGCCGGTGTGGAGCCAGCCGTCCCGATCGATGGCCGCCGTGGTGGCGTCCTCGTCCCGGTAGTAGCCCAGCATGCGGTTCTCGCCCCTGACCAGGACCTCGCCGATGTCGCCCGGCTTCGCTGCCCCGTCGATGCGGCACTCCAGGAACGGGATCACGCGGCCGACGCTGCCGACCGGCGGGTTGTCCTTCGCGACCGAGTAGCTGATGAGCGGTCCGCATTCGGTCATGCCGTAGCCGCAGGTCAGGTTGAAGCCGATCCTGCGGAAGAACTGCTCGACATCGCGGTTGAGCGCGGCGCCGCCCACGACCAGCTCGCGGTAGCGACCGCCGAAGGCCTCGTAGAGGGCGCCCTGGATCTTCTTCTGCACGAAGGCGCGCAGGCCGGGCAGCTTCAGCATGAGCTGGACGTTGGGCGACTCGAGCTGCGGCTTGACGCGGTTGCGGTAGATCTTCTCGATGATCAGCGGCACCGACATCACCACGACCGGCTTCAGTTCGGCAAACGCCGCCAGCAGCACCTTGGGCGTGGGGATCTTCTCGACGAAGGTGACGTGGCAGCCGGCGAAGAACGGCGCCAGGAAGTCGAAGGCGCAGCCGAAGGCGTGGGCCAGCGGCAGGAACGAGACGATGTTGTCGCCGGGGTGCAGCGTGACGCTGTCCAGGAAGAAGCGCACGTTCACCATCAGCGACTTGTGGGTGAGCATCACGCCCTTCGAGAAGCCGGTGGTGCCCGAGGTGTAGACGATGGTCGCCAGGCTGTCGCCGGGCACCAGGGGCAGGCGCAGTTCGGCCGGCGTGCGCGGGACGGCGTCCGGGCCGAACGGTTCGCGCAGGCCCGCCAGGGCAGCGGCGGCGCGGCGGCCGCCCTCGTGCAGGGGGGCGAAGTCGCGCAGGCGGGCGGCCGCTTCCACGGTCGGCATCTTGGTGCACTCGACGGCGTCGGCGGCGGCATCGGCCAGGAACAGAGCCCGGCACTCGCTGTGCCGGACGATGTGCTCCATCTCGGCGGCGGTGAAATCCGGCAGGATGGGCACGATCACCAGGCCGCGCGTCACGGTGGCCAGGTAGACGATCGCCCACTGGGCGCAGTTGCGCCCGACCAGCCCGACGCGGTCGCCGGCCTCCAGGTCCAGGGCGTCGAAGAAGCGGTGCAGGCGGACCACGCGGCGCGCCACGTCGGCACTGGTCAACGTGCCGCCATCGAGGTCGCTGAAGCAGGGGACGTCCCAGTGGTGGCGCAGGGCCTGGCCGATGCCGTCGGCGAAGTTCTCGCTGATGGTGCGGTGGGCGGGCATGCGTCTCCTAGCGGTC
>JAYRFB010000151.1:0-3142 GCA_041908585.1 Candidatus Krumholzibacteriia bacterium
CCCGCACCCGCCGCTCCTGCCGCGTGGCCAGGACGGGCATGACCACCGCCAGCGCCGAGTAGACGAAGCCGGCGAACGCGCCGAGCGGGTCCGGCATGAAGCCCGCCCAAAGCGCCGAGGTGATACCCGTCGCCAGCATCACCACCCAGCTCTCGACCTTGTGGCGCGTGCGCAGGCGCTCGGCCGCGTCGAGCCGCAGGCTGGGCACGCGCAGCGTGTGCGCGTAGAGCAGCGCCATCATCGTCGCCTGCGCCGCGAAGCCCAGGCCATAGATCACGAACAGGCCGCGCAACTCGGTCAGCGTCCGGATGGTGAACGTGGCCGGCAGTGCACCGCCGCTGGCCCAGGCTGCCAACGCCTGGAACACCATCTTCAGCGGGTACACGTAGACCAGCATCACGAAGACCATGGCCAGGCTCAGCAGCACCGCCGGGCGGTCCTCCAACCCGTAGCGCTGCCCCCACTGCCGGTGCGCCGACCAGAACGCGGCGATGGCCGCGAAGCTGGCCGCGAACGCCGGCGCGTCCTTGAGCGCCTTGATGAGCTCGGCATAGCTGGCTGGCACGCCGCCGCTGATAACGAGAATCGTCACCGCGAACGCGAACGAGGCGTCGCAGAACGTTTCCAGGCGCGTCGGCGCCTGCCCGCGCTGGCGCACGCCGTCGCGCACGGGCAATCGGGCCAGGTCCTCGTCGGTCCACTCCTGCATCGGTCCCATCCCTCCGGTCTAGCCCCAGCATGCCCCCTTTTGCGTGCCGCGTCGAGATGTTAGAGTGCCGTGACCCCCTCGCCGGTCGGACGACCGGCTCGCCTTTGGCCCTCTCCTCCCGCGAGGTCAACGTGCGCTTCCACTTCTCCGGCCCGCCGCGCGCCCCCCTGGCGACCGTGGCCCTACTGGCGCTGGCCGCCGCCGCCCTGGCCCAACCGGCGTCGACGCCCCCCGGCGAGAAGCCCGCCCCCACGCCGTTCACGCGCCTGGCCGACGCCGGCACCGCGAAGGATCACGACGAGGCCGATCTCGTCGTCGTCTTCGAGCACGCCGTCAACCGCGTCAAGCCCAGCGGCGTCACCTACGTGGACGGCTACCGCCTGACCAAGGTCCTGACCAGCGAGGGCTGCCGCGACAACTCGGTGCTGTACTGGCACTACGACCCGCAGAGCCAGGCCCTCGAGGTGCGCGAGGTCAACGTGCTGCGCGACGGCGCGCGCATCCCGGTGGACGTGGCCGCCGTGCGCGACCTGCCCGCCCCGCAGTCGGCCATCTATTGGCGCGACCGCATCAAGACGCTGCAGCTGCCCCGCCTGCGGGTGGGCGACGGCATAGAAGTCGTCACCTTCAGCAAGGGCTTCACCTACGCGCTGCTGGGCGGCGAAGGCGGCGCCATGGGTGCGGGCGCGGACGCGGGTGCGGGCGCGGCCTGGATGGCCGACGCCCCCGGCGACGAGAAGTACATCCCGCCCATGCCCGGCGAGTACTTCGACATCGTGCTGTTCGCCGGCGACCAGCCGATCGTCGAGAAGCGCTACGAGCTGGTGCTGCCGCGGGACAAGCGCCTGCACGCGGAGAACTACAACGGCGCCGTCTACTCTTCGGTGACCTACGACGCGGAGACCACCACCTACGCCTGGTGGTGCAGGGACGTGCCGGCGCGGGCGCACGCGCCGTCGCTGCCCGACGCCAGCGACCTGGTGGCCAAGGTGGTCATGGCCACGGCCGAGAGCTGGGAGGCCAAGAGCCGCTGGTTCTTCGACGTGAACCGCGGCCAGTTCGAGGTGACGCCCGAGATCCGCGCCAAGACCGACGAGGTGCTTGCCGCCGCCGGCGCCGCCGGCGCCGACGACCTGCGCAAGGCGAAGGCCCTGGTGCACTGGGTGGCGCAGAACATCCGCTACAGCGGCCAGACCATGGGCCAGGGCGAGGGCTTCACGCTCCATCCCGGCAACATGATCTTCGAGCAGCGCTCGGGCGTGTGCAAGGACATCGCCGGCATGCTCATCACGATGATGCGCGCGGCTGGGCTGGACAGCTACGCGGCGATGACCATGGCCGGCAGCCGCATCGACCAGGTGCCCGCCGACCAGTTCAACCACTGCGTGACGGCGCTGCGCCTGGCCGACGGCTCGTTCGTCATGTACGACCCCACCTGGGTCCCGTTCAACAACGACATCTGGTCCAAGCGCGAGACCGAGCAGCACTACCTGATCGGGTCGCCGCAGGGGGAGACGCTCAGCCGCATCGCCTATTCGCCGGCGGCCGAGTCGCCGCTGGTGGCCCGCCACGACGCCGTGCTGGGCGAGGACGGCACCCTCACCGGCACGCTGCGCCTGTCGGGCGGCGGCGCCACGGACGGCCGCCTGCGCCGCATCCCCAACGGCGTGCGGCGGGCCGAGCTCGTGAACTCGATCGCCCAGATGCTCGCGACGGCCGGCGCTCGCGTGCAGGACGTGGTCGTCACGCACCGCGCCGTCGACGACTTCAGCGGCGACATGTGGCTGCAGGCCACCTACCGCATCCCGCGCTTCACCGCGCCGGTCGACGACCGCTGGTCGTTCACCAGCCCGCTTCTGGGCTGGCTGCACGCCCCCGGGTCGCTGTTCGGCGCCGGCAGCCAGGAATGGAAGAAGGACCGCGAGACCGACGTGATGCTCTGGAACACCCAGCTGGTCGACGCCCAGGAGGTGCTCACGCTGCCGCGCGGCTGGAAGCTGCAGGAGCCGCCGAAACCGGAGTCGGTCACCGAGACCTATGCCTCCTTCGCCGGCACCGTCGCACAGAAGGTCCGCGCGCTGACGGTCACCGCCAGGGCCACCGTCGACCGCCGTCAGGTCCCGCCCGACGGCTACGCCGGGTTCCGCAAGGCCGTCCACGCCTCGCGCGACTGGTCGAAGCAGGCGTTCACGTTCGTCCGGGAGGGCAAGTGATGAGAAACCTGCGCATGCTCCGCCCGGCCTGCCTGGCGCTGCTCCTGTCGCTGGCGGTCACGCTCGCTGCGACCCTCGCCGCGACCGCCGTCGTCGCGGCTCCCGCCCCGGCCGCCGCCGGGATGGGCATGTCCGGCGGCCACGATCTCGACGCGCTGTGGGCGTCCGCAGGACGACAGCACGACCTTGCGAAGCAGGACGCGGTGCTGCTGCTCGAGGA
>JAYRFB010000152.1:0-7006 GCA_041908585.1 Candidatus Krumholzibacteriia bacterium
CGGGTCCCCGCCGGACTCCTCCATGACCACCGCCAGCACCAGCCGCGGGTCCAGTCCCGCCGCGCCGGCCGCGTTCTCGATCTGCGGGCCGAACCGGCGCACGGTGTCGGCCTCCGCCGGCCGCAGCGGCGCGGCGACCAGGCTGCGGTCGACCGGCAGCAGCGCCGGGCGCGCCGGCCGCCGGTCGGCGGCGGCACCCGCCGGCGACTCTGCCGGACGCTCCGCCGCGGTCGCTGAAGGCGCCGCCGGGGTCCGGACCGGCGACGTGGCCGCCGGGGCGGCTTCGACGCGTGGTGCGGCTGCCGGCATCGCCGCGATCGGCGCGGCCCCCGGCAGCTCCCCCAGGTCCTGCACGCGCGGCGTCGCCGCCGCCGGCGGCGTCGCCGTCCGGCGGTAGCGGGCCATGGCCAGCGCCGCGGGCAGGGGCGGCCCCGCCGGACGCTCCGGGCCGAGGGCCGCCGGCACTTCCAGGTCGCCACCGGCCTCGTCCTCCGCGAACTGCTCGGCGAATTGCTGCTCGAGCAGCCGCGCGATGCCCAGCCCCTCGCCGGTGCCCGCCAGCGCGCGCGCCAACTCGGTGTCGTGCATCTGCCGGTAGATCTGCGTGGCGCCACCCGAACCCATCAGCCCGTTCTCCGGAACGGTGGCCCGCATCGACTTGACCAGGATGTCCAGGAACACGCCCTCGAACTCGCGCGCCGCGCGGGCGAGGTCCTCGCGTCCGTGGCCGCCGGACCGCTGGGCCAGCGCCCGCAGGCGCGCCTGCTCGCCCGTCGCCTGCGCCGGCGCCGTGGCCAGGTCCAGCCGCATCGTGCCCGAGTCGGCCATCGCTACATGATGACCAGGTCCGCCTGGAGCGACCCGGCCTGCTTGAGGGCCTCGAGGATGGCGATGATGTCGCGCGGGGTCGCGCCGATCTCGTTGAGCACCCCGACCACGTCGGCCACGGTGCCGGTGTCCGGCACGCGCAGCACGCGCGCCTCGTGCTCCGTGGTGTCGGCCCGCACATCCGGCGTCACGACGGTCTGCCCGCCCTGGCTGAACGGCTGGGGCTGCGAGACGTCGTAGACCGTGCTGACGACGACCTTGAGCGTGCCGTGGGCGACCGCAGCCTCCTTCAGCTTGACGTGCTTGCCGACGATGATCGTGCCGGTCCGCTCGTTCAGCACCACGCGGGCCGGGGCGTCGGTCGTCGCCGCTAGCTGGCCCATCGCCGCCACGAACGTCACGGGGTCGTCCCCGAATGCGGCCGGGATCGCCACCTCGATCCGCTGCGCATCGCGCGCGGTGGCGGTACCGGCGCCGAACTCGCCGTTGATGGAGCCGGCCACCGCCGCCGCCGTGGCGAAGTCGGGCGTGTGCAGCAGCCAGGCCAGGCGGCCGGCCTGCTGCCAGGTGCCGCCGAACGGCACGCGCACCGTGCCGCCATTGCTGATGATGCCGGCCTGCGCGTGGTTCTTGCGCACGCTGTTGCCGGAACCCGCATTGACGTTGAAGCCACCCAGCGACACGCTGCCCTGCGCCACGACGCGCACGACGCCATCCATGGACTTCAGGGGCGTCATCACCAGGATGCCGCCCTCGAGGCTCCCGGCGTCGTTCAGCGAGCTGACCTTGACGTCGACCCGGGCTCCCGCGCTCAGGTTCGGGTCCAGCTCCGAGGTCACCATCACCTCGGCCACGTTCTTGGCCTTGAGGTCCGCCGGCGCGACCGTGACGTCCAGCCGCTCCAGCAGCGTCGCCAGGGAGTTGGAGGTGCCGCCGGCCTTCGGGCTGTCGCCGGTGCCGTTCAGGCCGATCACCAGGCCATAGCCCACGAGGGGCTCCGGGCTGGTCCCTTCGAGGATGGCCAGGTCCTTGATCCGCGATTCCTCCGGCCCCAGGGCCAGCGCCGGCTGCGCCGCCAGGAGGAGTATCGCGGCGACCGGCCCGCCGGCCCGCCGGCACCATGCGTGTGACTTGCGCGTGGCCATCGCTTCCTCCTAGAAGAGCCAGTTCAGGATGCGCGTGACGACCCCAGGCTGGGCCGAGTCGGTGACCAGCCCCGAGCCGTTGTAGGCGATCTGCGCTTCCGAGATGTAGGTGCTCATGATCGTGTTGTCGGGCGCGATGTCGCGCGAGCGGCAGACGCCGGTGATCTCGATCAGTTGCTTCTCGCCGTTGATGTTCACCATGCGCGTGCCCGCCAGGCGGAAGTCGCCGTTGTGCAGGACCTCGGTGATGCGGGCGGTGATCTCCGCGCGCAGGCTGCCGCTCCGCTCGGTGTCGCCGTTGCCCTGGTACTTGTTCTCGCTCGAGACGTCCCAGGCGCGGATGAAGTCCAGGAATCCCAGGCCGGGCCCGCCGCCGTGCTCGCTCTTGTTGTCGGCCTTGGTCTTGGCGCCGGCGTTCGCCGCCGCCTCCTCGGTGATCAGGATGGTGACCAGGTCGCCGACGCGATGGGCCTTGAGGTTGCTCACCAGCGAGGCGCCCGTCTCCAGGTCGATCAGGGGCCGTCGGCCGGGAGTGGCCTGCGCCGGCACCGCCGTCGCCACCAGGACGGCGACGGCCGCCAGCGATGCTGCACGCTTCGTCATCAGCGCCTCCATTCGACCCGCCCCGGCCCCGCGACGCGCGCGTTGACCAGCCGGCCGGTCAGTTCGTTGCGGACGGGAATCGTCTGGCCCAGGCTCCCCGCCTGCCGCGCCAGCGCCCGGACGCTCGCGGCCACGGCGCCGCGCTGCACGAGCAGTTCGACGATGTCGCCGGCCAGGATGACCGGCGTCGGCTTGAGGTCCGCCGCGCGGAGCGCCTCGCCGGCGCGCAGGTCGCGGGCGGCGCTCTGGCCGGCCAGTGCCGCGCGGGACGAAACCAGGCCCGGCGGGAGCCCGGCCAGGTCGCGCCAGTTCCACTCGAAGAGTCCTTCCTCCAGCGGCGCGCCGCGCGCGATGCCGGCGCGTGCCGTCGCGACCTCTCCCTGCAGGT
Source organism: Candidatus Krumholzibacteriia bacterium (assembly GCA_041908585.1). Taxonomy (GTDB): domain Bacteria; phylum Krumholzibacteriota; class Krumholzibacteriia; order LZORAL124-64-63; family LZORAL124-64-63; genus CAINDZ01. The sequence continues at coordinate 2,965 of JAYRFB010000152.1, forward strand.
GGACGACGACCGTCGCGGGCAGCGTCCGGGTCTGCCAGCCGTCCGCGAGTTCCAGCTGCAACTGCGAACGGCCGGCCGGCAGCGGCTCGCGCCGGCTGCAGGACAGCCCCCAGGCACCCTTGACGGCCCCGACCGCACCGGGCAGCGTGACTTCGCACCAGGTTGCCGGTGCGCCCGGCGCCGCCGGCGGCAGCAGCCCGGCCACGATCTGTTCAGCCGCCGCCTGCAGGGCCGCGGGGTCCAGCGCGTGGCCGCCAAAGCGCACGATGCAGCGCGCGGCCCCGGCCAGCTGGACGCCGTCCGCAAGCGTCGACGCCACCAGCCTTCGCAGCACGCCCTGCCGCGTGACCAGCGCCGTGTCCGAGCCCGGTACGGCCTCGGCGACCAGGATCGCCGCCGCCTCGGCCGGAAGCGGCCCGCTCGCGATGTCGCCCAGCCGCACGACGGGGCCGGTCGCGGTCGCCGAATCCGGCAGCACGATGGTCCAGGCGCCCGCCGCCGCAGCCGGCAGGAGCAGGACCACCACGAGCGCCATCCGGAAACGCGATTTCATGCCTTACCTCTTGAGGTGGTTGATGACCTGGAGCATCTCGTCGGCCATGGTGATGGTCTTCGAGTTCAGCTCGTAGGCCCGCTGCGCGGTGATCATGTTGACGAGCTCGTCCACCGTCTCGACGTTGCTCATCTCGAGGTAGCCCGCCGAGGTGGCTCCCATGCCCTCCAGGCCGGGCTGGCCCAGGATCGGCTGCCCGCTGGCCGGCGACTGACCGAAGATGTTGCCGCCCAGGGCAGCCAGGCCCGCCGCGTTGGGGAAGCGCGCCAGCTCCAGCTGCCCGATCTCCTGCACGTTGGCATCGTCGCCCTGGACCATCGCGCTGATGATGCCGTCGCGCGACACGGAGACCTCGAGGGCATCTTCCGGGATCACGAGCGCCGGCTCCAGGCGGTAGCCCTCGGCGGTGACGACGTTGCGGTCGGCGTCCATCTTGAAGGAGCCGTCGCGCGTGTACTTGATCGTCCCGTCCGGCATCCGCAGCTGGAAGAAGCCGTCGCCCTCGATCATGACGTCCAGCGGGTTGCCGGTGGCGACGATGGTGCCCTGGTCGAAGTTCTTGTTCGTGGCCACCAGCTTCACGCCGTGCCCGACCTCGACGCGCACCGGAGTGGCCCGCCCCTCGGCGTTGACCAGGCCGCCGGGCATGACCTTCTCGTACAGCAGGTCCTGGAACTCCGTGTGGCTCCGCTTGTAGCCGGTTGTGTTCACGTTCGCCAGGTTGTTGGCGATCGTGTCGATGTTCAGCTGCTGGGCCTTCATGCCCGAGGCCGCGGTCCCCATCGCCCTGATCATGCCGCATCACCTTCCGGTTCGCCGGGTCACGCCTAGGCGGTCGTCCGCGGCAGGTTGTTGACCGACTTGCTCAGCAGGTCGTCCTCGGTCTGCAGGACCTTGCTGTGGATCTCGAAGGCGCGCTGCGCCTCGATCATCGCCACCAGCGTATCGACGGGATTGACGTTGCTGCCCTCGACGTGGCCCTGGGCCATGACGGTCTCCTCGACCGGCACCGGCTGCGGGGCCAGGTCCGCCGGGGCCTTCAGCAGCGCGTCTCCGACATGCTCCAGCCGCGACGGGTCGGAGAAGTCGACCAGGCGCAACCGGCCCACCGACTGCCCATCGACGGTGACCGTCCCGTCGGCCGCGATGGAGAATTCGCCGCCCTCGATCGCCAGCGGCCCGCCGTCGCCGCTCACCGGCAGCCCGTCGGGGGTGGTCAGCCGGCGTTCGGCGTCCAGGATGAACGAACCGTTGCGCGTGTACCGCGGGCCATCCGCGGTCTGAACCTCGAAGAAGCCGCGCCCCATGATCGCCACGTCGGTGTCGCGTCCCGACGGCTTGATCGGGCCCGGGCGCGCGTCGAGCGCATGGGAAAGGTCGGCGCGGGTCACCGGGCGCCAGCGCCCCGCGTCGGCGCCGCCGGCCGCCGCGCGCCCGGCCGTGCCGGCGCCGGCAACCGGTTCCGACGCGGGCAGGTTCGAGCCGGCCGTCAGGCCGGGCTCGGCAAGCCGCGTGATGACCTGGCGGAAGCCGCTGGCCGAGGCGTTGGCGAGGTTGTTGGCCAGGGCATCGATGCGCACCTGTTCCAGCTGCATCGCGCGCGAGGCCGTGTTGAGGCTGCGGATCACGGTTGCTCCTTCCGCCGGGCGGAGTGATTCCCCCCCGATCCGCAAGCGGCGTGCCTCCCGCCGCGCCGGCGCGACAGCCAGCAAGCGGCAGGTTCTGCCGGGTCGGGTCGCCGCTGCCTGGCGGCCTCGCGGCGGCGGGAACGGGCGCGTCCGCGAACGCCCGGCAGATCCTGCCGGGCGGTTTCACGTGCCGGCGGGGGCACCGAAAGCAACCGGCCGCCCCGGTCGGGGCGGCCGGACTGGCCGTGGAGGCGGCAGCGGGTGGTCGATTAGTGGACGGCGGCCGGCTGGTCGGAGTCCGCCGGCACCAGCGGCGCCACGGCGCCCGCGGCGTGGAGCGGCGAGACCGGCTCCGCGGCAACGGCCAACGGAAGCGTGAAGACGAAGGTGGAGCCGTGCCCGGGCTCGCTCGTCACGCGGACGGTGCCGCCGTGGCTCTCGACCAGCTTCTTGACGATCACGACGCCCAGCCCGACTCCCTTGATGCGCCGCTGCGACGAGCCGCGCGTGTACGGCTGGAACAGCACCCGCAGCTCGTCCTCGCTCATGCCGATGCCGCCGTCGCGGATCTCGACGGACGCCCAGCCCTCGGCCGCGGTCAGCGCCAGGCGGATCCAGCCGCCCTCCACGTTGTACTTGATGGCGTTGGAGAGAAGGTTGCGCAGGATCTGCGTCACGCGCAGCGAGTCCGCGTGCACCATGACGGCCTCGGCCGGCATCACGAGCTCGACGGCGATGTCCGAGCTCTCGGCCATCGGCGTCAGGTCATCCACTACGCCGCCCATCAGCTCGCCGAGGTTCATGTCGTCGCACTTCAGGTTGACGAACCCGGCATCGATCTTGTTGATGTCCAGGAAGTCGTTGAGCAGGGCGGTCATCTCCCCGATCTTGCGGTTGACCGACTCGAGGAACTCCGCCTGGGTGGGATTGATCGTCCCCGTCTTGCCGCTGGCCATCAGCGACACGTAGCCCTGGATCACGGACATCGGCGAGCGCAGGTCGTGCGCGATCATCGAGTGGAAGTCGGCCTTCATCTGCTCGGCCTCGACCTCCCGCGTGATGTCGCTGAAGATGTAGGCGAGCGCGGTGTTGTCCTCGCCCAGGTGGATGCGCGCGGTCCGGCACTTCAAGTGCGTGGTCTGTTCGTCAAGCAGGATGCGCAGACGCACGTCCTCGTGCGTGCCGGCCTGCAGGCGCGCGATGATGTCCGGGCTCACCTCGAGCGTCAGCAGGATCTCCGTCATCGTCTTGAACTGCGTGACCTCGCGCGGCATCCGCAGCAGGCTGAGGAAGACCTGGCTGGCCAGCAGCAGGCGATCGTCGGCGTCGCAGATCGCCACCGGCTCGTGCAGGAAGCGGAAGATCTGGTTCAGCTTGTCGCTCTCGCGCCGCAGGCTGTCCTGCAGGTCCTTGATGCGCAGGAACGCGTTGATCTTCGAATAGAGCTCCTCGCCCGAGATGCCCTTGGCGATGAAATCGTCGGCGCCCATGTCCAGGCCGCGGATCTTCTCCTCGGTCTGCGACTCGGAGCTGATCATCAGGATGGGGATGCCGCTCGTGTCCTGGTGGCGGCGCAGGATGCGGCTCACGTCGAAGCCGTGCATCCCCGGCATCTCCTTGTCCAGGAGGATCAGGTCGGGCAGGTGCTCGATGGCCATGCGCGCACCGACGGCGCCGTCACCGGCAGCCAGCACGCGGTAGCCCTTGCGCTCGAGCAGGCGCTTGAGGTAGAGGCACGTCGGCGGCGAGTCGTCGACGACCAGGATCAGTCGCTCGGAAGGCTCGGACATCGGCGGTTCCCATCGGCTTCGGGGCGATCGCAGGCGCCTGCGGCGGCGCAGCTTACGGCCCGGTTTTCGGC
>JAYRFB010000153.1:0-11321 GCA_041908585.1 Candidatus Krumholzibacteriia bacterium
ACGGTGCTTCCCTGCACGCCTCCGTCGCGGCACCGCCCCCGATGGGCATCCGGATGGGGCTGCGGTATGTGAAGGGGATGGCTCGCGATGTGGCTGAGCGCATCATTGCGACTCGAAGGCATCGGGACATCGCGGACTTGTCCCGAAGAGGGGGCGTACCCATCGACGCGCTCGTGGCTTTGGCGGAGTGCGGGGCGCTGTCGGCATTGGAGCCGGAGAGAAGGCGGGCTTTGTGGGTGGTGCATGGGCTCAGCCGGCGGGATCGACCGGAACAGTTGGTGTTGCCGTTGCCGGAGGCGGCGGCGCCGGTCTTGCCGGAGCTGGGGTGGTTCGACACGGTGAACTGGGACTGGAAGCGCGGGGGGCACAGCCCGCGGGCGCACCTGCTGGCGCCGCTCAGGGGGCAATTGAGGGAGCGGGGGTGGCCGACGGCGGAGGAGGTCAACCGGCTGCGGCACGGGGCATGGTGCGACTACGCGGGCATCGTCATCTGCCGGCAGCGGCCGCACACGGCCAAGGGGGTGACGTTCATGACGCTGGAGGATGAAACCGGTTTCGTGAATGCGCTGGCCTGGAACGACATCTGGGAAAAGTTCCGCGTGCTGGCGCGCACGCTCTCGCTGATGGGCGTCAGCGGCCGCATCCAGACGGCCGACGGCGTCTCGCACATCATCATCGAGGGGATCTGGGAGCCGCGGCTGTCGCGGCTGCCGGTGCCGAGCCCCAGCCACGACTTCCACTGACCTCAGGCGCGACGGAAGCTGCGCGCCGCGTCCCAGGAGTACAGGGCCAGGGCCGCCCAGATCACGCCGAAACCAACCGCCTGCCCGCCGCTGAACGGTTCGCCGAACGCCAGCACCGCCAGCAGGAACTGCAGCGACGGCGACAGGTACTGCAGGAAGCCCATGGTGGCCAGGCGCAGGCGGCGCACGCCCTCGGCGTACCAGATCAGAGGCAACGCAGTGACGGGGCCGGCCGCGCACAGCAGCAGGGTCAGCTGCAGGCCCGCGTGGCCGAACACCAGTTCGCCGGCGGCCTGCCGCCGGAACATCCAGGCGATCGCCAGCGGCGCCAGCAGTGCCGTCTCCAGGGCCAGTCCCTGCAGGCCGGTCGGGCGCGCCAGCTTCCGCAGCAGGCCGTAGATGGCGAAGCTGACCGCCAGCACCAGGGCGATCCACGGCACCGTGCCCTGGCGCAGCGTCAGCCAGGCCACGCCCAGGGCGGCCAGGGCCACGGCGGCCAGCTGGGGACGGCGCAGGCGCTCGCGCAGGAAGAGGGCGCCGAAGGCGACGTTGACCAGCGGGTTGATGAAGTAGCCGAGGCTGGCCTCGACCAGCCGCCCATTGGCGATCGACCAGATGAAGACCAGCCAGTTGACGGCGATCAGGCAGGAGGTCACGAGCATCGTCGCAAGGGTCCGCAGGTCGCCGTACTGGCGGAAGGTCGCCCAGAGGCGGCCGCGGCCGGCCAGCACGGCGAGCACGAAGGCCATCGACCAGGTGATCCGGTGGGCCAGCACCTCGGCCGGGGCCACCGCGCCGACGGCCTTGAAGTAGAGCGGAGCGACGCCCCACCACAGGAAGGACGCCGTGCCGAAGGCGGCACCCAGCCGCCTTTCCCTGGCCTCGTCGGTCGCCGCCGCGCCCGCGTCGGACATCGTGCCCTCCCCCGTCTCCGGTGCCGGTTCGCGGCGGACAATAGCCCCCTTGGCCCCCGGGTGCCAGCCGGGGTCAAGATTCCGCCGGACCTGCCGATTACCTACAGGCAATCCGTACCCGACTGCCGGAGGCCGACGTGGACCAACCGACCGTCCTTTTCGTCGACGACGAGGAATCCATCCTCCGTTCGCTGCAGCGCGCGCTGCGGCGCGAGCCCTACCGTGTGCTGACCGCCGCGAGCGGTGACGAGGGGCTGGCCATCCTGGCGCGCGAGCAGGTCGAGTTGGTGGTCTCCGACCAGCGCATGCCGGTGATGACCGGCACCCAGTTCCTGCAGCAGGTGCGCGAGGTCTGCCCGGACGCCGTGCGGGTGGTCCTCTCGGGATACGCGGAGCCCAACATCATCGTCGAGGCCATCAACAGCGGCGGCGTCTACCGCTTCATCGGCAAGCCCTGGAACGACGACGAGCTGCGGACCACGCTGCGCCAGTGTCTCGAGCGCCACCGGATCCTGCAGGAGAACCGCCGCCTGTCCGAACTGTCGGCACAGCAGGTGGTCGAGCTCGAGCGGCTGAACCAGCGCCTCGAGTCCGCGGTGCTGGAGCGGACCCGCTCGCTGGCCCTGGCGCAGGACGTCCTGGAGCGCCTGCCCCGCATGGTCCTGGGGATCAGCCGCGAGCATGAGCTGGTCGTCTCCAACAACGCCGCGCGCGCCGGGCTGGCCGGGCTGGGTGGCACGCTGCCGGGGACCGACGTGGCGGAGGTCCTGCCGCCCGAGGCCGTGCTGGCGGTCGAGTGCTGCCTCGAGTCGGGGCGCGACGTGGCCTGCGCCGTGCGGTGGGACGGGCGCCCCCTGCAGGCCCACGTGGCGCTGCTGGGCGAACCTGACGAGCCGCGCGGCTGCGTGTTGCTGCTCGAGGCGGTGCCATCGTGACGCAGACAACCGCCGATCCCCGCGCCGCCGTCCTGGACCACATCAAGGAGCTGCCCCCGCTCCCGGTGGTCGTGCACGAGTTGCTGGCATTGATGAGCGATGCCGAGTGCCCGGGCGACGAGGTCAACCGCATCCTGAGCTCGGACCAGGCCCTGGCCAGCAAGGTCCTGCGGCTGGTCAACTCGTCGTTCTACGGCCTGCCCGGCCGCGTCAGCACGATCCCCCGCGCCGTGGTCATCCTCGGCCATGCTGCGGTGCGGAACCTGGCCACCGGCCTGGCCGTGGCCGGAGCCCTGGGTGGCCGGCTGCCGCCCGGACGGCGCAGCGCCTTCTGGCGGCACGCCCTGGCCACGGCATCGGGCGCCGAGGTGATCGGGCGGCGCGCGGCGCTGCCCGACCCGCAGGAGGCGTTCGTCGCCGGACTGCTGCACGACATCGGGCACCTGATCCTGATGATCGCGCTGCCGGAACACCATGCCGCGGTCGCCATGGAGGGCCGCCTGGGCGATGTCGAGCGCGAGCGCCAGGTCATCGGCCTGGACCATTGCCGCGCCGGTCGGCAGCTGCTGCAGCACTGGAAGCTGCCGGCCCCGCTGCTCGAGTGCGTGCGGCTGCACCATGCGGCCGACGCCTGCCAGGGCGGTACCACTCCCCTGCTGACCACGGTGGCGCTGGCCGACCGCCTGGCGCGCGCGATCGGCGCCCCCGGCGAGGGCGTCCTGGCCGAGGACGATGTCCTGGACCTCATGGCGACCCTGGGCCTGGACGCGGCGACGACGCTGGAGCTGCTGCCCGAGATCGAGGTCCGCATGGGCGAGGCGCGCTCGTTCCTGAAGCTGGCCGAGATCGACACGGCGCACGCCGAGACGACGGCCCGGCAGCCGGTGCGCGCCGTGATCGCGAGCGGCGACTCGCGGCGACGCGACTGGCTGGTGGCGCTGGCGCGCCATCACGGCCTGGAGACCAGCGACCTGCGCGAGTGGCTGGGCGGCGGCGCCGTCGGCAACGGCACGGTGGTCGTCTGGGATGCCCCGACCATCGATCCCCAGCAGGCCTCGCGCGTGCTGCCCGCCGTCACGGCCTCGGGCGCGCAGGTGCGGCACCTGGGCGTGACGGGCGGCGCCGAGTCGCCGCTGGGGCTCACGTTCTCAAAGAGTGAACTGGGGCTTGCGGACGGGTGACGGCTCCGGCTCGTCGCAGGGCGGGGCCACCCACAGCGGCAGTTCCAGGCCCACGGTGGCGTGGTAGTTCTGGATGCGGTTCAGCAGGCTCTCGGTCACTTCCTGGCCCGCGGCCACCAGCAGCACGCCCGTGCGCGCCCGCACCGGCTCCACGACCCGCATGCCGATCCGCAGCTCGCGAAGGGTGATGCCGCGCGGCCCGGCCTCGTCGCCGGCCGAGTCGGCGCGCTCGACGTAGGCCTTCACCAGCGCCGGGTCGTAGGCGCCTTCCTCGACGCGCAGCGTGTCCAGGACGCGCCGTGTGGAGAAGCCGCGGCCGCGCAGCTCCTCGATGCGCCCGGCCAGCTTGAGCACGCGCGAACCCGGCGGGATGTCGTCGCCCGACGGGGCGTGGCGCGGCGACCCGGCCCCGTCGAAGCGCAGGTCCATGTGGTCGATGATCTCCAGGACCGGCTCCAGGCGCGGCAGGCAGCCGACGATGTTGCGCGTGACCTCGGGCACGCGGGCGACCATGGCCGCCTCGGCATCGTTCAGCAGGTCGCCGCTGGCCAGCTTCGCCGCCGTGATGTCCGGCAGCGTGATGCGCCCGATCTGCGCCAGCTGCGCCGCCATCTCCACCTGCCACTGGTCGGGGACGCCGGTCGCCTCGCCGAGCAGCTTCGCCAGGTGCTTGATGCGCGAGGCCCGGCCGAACAGCGTCGGGCTGGCCAGCGCCAGGATGCCGACCAGGGCGTCGATGCTGCCGCGCACCGTCTGCTCCAGGAGGACCTTCTCGGAGGTGACCAGCTCATGCTGTCGCACCCCGGCGCGGATCGTCTCCAGCAGCAGCGTGGTCGAACACGGCTTGCCCAGGAAGCGGAAGATGTGCCCCTCGTTGACCGCCTCGACGACGGAGTCCATGTCGGCGTAGCCCGTCAGCAGGATGCGCGTCGTGTCAGGGAATTCGCGACGGACGTGCGCCAGCAGGGCGATGCCGTTCATCTCCGGCATCCGCATGTCGGACACCACGACGGCGAACGGCTCGGGCGCCGCGCGCAGGTGCGACAGGGCCTCGGCGCCGCTCCCGGCCAGCGTCAAGTCGAGCGCGCCACGCAGGTTGCGCGCGATGGCGGTGAGGATCCGCGGCTCGTCGTCCACGCAGAGGACGCGCGGCAGGGTCGACATCGGCAAACTCTCCCGTTCCGGTCCGGATTGCGGCCGGCCTGGGCCAAGGGTCTGGCTCAGGTTTCGGTCCCTCCTGCCGATGACTTGAGCGCCTTGCGCGCCAGGACGGGAGGATCATGGGCACGACATTCGAGACGGGGACGGCTCCGACGGCGATCGCGGGCACGGAGCCCGCGGCACCGGACTTCCCCCTCCAGCACGAGCGGAGTCCGCAGGTCGCCGACCGGCCCGGCATCCCCGCCACCTGTGCGCGCTCCATGTTCCATGCGACCCAGACCGGCCTGATCATCATCGACACCGCGGATTGCCGCATCCTCGACGTCAACCGGGCGGCGGCCGAGATCCTCGACCAGCCCGAGGAGGACCTGGTCGGACAGGAGGTGACGCGCTGCGGCGTGGCCTGCCTCTGCGACCGGCTGCGCGAGGGCTCCGGCACCATCGCCCGCCACCAGTCCGAGGTCCTGCGCCGCGACGGCTCGGTGGCCCCGGTGATCCTCTCGGCGACCGCCCTGGACCTGGCCGACCGGCAGGCGGCGGTGCTGAGCTTCATGGATATCAGCGACCTGACGGCGGCGCAGAAGGAGCTGCGGCAGACGAACCGGCAGCTCGAGAGCGCCCTGCGCCAGCTGCACGAACAGCGCGACGCCATGGTGCAGTCGGAGAAGCTGGCCAGCATCGGCCAGCTCGCGGCCGGCGTGGCCCACGAGATCAACAACCCCATCGGTTACGTGACGAGCAACCTGGCCACCATCTCCGAGTACATCGAGACGATGCGGTCGCTGATCGAGCTGTACCGGGAGCGCGATGGCCTGGCGCCCGACGACCCGCGACGCACCGAACTGACGGAGCGCATCCGGCAGGTCGCCGAGGAGGAGGACCTGGGCTTCGTGCTCGCGGACATCGAGGACGTGCTGCGGGAGTCCGTCGAGGGCACCACACGGGTGACCGAGATCGTGCAGAACCTCAAGAGCTTCGCGCGCGACGATTCGCTGCAGAAGCGTCCCTACGACCTGAACGACTGCGTCGAGTCGATGGTGCGCCTGGTCTGGAACGAGCTGAAGTACTCGTGCCGCGTCGAGAAGGACCTGGGCGCGATCCCGCCGATGATCGGTCACGGCGGCCGGATCAACCAGGTGGTCATGAACATCCTGGTGAACGCAGCGCATGCCATCGGCGCCGAGCAGGGAGTCATCACGATCCGCACGCGCGCCGATGCCGAGGAGGCGACGCTCGAGATCACCGATACCGGCTGCGGGATGACGGCCGAGACGGTCGCGCGGATCTTCGAGCCCTTCTACACGACGAAGGACGTGGGAAGGGGCACGGGGCTGGGGCTGGCGATCAGCCATGGGATCGTGACCGAACACGGCGGCCGCATCGAGGTCAGGAGCGCGCCGGGAGCCGGCTCCACCTTCCGCGTCATCCTGCCGTTGCCGGCCCACGAGGAGGACATCCTGATCGCCTGAGCAGTCGACCCGCGCGCGGGCGCATCGTGAAGGGCCCGGCGGATGATCCCGCCGGGCCCGCTTCCATCACCGTAGGTTCCCGGGCGCGTCAGCGGAACAGCGCCTTGACGCCGCCCCAGCTCGACTCCTCGATCGCCACGACCGAGCCGAGGTCCACGAACGTGAATCCGCAGAACTCGGTGGTCATCTGCGTGCCCGCGGGCTGCGTCGACATCGCGTTGTACTGCATGTAACCGCCGGCATGGGCGTAGTTCAGGATGCCCCACAGGCCGTGCGGGGGATCCTCGGCCGGGTTGCCCATGTCGAAGGCCAGCTCGCCGCTGCTGACGGCCAGGCCGTCATCGTAGATGTACTCGATGGTCGCCGGGTGCGCGGCGTCCATGTCCGTGTTCGGGCGGTAGATCATCGTCAGGCGCACCCAGTTGCCCTTGACGTAGCTCTTGCCGTGGTTGGCCGTGAACGAATAGAACGGCAGGCGGCCGCCGAACACGGCGACCTCGCCGTCCGGCGTGCGGATGTTGAAGCGGCCGTCGGCCTCGCTCCACCAGGGCGAGATCTGGATGCCGGCCTCGCCGTTGCCGGCGCCCGAGATGCGGACGCTGGCGCCGATCGCGAAGCCGTCGTTGTTGGCGAGCTCCATCGGCGACATGCCGTCCTGGGAGAAGCGCCACACGTGCAGGTTGGCCCAGCCGGCGGGCGGAACGACCTCGTCGGTGAAGCAGATGCCGGTCGGGTAGAGGTTGTTGACGGTCAGGATCGAGAACGGGTCGTCGTTGAACACGCGCGGGATCACGACGGCCGAGTTGGGCACGCCGGCGGCGAGCGCCGCGCCGGCGGCGAGCGCGACCAGGGCGACGGCGATGGTCAGCTTGGCGAAACTCCTCATTGGCGACTCCTTGGCGATGAACCGGATTCCCCTCGTGGGCGACCTGCCCACCGTGCGGTCGGAACCGGCCCGGTATCCCGGGACCGTGTCCAACCGGTTGTTATCGATTGTACACTTTCGCTGGAGTCGATGCCTCAAGAACCGCGGACAGGCCCACTTCCGCATGTCAGCCCGGTCCAGGCGAAGACTTAATTTATTTCAAGGCATTGTGTTACATACAGGATCAATTCCATTCGATAATGGTCCCATCAAAATTATGATTCATCAATTTCGTGTTCCCGCCCGCCGGGCCGTCCCGACGTCCCGCGGGCCTGCTGCAAACGGGGACGGGCCGTCCCCCGGTGGGGGACGGCCCGTCGAACGTCCTCGAACCGCGACTAGCGGAACAGAGCCTTGACGTCACCCCAGGTCGACTCCTCGGTCGCCACGACCGAGCCGAGGTCCACGAACGTGAACGAGCAGAACTCGGTGGTCATCGCCGTGCCCGCAGGCTGCGTCGACATCGCGTTGTACTGCATGTAGCCGCCGGCATGGGCGTAGTTCAGGATGCCCCACAGGCCGTGCGGGGGATCCTCGGACGGGTTGCCCATGTCGAAGGCCAGCTCGCCGCTGCTGACGGGGATGCCGTCGTCGTAGATGTACTCGATGGTCGCCGGGTTGCTGGCGTCCATGTCCGAGTTCGGGCGGTAGATCATCGTCAGGTGCACCCAGGTGCCCTTGACGTAGCTCTTGCCGTGGTTCGCCGTGAACGAGTAGAACGGCAGGCGGCCGCCGAAGCAGGCCACTTCGCCGTCCGGCGTGCGGATGTTGAAGCGGCCGTCGGCCTCGCTCCACCACGGGGTGATCTGGACGCCGGCCTCGCCGTTGCCGGCGCCCGAGATGCGGACGCTGGCGCCGACCGCGAAGCCGTCGTTGTTGGCGAACTCCATCGGCGTCATGCCGTCCTGCGAGACGCGCCACACGTGCAGGTTGGCCCAGCCTGCCGGCGGCACGACTTCATCGGTGAAGCTGATCATCGTGGGGTAGCTGTTGTCGACAGTCAGGATCGAGAACGGGTCGTCGTTGAACACGCGCGGGATCACGACGGCCGAGTTGGGCACGCCGGCGGCCAGGGCCGCACCGGCAGCCAGCGTCGCCAGGGCGACGACGAAGGCGAACTTGGCGAAACGATTCATGCTGCTGCTCCTTGTCAACGGAACCCGAATGTCGGCGCCGTCCCGGGGGCTTGACTGCCCCGGCCACCGCGCCCTGCTGACCGAGCCGTTTGCGGACCGGATCTCTTATGGAATGATACACTTTCGGCGGTTGGAATGGCGATGAAATCCATGAAACAGTGAGGATTTCTGACGCTCGATACGTTCGGTCACCGTACAAAGAGGCCGCCTCCCGGGGTGTCGGGAGGCGGCCCCAAAGCGGACGGTGCCGCTAGCGGAACAACGCCTTGACGCCGCCCCAGCTCGACTCCTCGGTCGCCACGACCGTGCCGAGGTCCTGGAACGCGATCTCGCGCCACGAGCCGACCAGCGTCAGCCCGGCCGAGCCGGCCATGTTGTTGAACTGCACGTAGCCGCCGGCATGGGCGGGGTTCAGGATGCCCCACAGGCCGTGCGGGGGATCCTCGGACGGGTTGCCCATGTCGAACGGGAGCTCGCCGCTGCTGGCGGGGGCGCCATCGTCGTAGATGTACTCGATGGTCGCCGGCATGGTGGCGTTCATCTCGCTGTTCGGCCGGTAGATCATCGTCAGGCGCACCCAGGTGTCCTTGACGTAGAGCTTGCCGTGGTTCGCCGTGAACGAGTAGAACGGCAGGCGACCGCCGAAGCAGGCCACTTCGCCGTCCGGCGTGCGGATGTTGAAGCGGCCGTCGGCCTCGCTCCACCAGGGCGAGATCTGCATGCCGGCCTCGCCGTTGCCGCTGCCGGAGATCTTGACGTCCGCGCTGATGGCGAAGCCGTCGCCGTTCAGGAAGTCGAGGGCGCTCACGCCGTCGCCCGAGTAGCGCCACACGTGCAGGTTCGCCCAGCCGGCGGGCGGCACGCAGGTGTCCGAGATCTCGATGAGGATGGGATAGCTGTTGTTCACCGACAGGGTCGAGAACGGATCGTCGTTGAACACGCGCGGGATGACCACGCTCGAACTGGGCAGCGGGGTCGCGGACACAGAGCCGGCGGCCAGCGCCAGCAGCGCGGCCGCGATGATGAGCTTTCCGAAGGTCTTCATGGTGCTTCTCCTCATGGTTGAACCAGTTGCTTCGCCAACGGATCGATCGACTTCCAAGCCGGACGTTGCCAGGCATCACCTCCCGCGGCGGAGACTCTCCTCCGCCCGAATCACTTCACGACGATGCACCGCTTCCATTCCTTGCGGCCATGCGACTCGAGGGAATAGGCATACACGCCGCTGGGCAGCCCCCGTCCGTCCAGCGTGATCTGCTGCAGGTCGTCGGCCGTCGCCTCGGCCTCCACGTGTCGCACCAGGCGCCCACGCAGGTCGTACAGCTTCAGCGCCACCGGACCCGACCGCGCGACACGGAACGAGATGACCGTCGAGCCGTGGAACGGGTTGGGCGAATTCTGCTCGAGCTCGATCCCGGCCACCGGGACGGCGCCCGGCTGCGGCGCCGCCGACACGTTCTGGAAGCCGGCCAGCTGCAGCCCGCGCACGATGTCGGAGTTGCGCATGTAGCGCTCCCACACCGAGCCGTTCAGGTAGTTCTCGATCATCATGATGATCGGGCCCTGGTCGATGCCCAGCCAGTCCTGCCCCACCCAGATGACCGTCGGGTTGATGGCGTCCTTGAAGCCGTACTTGCCCCACAGCGCCCAGCCCCAGTTGTCGTACATGTGGTGCAGGCAGGGCAGCACGATCTCCGGCGCGAACGCGATCGAGCTGGCAGCCGCCGTCGGCGTGATGGTGCCGTTGTCGTTCTGGGCCGGCGGCGCGCCGTGCGCCAGGTAGCCGCCCGGATCATCGGACGCCGTCAGGCCCCACATGTTCTCGCCGTAGGCCGTGCGGCCGTACGGGTTGGCGATGCAGTAGGAGCGCGCCGCGTAGGTCGCGCGCCGCGAGTTCTCGAAGTAGTCGATGCCGCGGGCGGCCATGTAGGCGTCCGGGATGCCCCGGAAGTCCAGCCAGCAGTGCGAGTACTGGTGCCCGAACAGCGGGGCGAAGACCAGGTAGCTCTGCCCGTAGTACGTCGCCCACCAGTAGCCGCCCGTCCAGGTGTTCCAGGCGGTCGGCGGCACCGGGTGCGTCGGCGAGCCGATGGCCAGGATGTAGAGGATCATCGCCTCGTTGTAGCCGATCCAGTTGCCGAAGGTGTTGAAGCCGGTCTCCGGCTTCCAGCCCATGCGGATGGCCGGGCCGTTGTTGCGCGCCCAGTCCCAGTCCACGCGGCGGTAGAGCGAGTCGGCCAGCGCGCGGATCTCCAGGTCGCCGGGATCGTTCGTGTAGAAGTACTGCTTGGCGTCCAGGACGCCGGCCATCAGCAGCGCGGTATCGATCGTCGACAGCTCGCAGGTCCAGGTGCGGTTGCCCGAGTTGATGTCCAGGAAGTGGTAGAACAGGCCCTTGTAGCCGTTGACGCCGGCGGCGCCCGGGCCCTGCGCGCCGTTCCACAGCGTCTGCATCCCCAGCTTGATGCGGGCCCGGCCCGCCTCGCGCGTGACCCAGCCGTGCTCGATGCCGATGCAGATGGCCGAGATGCCGAAGCCCTGCGCGGCGATGCTGCAGGGCGAGCCGACCTGGCTGCGGTCGCGGATCAGGCCGTTGACGGGATTGGCCTGGTACCAGAAGTAGTTGAAGGCGGTGCGCTGCAGGCTGTCCAGCAGCGCCTCGTTGGTCAGCGACAGGCCCCCGGTGGTGTCGACCGGCAGCTGGTCCCGCGTGCCTCCCCGGCTACCCGCGGCGCTGGCGCCGGCCAGGCCGGCACCGAGCGTCGCCACCATCAGCGCCACCCACACCCACGCGGTCCGGCGCGCCCAGGGGCGCCTGTCGTTCAGCTGCGTCTTCATGTTGCGTCGCCTCTCCCGC
>JAYRFB010000154.1:0-4422 GCA_041908585.1 Candidatus Krumholzibacteriia bacterium
GGGCGCGAACGCGGCCGGGCAGCTGGCGGTGCCGGCCCCGAATGCGGGGTTCACGCAGGTTTCCGCCGGCGGCGCGCACAGCCTGGGACTGCGCGGCGACGGTTCCATCGCGGCCTGGGGCGACAACGCGGACGGCCAGTGCAACGTGCCGGCGCCCAACGCGGGCTTCGTCGCCGTCGCGGCGGGCTGGGCCCACAGCGTGGGATTGAGGGCCGACGGCTCGCTCGCGGCCTGGGGCCGCAACGAGTCCGGCCAGTGCGAGGTCCCGCCGCCCGACCCGCGCTACACCGCCGTCAGCGCCGGCGGAACCTTCAGCCTGGCCCTGACCATGGATGCGACCGTCGTGGCCTGGGGCGACATCGGCCCCAGCGGCCGGCCGCTGCCGGTCCCCAACGCGCGCGTGAAGGCGATCTCGGCAGGCTACCGCCATGCGTTGGGGGCCATCAGTGAAGGGGGCGCGGACGACGGCGGAGGCAGCGGCCCGCCACCGACGGCGATCGCGGCCATCGCGCCGAACCCGGCGCGAGGCCCGGTGCTCATCTCGTGGCTGCAGCCGGCGGCGGGGCGCGCGCGTCTGACCGTGCACGACGCGCGCGGGCGGCTGGTGAAGGTCCTGGTGGACGAGGTGCGCGACGCCGGCGCCGCCACGGCCGGCTGGGACGGCCGCGATGCGCAGGGTCGGCGCGCACCGGCCGGCATCTACCTTGCGAGGCTGGCCACCGATGGCGGGTCGGGAGCGCGCCGGTTCACGATCATCCGCTGAGGCCGGCGCGGTGAACCGCCGCGACCGGCCGCCGGGGCAGGCTCAACTCGCGCCCAGCGCCTTCTCGATCGCCGCCCTCAGGTCCGCGTCGTCAGGCGCCGTCTTGGGCCCGAACCGCGCGATGACCTTCCCGTCGCGGCCCACCAGGTACTTCGTGAAGTTCCAGGTCGGCTCCTCGAGCCCGCCGCCGCACAGCCAGGCGTAGAGCCCGTCCTTGCCGTCGCCCTTGACCTTCACCTTGGCAAACAGGGGGAAGGTGACCTTGTAGTTCGTGTCGCAGAAGGCGCGGATCTCCTCGGCGGTGCCGGGTTCCTGGCCCATGAAGTCGTTGCTCGGGAAGCCGAGCACGACGAAGCCGCGGCCCTTCAACTCGCCGTACAGCGCCTCGAGACCCTTGTACTGCGGCGTCAGGCCGCACTTGCTGGCGGTGTTGACGACCAGGGCCACCTGGCCCTTCCACTGCGCCAGCGGCGACGGCTGGCCCTCCAGGGAGTTCGGCGTGAAGGACCACAGCGTGCCCGGCGCCTCGCCGGTGGCCGCCTGGGCGCCGCCGGCCAGCGCCCCGCGCAGCACGATCACGACCACCGTCACCGCGGCCACCAGCACGCCGCCCAGGACCAGCAGGATGTTCTTCATGCCATCTCCGTTCCGGCGCCGCCCGCCGCGCGGCACCTACAGGCCCTTCAGCCAGTGGCCCAGGGCCACGCCGATGAAGTTCGCCACCGCATACCCCAGGGTGCCGCAGAGGATCGCCGGCAGCACCAGCGTCTCCCAGCGGCGGGCCACCGCCATCGCCGCGGCCGTCGTGGGCCCGCCCACGTTGGCGTTGGAGGCGATGATAAGCTCGAACAGGTCCAGCCGCACCAGCGCCCCTCCCAGCAGCAGGACGAGCAGGTGCACGAGCAGGATCACCGCCGCGAAGACGAACAGCACCGGCCCCACCTTGAGCACCATCGCGATGTTGGCGCTGGCGCCGATGACCGCGAAGAAGACCTGCATCAGGAACGCGCCGATGACCTCGCTGCCGGACAGCCGGGCACACAGGCGCGGGAACGCCGTGGCCAGGGTGACGGTCAGCGCCGTGACCACCAGGATGCCGCCGGCCTTCCAGTCCGCGAGCCCGGCCAGCGCATAGCCGGTGGCGCACAGCGCCAGCCCGGCCGCCAGCGATGTCGCCGTCCCGCGCAGGTCGGGGAACGTGGCGGCAGCCCCGCCGGCGTCGCCGGGCGCAGACTCCCCGGGCGCCGCGGACTGGTGCCGGCGCGGGTAGCGCCGCGCCAGCCAGCCGACCGACGGCAGGGCGAAGAGGACCAGGAAGTAGACCGCCATGATCAGGTTGTCGGCCGCCACGCCGGCGCTGAGCAGGTCGCCCGAGCGCAGGCCGACGATCTCCGAGACCGCCGCGTAGTTGAGCGAGCCGCCGATGTACGTGGCCGAGAACACCGCCGCCAGCTGCCAGCCCTCCGGACCGAGCGGCACCACCAGGTACGCCACGATGGTGCCGAGCACCGTTCCGGCGGCACCCAGTGCGAAGGCGCCCAGCGTGGGTCCGGCCTCGCGCAGGATGCGCCGGAGGTCCGCGCGCAGCAGCAGCAGGGGAATGGCCAGCGGGACGAGCCGACCCCAGACCACGTCGTAGGCCGGCACGCCGTCGGCCGGGATCACGCCCAGGTTGGAAAGCGTGAAGGTGAAGCCCATGGTCAGGATCGCGCCGCTCAGGCGCCTCCCGACGCGGGTGTTCTCGACGTGCAGCCCGAAGGCAGCTGCGGCCAGCAGCACGGCCCAGATGACCCAGGTGCTGTCCGCGGGTATGAGCGTGGCGAGCAAGCGGTCCTTCCTTTCGGCCGGGTCGCGCGGCGGCCGGCCCGGCAGCCTAGCAGATGGCGGCCAGGCCCCGCAACCGCGGCTCCCGCGGCCGGGGGGCGCGGTTCGCGGTGGCGTCCGCGCCGCCGATTTGCCAGAATGTGGAGTCGGAAGCCACGGACCCGCGCCCGGACCGGACCCCGCCCGGTGTCCTCCAAGGATGGAGCCATGTCGCTGTCGTCGCCTCGTTCCCTGCTCGCCTTTGCGTTGCCGTGCCCGCGCAGGCGACCGCGCGCGCCCCGTGCCGCGGTCGCGCGCCTGCTCGTGACCCTGCTGGCGACCACGGTCGCCCTGTCGGCCGCGGCGCCGGCCCGTGCCGCCATGCGCGGCGATGGCCGCGACTGGAACCGCGGCGGGGACACGCTCGGCGGAGCGGTGGGCCTGCACATGGGCAAGATCGGGGGCACCGGACTGGCGTTCCGCCTGCCCGTCGAGTGGTTCCTCTACGCCCAGGTCGCCGGCGGCATCTGGCACACCGGCGACGACCAGCGCCACAATCTCGGGCTCCAGTTCCACTACCTGCTCCGCCAGGACTCGCGACTGCGCCTGTTCACGGCGGTGGGCACGGCGTTCTACTACCACCGGGAGAAGACCGGCGAGGGCGCGGGCGGGGACGGCCACGTCGCGGACACCGACTGGAACTACGGCGCCGGCGTCGGCGTCGAGGTCCTGCAGGGACCGCGCTGGGCCTGGCTGGTCGAGTTCGACTTCGTGCACGAGGAGCGGACCGGGGACACCACGGTGTCGCCGCAGGTCGGCGTCTCCTACTACTGGTGAGCACGCACGGCCCGGAACATCCGCCCGGCGACGGGATGGCGGCGCCGGCCGCTGCCGCGGACGCCCGCCGGGCCTGGTGCCTCTACGACTGGGCCAACTCGGCCTTCGCCACGACGGTGATGGCCGCGATCTTCCCGCCGTTCTTCCGCGAGTTGGCAGTCGCCGCGGGCCGTGCCCCGGCCGACGCCACGGCCCTGTGGGGCTACGTCACGGCCGGTGGCCTGCTGCTGACCGCGCTGGCGTCGCCGCCACTGGGAGCGGCGGCCGACGCGCGCGGCAACCGCAAGCGGTGGCTGGCCGGGTTCGCCTTCGCCGGGGCCGCGCTGACGATGGCCATGGCCCTGCTGCACGGCGAACAGTGGCCGGCCGCGGCCCTGCTCTTCACCGCGGCAAGCCTGGCCTTCTCGCTGTCTATCGTCTGCTACGAGGCGCTGCTGCCGCACCTGGCGTCGGGCCCCGAGCTCGACGCGCTCTCCGCGCGCGCCTACGGGCTCGGCTACGCGGGCGGCGGCCTGCTGCTCGTGCTGAACCTGGCCTGGGTCCTCAAGCCGGGCTGGTTCGGGCTGGACGGCGCGGGACAGGCGGTGCGCCTGTCCTACGTGAGCGTCGGGGCGTGGTGGGCCCTGTTCACGGTGCCGCTGCTGCGCCGGGTGCCCGAGCCGCCCGCGTCCGGCGAGCCGGTCGGGATCGTCGCGGCCTTCCGGCGCCTGCGCGCGACGTTCGGCGAGATCCGGCGCTTCCGCGACCTGAGCCTCCTGCTGGCCGCCTACTGGGTGTACAACGACGGCATCGGCACGATCGTCAAGATGGCCACGGCGTTCGGCGCCGAGCAGGGCATCGCGCTGACGCACCTGATCGGTGCGCTGGTGGTGACGCAGGCCGTCGGCGTTCCCTGCTCTTACGGATTCGCGGCCGCGTCGCGCAGGCTCGGCGCGCGCCCGCTCGGGCGGGGCGCGCGGGCCGGCGACACGCAGCACGCGGGGGCCGCCCAGTTCCGGCGCACCCCCGCGCCCTTCTAC
>JAYRFB010000155.1:0-3690 GCA_041908585.1 Candidatus Krumholzibacteriia bacterium
CGAGAAGAAGGGCAAGGTGGCGGCCAAGGCGGTGCTGAAGGACGCGCGGCTGATGGAACTGCTGGTCTAGTGGAACTGCTGGTCTAGTGGAACTGCTGGTCTAGTGGAACTGCTGGTCTAGGTCCGCTTCCGGCCCAGGCCCGGCGCGACGCCGCGAGGCCCGCCGGACGTCCCAGGCTGCTCCCTGCCGCACACGGACGCGAAGCGGGCTCCCCTTTCCGGGAGCCCCCCTGCGGTGTGCAGAAGCCGTCCTGGGCCCGCAGGGCGCGGACTAGCGATCCTTCTTCTCGTAGCCCTCGACGTACGTGTTGGCGTACTGGAACCAGTCGATGCGCACCTTGCCCACCACGTGGCCGAGGCCCGGGTGCTCGACGCGGCGCTTGGTCCACTCTTCCTCCAGGGCCATCACCGTGAAGGCGCCGATCACCGGCAGGTCCTTGTCCTTCAGCAGGTGCAGCATCCACTCGGCGCCCTCGGACAGATCCACCACTTCCAGCGAGCTGGTGTCGCCGATCAGGTACCAGGCGTAGTCCTCGGGTGAGGGCGTGGCGCCGGCGGCCAGGTCGTGGCGGGGCCGGTAGGCGAAGTTCGCGAAGGCGCTGGCGATGGTCTTCTCCGGGTCGCCTTCCTTCTCCGGCAGGTAGGTGCTGACGGCTTCCTTGATCTCGTCCTGCTTGAAGCCGATCTCCGGAAGCGGGGCGCCGGGCAGCTTGGTGTCGATGGCGCCGGCGCGCAGCAGGCGCGGCAAAGTGTAGTGCTTGGGGCGACGCAGCGTGGCGGTGTCGGCCTCGACGACGCCGCCCCGCTTGATGCGCTCGAGCACCAGGTGGGTGGGCTGCGGCGAGAAAGTCTTGCGCACTCCCAGCAGGGTGCCGGCCAGGCGCTGGTGGTTGCTCTCGAGATCCTCGGCCACGAGGAACTCCAGGAGGTTGCCGTCGCGGATGATGGCGGTGTTGCCCCGCACGTACTCGAACGCCGGCGCGTCGATCTCGAAGCGGAAGTTGACGCTCAGCGTGTCGCCACGCGTGACGCTCCGCAGCGAGTCGTACACGTAGGGGTCAGCGATCTCCTTCTTGCCGCAGCCGGCCAGCCCGACCAGGGTAACGGCCAGCACGACCAGCAGCAGGACCGTGACCGGACGACGCGGGGAAGTGGCACCGAACATGAAACAACCTCCCTAAGGGTGATGGCAGGCCTTGCCGGTGGGTCGCAAGGCGCTCAGGCGACTCGCGGGCCGTGGCCGACCGGCGGCTCGACGCCGCCCGGCCTGGGCCTGCGAGGCGACCCGGGGCACCGCGCCGGGGTTCTTCCCGCGCCGGTGACTGCCGCTCGCTCTCTCGAACTGCCGCACACGCGGACCCGCACGGCGCGCGCGGCGCCGTGACCGGCGGACCGGCGGTCCGGGACGTGCGGGCCGGATCGGACCAGCCCAGGCGGGCGTGCCCGACAGCCCGCCGTTCGGTCCGGCAACGGCGGCAGGCATGAAATTGGGGCAAATGGCCGAAAAAAGCAAACCCAAACACCGGAGGGTGTTGGACGCGGGTGCAGGGCCCTCGACCGGCCGGGCGGCCCCCCGGCCCGCCACCTGACCTACAACCCGGGCAGGCTGCGCACGACGGCCAGCACCTCGCGCGGGCGCTCGTACCGGCCCTCCCACAGCTCCTGGAACGACTCCCAGTGGCCCGGCATCAGGATCCCGCCGGTCGAGAACAGGCGGCTGAAACAGCCCCGGCGCTCGGCCAGCCCGTAGCCGGGAAGGCCACGGCGTTCCAGGCGCCCGTCGACGTGGACGGCCCAGCAGGCGGTAAACCCCTCGGTCAACGATGCGGGGACCTGGGAAGGCCGCAGCACGCCGCCGACCGCGTCAGCAGCCCACAGCAGGTGGTGGTGCAGGAAGGCGTCGGCCCGGGCGCGCGCGAAGGCGGCCGCTGTCGGCGGCGGTTCGGCCGCGGCCGGATCCGGCCGGTCCCAGACGGCCCTTGGCGGGAACACCGTGCCGGTCGCCGGGCGCGGCGCCAGGAAAGCCTCGGGATGGCAATACAAGGTCAGTTCCGGCAGGCCGCCGGCACGTGCCCGGCGCAGGCGCAGCCAGGCCCCGGTGGCGCCCGGCAGGTCGTCGGCGCACAACTCCAGCGCGCCGAGCGCCGGTCCCAGCTCAAGCGACATCACGGCCTGGCGCGCGGCGTCTATGACCAGGTCGGCCAGCGCGGGCTCGAGCCCCGTGCAGGAGATGGGTGGCGTCGGGTCCATGACCTCAGTCGGCGGCCAGCAGCGGCCCGCCGCCCACCGGCCGCAGCGTGGCGGTGAAGTGGCGCAGCGCGGGCGGCTCCCAGGTGATCTCCAGGCCGCGCAGGCGCGGGCCCAGCTCCATCACGCGGGCGCAGGCTTCCGCCACGAAATCCAGCTGCGTGTGCGTGTAGACGCGACGCGGCACCGCCAGCCTGACCAGTTCCATCGCCGGCGGCACCATCTCGCCGGTGTCGGGGTCCCGGTGCTCGAACATGAGGCTGCCGATCTCCACGGCGCGCACGCCCGCGAGCTGGTAGAGCGCGGCGGTGACGACCTGGCCGGGGAATTCGCGCTGCGGGACGTGCGGCAGCATGCGCCGCGCGTCCAGGTACACCGCGTGACCGCCGGTGGGCCGCAGGTAGGGCACACCCAGCTCGTCCAGGCGCGCGCCGAGGCGCGCCACCTGGCCGATGCGGTAGGCCAGGTAGTCCTCGTCCAGCACCTCGCGCAGGCCCTGCGCGACGGCCGCCAGGTCCCGGCCGGCCAGCCCGCCGTAGGTCGGGAAGCCCTCGCGGAGGATCAGCAGGTTGGTCGCCGCCTGCGCCATCGCGTCGTCGTCCAGGCAGAGGAAGCCGCCGATGTTGACCAGCGCGTCCTTCTTGGCGCTCATCGTGCAGCCGTGGCCCAGGGCGAACATCTCGCGGCAGATCTCCAGGATCGACTTGCCGCCACAGCCCGCCTCGCGCTGCTGGATGAACCACGCGTTCTCGGCGAAGCGGCAGGCGTCGAAGATCAGCGGCACGCGTTGCTCGCGGCAGAAGGCGCTGACCGCGCGCATGTTCGCCAGCGAGACGGGTTGGCCGCCGCCGCTGTTGTTGGTGATCGTGAGCATGACGAACGGGATACGCTCACGGCCGTACTTCGCGAACGCGGCCGCCAGCTTCTCCAGGCTCATGTCGCCCTTGAACGGCGCCTCGAGTACCGGGTCCAGGCCCGCGTCGGCCACGCAGTCCAGCGCGATGGCGCCGACATGCTCCACGTTCGCGCGCGTGGTGTCGAAGTGGATGTTGTTGGGCACGACCTGGCCGGGCTTGACGGACGTCGCGAAGAGCAGCCCCTCGGCGGCGCGGCCCTGGTGCGTGGGGATCACGTGCCGGTAGCCGAAGATGTCGCGGATGGTGGACTCGAAGTCGGCGAACGAGCGGCTCTGCGCATAGGCTTCGTCGCCGGTCATCAGCGCGGCCCACTGAAGGTCGCTCATGGCGCTGGTGCCGCTGTCGGTCAGCAGGTCGACATAGATCGCCGACGAGGGCACCTTGAAGACGTTGTAGCCCGCCTGCTCGAGCAGCTGCGCGCGCTCCTGCGGCGTGGTGCGGCGGATCCTCTCGACGACCTTGATGCGGTAGGGCTCGAACGGGAAGTCCATGGTCTGCTCCCGGGCTCGTGGCTGGCGGCCGGTTA
>JAYRFB010000156.1:0-9559 GCA_041908585.1 Candidatus Krumholzibacteriia bacterium
CCTGCGCGCCCTGGCCGAGGACCAGCGGCCGCGCCGGTCCCTCGTCGTGGCGTGCGTAGAAGAGCGGCGGCGGACCGGGGACGGGATCGAGATCGTGCCGTGGCGGGAGTTCTGTGGGGAACTTTGGGGCGGCGGGGTGGTCTGAAGGCGGCGGCCCGGCCGCCCGGCCGATCGAGCCGGACTTGCGCCGGCGCACGTCGCGGTCCAGGGTGCGGTCCCGATCGCCCACAAAGTGGGAGGCTATCGGCATGCGACACCTGCGCCCGGTCACGAAGCCATTGCTCATCGTGCTGCTCGCCGCCACCGCGACAATCGGCGCGCCCGCGCCGGGGCCCGGGCGCTTCGAGTTCGTGGTCCTGCGGCCCACGTCGTCCGAGATCGAGCGCGTGGAATCGGTGACCTCCGCTTCCTTCGACAGCGTGGGCGTGCTCTTCACGCTCGCGGACATCGAGAACTGGTCGCGGGGGACCGGCGAGATCCGCCTGACGGCACCGGCGGCCGAGCGGGTCGCCGGCATGGCGTGGTGGAACCGAATCGCGACGAAAGCCGGCTGGCACCGGTTCGAGTTCCGCGTTGATAGTGTTCCGATCTGCGCCGGTCGCCTCTGGAGCCTGGCCTCGTCCTCGCTGCCTCCGCCGGGGTTGTTGATACAGATGCCATTCATCGGGTTCAGGGACGACCGGACCATCCATTTCGGCTTCCACCGCGGGTCGTACAGCGCACATCTGGTCGACGAACCGTCACCCCGCTGCCAGGACGACGCGCGGCTCCTGGCCGTGCTGCGCGAGGCGGGGGTCTTGTCGGAGTAACTCCCGCCGCGGGCCCCCTTGACGAACCCGCCGCCCCGGCCGCACAGTAAGCCCGCCACCTGAACCACCCCGAGCCCGGGAGCCCCGCCCATGTCCATCCTGAACTTCCTCGCCCACCTCCTCATCACCGCCGCCCTGCTGCTGCTGGTCGCGCGCCTGGTCAAGGGCGTCAAGGTCGAGGGTTGGGGCGCGGCGTTCATCGCGGCGCTGGTGCTGGGGTTGGTCAACGCACTGCTCAAGCCGGTGCTGGTGGTGCTGACGCTGCCCTTGACCATCGTCACCTTCGGGCTGTTCCTGCTGGTGATCAACGCGGCGGTGCTGCGCATCGTCGGGTGGGTGGTGCCGGGGATGAAGGTCGAGGGCTGCGCGCCCGCGCTGTGGGGCGGGCTGGTGCTGGCGCTGCTGAACCTGGCGGTGGAGGCGGTGCTGGGCAGGGGCGCGTGGTGACGACCGCCTTCGATCCGACGCGGCTGCTCGAGCTGCCGCCGGATGCGAGGGCGCGCCTCCTGCGGCAGCTTGCCGCCCTGGTCACCCCCCAGCGCCTGCAACGCATGGACGAGGTGCTGGCCGCGCGCACCGCGCGCCTGGCCGTGGTCTTCGAGGACGTCTACCACCCGCACAACGCCAGCGCCGTGCTGCGCACCTGCGAGTGCCTGGGCGTGCAGGACGTGCACATCGTCGAGGACGCGAAGCGGTTCCGGCCGCTGCGGGACATCGCGCGTGGCTCGGCGCGGTGGCTGACGCTGCGCCGGTGGGGCGGCGAGCATCCCGGCGACATCGACGCCTGCCTGGCCCACCTGCGCGGCGAGGGCTTCGCGATCCTGGCCACGAGCCCCCGGGCCGACGCCGTGCCCCTGGAGGAAGTGCCGCTGGACCGGCCGCTGGCCGTGTGCTTCGGCACCGAGGAGACGGGGCTGTCGCCGGCGGCGTTCGCGGCGGCCGACGTGAAGGTGACGATCCCCACGCCGGGGTTCACGCGCAGCCTGAACGTCTCGGTCACCGCGGCGCTCATTCTTTATCACCTGGTGAACCGGCTGCGCGCGACGCAGCCGGCCGCGAGCTGGCAGTTACCGGCGTCGCGGTGCGACGACCTGCGCCTGCTGTGGGTGGCGGGCGAGAGCCGCAGCGCGCTGGCGCTGGTCCACGGGGCGCTGAAGGAGGCGGGGCTGCTGCCGCCGCCGGTGCCGTACTTCGAGGATCGGCCGCGGGCGAGGGACTGAATCGCGACCCGGTCAGCCGTTGCCGAGCCTCTGCGCCCGCTGGATCAGCCGCTGCGCCAGGTCCTGCTGCTCGGGGAAGGCGGCCGCGCGCGCCAGCAGTTCCAGCGCCTGGTCGCGACGGCCCAGCTCCAGCGCGCAGTACCCCTGCATGAGCCAGGCGCGGCCCGACTCGTCGCCGTCCGCGGCCACGCGCGCGAAGGCCTCGAGGGCCTCGGCGTATTCCTGACGCAGGTAGTGCACGTCGCCGGCCAGCGACCACAGGCGCGTGGTCGGCTCGCGCTCGAGGGCTTCGTGCAGCACCTGCAGTGCCTGCTCCGTCTCATGGGCCGCCACCAGCGCCGATGCGAGGCGCTCGACCTCGGCGGGTTTGGCCTCCGGCGACAGGCCGCGGCGGTAGTGCTCGCCCGCGAGCTGGGCCACGCCCGCGGCCAGGAAGAGGTCGCCGAGCTGCTTCTCTTCTTCCGGTGACAGCTCGCGCAGCAGGCCCACGACGCGCAGCGCCACCGCCGCGGCCGCGAAGTCGCGGCGCGCGGCCTCGTACTGGTAGCGCAGGTACCAGGCGTCGGCGTCCTCGGGGTGGGCATCGAGCAGGCGTTGCAGGGCGTCGGCGGCCAGCTCCGGCTTCTCCAGGCGGCTGCCGGCGGCCAGGTAGCACTGCACCCAGCGCAGCTGAGGCGGTTGCGTCGGGTCGGAGGTCAACCCCTCCAGCACGCGCACGGCCTCTTCGGGCTTCTCGGCCATCAGCCAGGACGCCGCCGCGTAGTACAGCACGTCGACGGGCCGCGTCGGGTCCACGGCGTAGCCGCGCTCGAAGGCGTCGGCGGCCACCGCGTACTCGGTCAGGTCGTAGGCGGCGTCGGCCAGGCCGAACCAGGCGCGCTCCATCGCGGGCTCCAGTTCCGCGGCTCGGCGGTAGTTGTCGCGCGCCGCGGCCGTGTTGCCGGCGTCGGCGTGGTTCTGTGCCAGGTGCAGGCGCACCAGCGCATGGTCCTGGTCCGGATGCTCGCGCAGGTGCTCCTCCAGAAGGTGCGCGGCGGTCACGTGGTCGCCGCTCTTGGCGTAGAGCGAGGCGCGCAGCAGGGCCCGGCGCTCGAACCGCGGCGTGCGCTCGACGTCGTAGTAATCCGGACGGGTGAGGAGTCCGCCGTCGACATCCGTTTCGACGGCGGCGGCGGGGACGACCGCCGGAGCGGTCTCGGCCCGCACGACCGCCGGCCAGCCGGCCAGGGCCAGCGCCAGCAGGTTGCACCCCAGGTACCGGGCGCCCAGGCCGCGAAGAGGGGCATGGTCGATCATGTCGCGACTCCCGGCTAGTTCAGGTCGAAGCGCAGGGTCGTCGTCACCCAGGCCGCCACGGCCTCGGTGCCGAGCCGGCCGGGCTGGAACTTCCAGCGCACCAGGGCGCGCCGCACCGCATCGTCGAAGATGCCGGCCGGCTGTGCCTTGAGGATGTTCACGTTGCCGACGCTGCCGTCCGGGCGCACCAGGAACTTCACCGCGACGTAGCCCTCGACGTTCTGCTCGCGCGCCTTGAACGGGTACTCGGGCGGCACCTGCACCATCGCCACCGGCGCCTGGTCCAGGTCGATCGAGTCGAAGATGGCCTCGCGCGCGGCATCGTCGCGCGTGGCGCCGCCGATGTTCACGTCGATGGCGATGTCACCGAGGCCCGACGCGCCCAGGTCCGGCTGGAACAGGTCCGGCTGCACCTCGGGCTTGTCCTCGGCCGGCGGCGGCGGCGCCTCCTGCTGCACCTGCTCCTGCCTGGGCGGGGCAGGCGGCGCCAGGTTCACCAGGCTGACGCCCACCGGAACCGTGATGTCCTGCTCCGGCGCGCGGCTGGCGTTGATCAGGTAGGAGGCCACCAGCAGCAGGCCCAGGTTGATCGCGGCCGCCGCGACGATCACCAACACCGCGCGCGCGGCGCGGCGCAGGCGGCCATCGCCGCCGCCATCGCCGCCCGGGCCGCCGGCCAGCGCCGGCCGCAGGCCGCCCATCGCGTCCGTCACTGTCCGCCCTCGCTGCGGCTGGCCGCCAGGCTGACGTCCTTGGCGCCGGCCAGGCGGCACTGGTCCATCACGCCCACCACGGCGCCGGTGCGGCTGGCCTTGTCGGCCACGACCACCACGCCGCCCTCGGGATCCTCGGCCAGCGCGCGCTCGATCAGCCCGCGCACGCTGCGCACGTCGACCTGCTTGCCCTCGAAGTAGACGTCGCCGTCGGGCGAGACGCCGATCATGATCGTGGCGCGCTGCTTCAGCTCGGCGGTGGCGGCGCTGGCGCGCTGCACGTCGATGCCGGCCTCCTTCACGAAGCTGGTCGTCACCACGAAGAAGATCAGCAGCAGGAAGACCATGTCCACCAGCGGGCCCATGTCGATGGCGACGCCCGTGCTGCCGCCGCGGTTCCTGCGCACGTTGATCATGACGCCGCCTTCATCAGCCCGGCGGTGCGCGTTTCGTCGCGCAGCGAGCGGTCCAGGGTGAGGGTGAACTCGTCCAGCGCGCTCTCGAGGCGTCTGGCCTTGCGCGTCAGCGCGCCGGCCACGAACAGCCCGGGAATGGCGATGAGCAGCCCCGTCTCGGTGGTGATCAGCGCCACCGAGATGCCGCTGGCCATCGCGCGCGCGTTGCTGGTGCCGAACACGGAGATGACCTGGAAGGTCTGGATCATGCCCAGCACCGTGCCCAGCAGGCCCAGCAGCGGGGCGATGGCGGCCAGCGCCCGGATCACCGGCAGCCGCCCGTGCAGCTGGCGGCGGGCGCGGTCGGTCACGTGCCGCAGCACGGCGCGATCGATGCTCGCGCGCCCGGTGCGCGCCTCCAGGAAGCGCAGCAGCACCAGCCGGCGCAGTCCGCCGCGGCCGGCCGGCACGCCGGCGCCGCCCAGCACGGCCAGAGCGGCGGGCGCCTCCAGGTCGTCGCGGTCCAGCCGCGCGAAGGCGCGCAGCCGCTCGAGGATCAGCGCCCACATCGCCAGCGAGCCGATGATCATGGGCACCATCACCCAGCCGCCGGCCACGGCGTAGTCCCACGTGGCCCAGGCCAGGTCGGAGAAGTCCAGGCCGCCGAGGCTGATGGCTGCCGTCGCGGGCGCGTTCATCAGGCGCCCCCGGCCGCGGCCATCGCCCGGCCGCCGCCGCCATTGCCCGGACGGTTCTGCGCCGCCCTGGCCGCCAGCTCGTCCTCGCGCCGCGCCTGCAGGATGTTGGTCAGCTGCACCGCCTTCTCCTCCATTTCGCCGATGATGTGGTCCGAACGCCGCGACAGCAGCGTGTGCAGGAGCATCACGGGGATCGCGACGATCAGGCCGAACTCGGTCGTGACCAGGGCCTCGGAGATGCCGCCGCTCATCAGCTTGGGATCGCTGGTGCCGAACAGCGTGATGACGCGGAAGGTGTTGATCATGCCCGTGACGGTTCCCAGAAGACCCAGCAGCGGCGCGACGGCGCCCAGGACCGCGAGGACCGACAAGCCCCGCTCGATGCTCGGCAGCTGGTGCAGGATCGCCTCCTGCAGCACGCTCTCCTGCGTCTCGCGGTCGCGGTCGCGCACGGCCAGGCCGGCCTTGATGACCTCGATCACCGGCATGTGGCGCTTCGCATGGCGGGCCACCATGTCGTCGGCCGCGGCCCAGTCGCCGCGGGCGGCCATGGTGTTGAACTCGTTCATGAAGTGGTCGGTGTTGGCGTGGATGCGGTTCAGGTGCCAGGCGCGCGTGATCACCAGGAACAGCGCCACGATCGCCACGCCCAGGATGGGCCACACCACGGGGCCGCCGGTCTCGAACTGCTCGAGGAAGCTGATCTTGTAGGCGATCTGCCGCACCGCATCGCCGCCCGACAGGTCGATCGGGACGAGGTCGGACTCGCCCTTGAGATAGCTGCCGAGATTGCGCCCCACCGAGCCGCCCGGCAGCTCCGAGGTGGCGAAGAACGTCTGCGCGCCCGGCGTCCAGTTGAGAAAGCCGGCCTCGTTCGGCAGCTCGTAGGCGGCGGTGAACGGCCCGAGCGTCATGATCGTGCCCGTGGCGCGCTCGCCGTCGCGGCCGATGAAGTCGCCCTGGTGCAGCGCCACCCGGCCATTGAGGTCGAACTCGGTGAGCATCACCGCGGCCATCTTCGAGATGTCGTCGATGCCGGGGTAGTAGCCCTGGTCCAGCAGCGGGCTCACCTGTGCCGTGCGGGTGGTGTCCAGCACGGAGAAGTACGACTGCTGCAGCATGGCCTCGAGGTCGCGGGCGGCCAGGCGCACGTTGCCGGAGATCTCGCGCGTGTCCAGCTCGCGCGTGGCCCACTGCTTCTCGAGCTGCTCGCGGCGCGCGGTGGCGGCGGCGACGCGGGCCTGCGAGGCCTTCAGCTCGGCCTCCAGCCGGATGCGCGCGGCCTCCAGCGAGTCGACGGCCGCCAGCAGCCGCGTGCGGTCCGAGAGGATCGCCTGCTCGCGCTCGGCGGCGCGGGCGCGCACGGCCTCGCGCTCCTGCTCGGCCTTGCGGAAGGCCTCGCGCAGGTCCTGCGCCGGGGCCGCGGTCGGGATCGTCAGCGCCAGCGCGAGCGCCAGCAGCGGGAACGCCACAAGGCGGGTGCGCATCATCGGCTGATCCTCCCCAGCGGCAGCGAGACCAGGTCGATCGGACGTGTGCGCGCGGCCATCTCCATGGCGCGGCCGATCACGCGGTTGTGCTTGCCCGGCAGCTCGACCCAGGTGCTGGTGGCCGGGTCCCAGGTGCCGACGCGCTTGCCGTCGGGACTGCGCCAGAACAGGGCCAGCCGCCCGATGCGCAGGATGTCGGCGTGGGTCTCCTTGCCTTCGACGGCGATGGTCTGCGGCTCGACCTCGACGCTGTTGCCGTACTGCGCCTCGATGAGCAGCGCCTCCAGCAGGTGGCGCAGCTTCTCGGCCGGTTCGACGTCGGGCTGGGCCATGGTCAGGCGCAGGTTCTGCAGCCGGTCCTGCCGCTCGGCGGCCAGGAAGGGCAGGTCGCCGGCGACGGCATTCTCCAGCCGCCCGAGCACCACGTTCAGCGTATCCTGGATCACGGCCTGCAGCCGCGTCGACTCGACCATGCGGCGCTCGAGCTCGGCGATCGACGCATCCAGTGCGGCCTGCTTCTCCTGCTCGCGCGCCACCTGCGTGCCGTACCAGCCGGCCGCGGACTGCGCCGCGCGGTACCGCCGCTCGAGGTCCTTGCGCTCCTGCGACCAGCCGTCCAGCCCGGCCTGGGACTTCTTCGCGGCCTCGATGGTGCGGCCGACGGTGGCGGCCAGGGAGTCGGGGGAGGCGGGCGGCTGCGCGGCGGCGGGTCCCGCCAACGCTGCCAGCGATGCCACCAGCAGGGCCGCGGCCCCGGAACGAACGAGGGATCGGAGCATGGTCCACTCTTTCATGGTCGGCACGGGGTGGCCCGTCGCAGCCGGGCAGGCAGCCCGGCGCGCGCGGGCGCGGATGACGTCCGCCAACGTATCGGGGGCGTGTTAGGGAGCGGTCAGGGGGGAGCGAAAAGTGCGTGAGGATGGGGGGGGGGATGGTTCCGCATGACCTTGCCGGAATGGAGGCCGGCGAGACCGGACACGCTGCCGGGAACTGCACAAAGTCCCCGCAACGGGGCTCGGTCGGAGCATCTGGCCGGTGTTGCGCCGGCGCAACTCTCACGCACTCGTGATCGACGTGCGCCGGCGCACGCCGTCGGTGGCGGGTGTCTTGATTGTAAAATATTTACCAACAATGAATTATCTCGCACGCTCGCCTGTTTGTGACAAAATAACCTATCATTGACAAATCAATTAAACCTTGAAATTACAAAGCCGAATTACCTAATATCGCCACGGGAACCCAGAGCCCGAACGTTCACCAACCAATCAGGGGCCACCCCTCATGGCCACCCCAGCCGAAAAACTCGCCCGCTCCCTGGACGCCCTCGCCGCGCTCCTGGCCGCCGGCCGGCAGGCGATCCGGTCGCGCGACCTGACCCGGACCCACCGCGAGCGGCTGCTGGCCGCCGGCTTCCTGCAGGAGGTCATGAAGGGATGGTACATCCCGTCGCAGCCGGGGCGGGCGGCCGGCGAGAGCACCTCGTGGTACGTGTCGTTCTGGGGATTCTGCGCCGACTACCTGGCCGGCCGTTTCGGCGATGACTGGTGCCTCTCGCCCGAGCAGTCGTTGCAGTGGCACGCCGGCAACCGGACCGTGCCGTCGCAGCTCCTGGCGCGCAGCAGCCGCGGCGACAACAGCCCCGTCGCGCTCCCGTTCGCCACGTCGCTGCTGGTGGTGCGATCGTCGCTGCCGCCAGTCGCGGATATCATCGTCGAGGAGGGGCTGCGCCTCTACACGCCGTCGGCCGCCCTGATCGCCGTCGGCCCCGACTTCTTCACGCGCCACGAGGTCGATGCCCGCGCCGCCCTGGCGCGGATCCGCGATGCGTCGGAGATCCTGCCGCCATTGCTGGAGCGCGGGCACACGACGATCGCCGGTCGCCTGGCCGGGGCCTTCGCGAATGCGGGACAGCCCCGGCTCGCCGATGACATCGTGCAGGCGATGCGCGCGGCCGGCCACGAGGTGCGCAGCAGTGATCCGTTCGCGGAAGCTGCACCGGCCCCCTGGCGACTCGAGCCGGCGCCTGCCCACGTCCAGAGACTGCGCCTGCTGTGGGCGCGATTGCGCGGGCCGGCGATCGCCGCCTTCGACGCGGTGCCCCTGCGATCGCCCGACGCGGCCGGCTACCTCGCGTCGATCGACGAGTCGTACACCAACGACGCCTACCATTCGCTCTCCATCGAGGGCAACCAGGTGAGCCGCGACCTGGTCGAACGGATCCGCGACGGCCGCTGGAGTCCCGACAGCGACGACCTCGACCGCGACCACCGCAACGCATTGGCCGCGCGCGGCTACTGGCAGGCCTTCCAGGAAGTGCGCCGCAGCGTCGAACGCGTGCTGGCCGGCGAGAACCCGGGCCTCGTCGTGGAGCAGGACCACGCCGGCTGGTACCGCGCGCTCATCGCCCCCGAGGTGGCGGCCGGACTGCGACGC
Organism: Candidatus Krumholzibacteriia bacterium; assembly: GCA_041908585.1. Taxonomy (GTDB): domain Bacteria; phylum Krumholzibacteriota; class Krumholzibacteriia; order LZORAL124-64-63; family LZORAL124-64-63; genus CAINDZ01. The sequence continues at coordinate 9,055 of JAYRFB010000156.1, forward strand.
CCGGCCGAGCTGGCCGGCTACCGCCGCGGTCCGGTGCGGATCCGCAACTCGCGCCACATCCCGCCGCGCGGCGAGGCGCTGGGCGACCTGGTCCCCGCCTTCTTCGACCTGCTGACCGCGGAGAGCGAACCGGCCGCGCGCGCCGTGCTCGGCCACTTCATCTTCGTCCACATCCACCCGTACGCCGACGGCAACGGCCGCATCGGCCGCTTCCTCCTGAACACGATGCTCGCAGCCGGCGGCTGGCCCTGGCTGGTCGTGCCGGTGGAGCACCGCGACGCATACATGGCGGCGCTGGAGCGGGCGAGCGTGGAGGGGGAGATCGGGGAGTTGGCGGGGTTCCTGGCGGGGGTGTTGCGTGCGTGAGTTGCGCCCTTCTAGGAAGAGTCAAGCGTTTCTCGCGTCCTGAGACCCTTTCGCGCAGACCCTTCCGGGCCTCCGTTTCCGGAGGCTCTGCCTGAGGGCCTGCTTGCCCGCCCGGACGTCTTGCTTCGCCGGGCAGCCG
>JAYRFB010000157.1:0-3591 GCA_041908585.1 Candidatus Krumholzibacteriia bacterium
AGCGCCACCAGCAGCGTCATCTCGTGCGCGGCCACGGCCACCGCCAGCAGCAGCGAGCCCGCCGCCGCGCGCCCGCGCAGCGCGAGCGCGATTGCCGGCACCACGAGCGCGATAACCACGCCGTCGAAGTAGCCCACCAGGTGCGCGTGCATGACCACCAGCGGCGAGCCGGCCACGACCAGGGCCACCAGTGTCCCACCGGTATCGCGGCCGCGGCCGGACAGCTGCCACAGCGCATACAGCAGGGCCGCCGTCGAGGCGGCGAACACGCACCATGCCGCCGCCGTCGCGGCGGCCTGGTCCGGCGCGCCACCGGTGGCCAGGGCCAGCAGCGAGCCGGGCAGCCCGCGCTTGAGCGGCCCCAGCCGCCAGTCCAGCAGCCAGTGCGCCAGCGCGAAGTCGTTCGGCCCGCGCAGGGCCCGCGCCGTGGTGGCGGCGAAGGCCCAGGCCAGGAGCAGGCCGGCGAACAGGCGGTGATGGCGCGTCAACTCGGACAAGCAGGCACCTCGCCGAAGGCAGCCGGCGCACGGCGACGGCCGGCAGGAGACGGGGCCCCGACCAGCGGTGGTCGGGGCCCCGGTCCGTGCGCGAGGATAACTCGGCGCGGAGTGCGTGACTACTTGATCATCGTCACTTGATCATCGTCACTTGATCATCGTCATCTTGCGGCTGGTCTCCTCGCCGCCGCTGACCATCCGGCAGAAGTAGGTGCCCGACGGCGCGCGGTTGCCCGCATCGTCCAGGCCGTCCCACATCGCCGTATGAGAACCGGCCGAGCGCACCTCGTCCACCAGCGTGCGCACGCGGCGGCCCGCCATGTCGAAGACGTCGATGCGCACGTGGCCGGCACCGGCGATCACGTACTCGAACTGCGTCGAGGGGTTGAACGGGTTCGGGTGGTTCTGCGCCAGGTGCAGCACCTTCACCGGCACGTCCCCTGTCACCGGGGCCACCGGCGAGTAGAGGGCGTTGGCCGCGTCGGCCGCCTGCTCCAGCTCGGCCAGCGTGGCGCCGTAGACCAGCGCGTAGGCCACGATGGCCTGGCCGCCGTTCGCGGGCAGGTTCGCGACGCTGGCGGTGATGGCCGACCAGTCGCCCGAAGTTCCCGCCGTGGTCACGCCGAGCGTCCCGCGCATGAACCGGTTGCGGTTGCCGTTGTCGATGGTCGACAGCGGGTAGACGTACGTCGTGTTGCTGATCAGGCGCAGGCTGGTGGCCGGCGTGGAGCCCAGCAGCACGATGCCGAAGTACGGTCCGCCCGTGCTGTACATGTAGGTCAGCTTCCGCACAGCGTCGGTGTTGCCGAAGTTGGCACCCGAGTCGTTGATGTCGAAGTCGCAGAAGACGCCGTTGTACAGCGCGGGCAGCGCCACGGCGCCGTTGTTGGTCAGGCGGTACTCCAGGATGACGAAGCGGTCGTTGTCCGGCATGGCGAACGTCATGCTGGTCTGCTCGACCTTGAGCGGCTTGGGCGCGGCGTGGCCCGCGTCGGTGAACACGGCCTGGAAGGTCTGGTCCGAGCCGGTCGCGCCAAGGTCCTTCACGCGTCCGTTCGGCGACGTCGAGACCACCCACTCGTAGGTCTCGGGCGTGGTGCCGCTGAAGTCGCGCGCGCAGACGTAGTTCGCGTCGACGCCGGCCCAGAACGAGCCCAGGAACAGGCCGCCGCCGCCGCCGGCGTAGCTCATGCCCGAGCCCTCGGCGCCGGCATCCGACATGTAACCGATGATGCCCTGGCTGGTCACGGTCAGGGCGATGCCGCCCAGGTCGTGCGTCCGGTAGGCGGGCAGGCCAACGTACCAGTCGATATCGAAGGTGCGCTGGAAGCCGCCGTCGGCCTGCACCGTCAGCAGCATCGTGAAGGCGTAGCCCTGCGGCGCGCCCGCCGCGACGTTGAGGCTGAACGTGTCGCCGGTGTTGTCGCCGGCGCCGCCGCCGGTGGCCAGGCCCGCGAACGACGCGCTGCCGTCCACGACCGTCACCCAAGGGTTGGCCACGACCGTCAGCGAACCGGTCACGCCGGTCGCCGCGACCACCTGGCTGGCGTTGCTCAGCGCGAACGCGATCGGGCTGACCTGCCCCGGGTCCAGCACGTGATCGCCGGCCGGGTCGGGCAGCACGTCGGTCCAGGCGATGTCCGGGCGCTGGTCAAGCGGCACGGCCTGCACGGCCAGCAACGCGTTGATGAGGCCGGAGCCGAAGACGTTGTCCTTGCCGACCGCGCCCAGGTCCAGGGCGGTCTGCTCCATCAGCGAATCGATGCCGGCCGGCGAGAGCGACGGGTTCTTCTGCAGCATCAGCGCGGCAACGCCGGCCACGTGCGGGCAGGACATCGAGGTGCCGCTCCAGGTATCGCCGCTGTAGCCGCCGCCGACCACGGTCGAGTTGACGCCGACGCCGGGCGCCGCGATGTCGGGCTTGGTCAGGCCCGTGCCCGGCGAATACGGCCAGTCGTTGTAGGGGTCGACGTCGTTCCACTTCGCGGGGCCCCACGAGGAGCTGCTGTAGACGGTGTTGCTCTTGTAGCCCGTGCCGCCGACCGACAGCACGCCGCCCGTGCTCGAGTACGGCACGGCCAGCGGATTCCAGGGCGCGGGCACGCGCGCGGTCAGGCCCAGCTCGATCGGGGGATCGTAGTTGTTGTGGTCGTTGCCCGCCGAGTTGCACAGCAGCACGCCGGCGTCGCGGATGTTGGCGCAGTTGTCGCGCTCGGCGCGCATGAACGACGCCGGGATCGCGCCCGAGAAGCCCAGCGACATCGTGATGACGCGAGCGCCGTTCTCGACGCAGTACTGCTCGGCCGCCCACACGGTGCTCAACGAGCCGCCCGTGCCGGCGCTGTTCCAGACCTTGATCGGGATGATCTTCGCCCCGGGCGCCACGCCGGTCAGCACGGTGCCCGTGCCGTTGCCGACCACCGTGCCGGCGGTGTGCGTGCCGTGGCCGGCCGAGGCCGAGTCGTCGTTCGGGTTGTTGTCGTTGTCGCCGAAGTCCCAGCCGCGCCAGTCGTCGATGAAGCCGTTGCCGTCGTCGTCGATGCCGTTGCCGCTGATCTCGCCGGGATTGTTCCAGATGCGGGTGGCCAGGTCGGGGTGCGCCAGCCAGACGCCGGTGTCGATGTGGCCCACGACCACGCCGGTGCCGTTGAAGCCAAGCTCGCTCCACACGCGGTGGGCCTTGACGTACTTGACGCCCCAGGCGGTGTCGGTCGCGGCCGGCGACAGCTCACCCAGCGGGGCGGGCTCGCGGACCGCGTCGTACGAGGCCACCAGGTCGTCGTGCAGCAGCACGCCGTCGCCCGGCAGCCGGCCGAGCCGGGCCACCATCGCCGCATTGGCCTCGAACGCCAGCGCGCCGGCGATGTACAGCTCGCGCACGTCGGCCACATCCTCGCCCTGCCCGGGATTGGACAGTGCGCCCAGCGCGCCGGTCGCGGTGCTCTTCAGGCGGCGCTTGAGCGCGGCCAGGACCTGCGCGCGCCGCTTGCCGGGGTCGGCCCGGTCAAGGTCGTCCACGACGTCGGCGGGGACGCGATGGTCGCCGCCGAAAACCAGGATGACCGGGACACGGCCGGCGGTCCCCTTGGCGGCC
>JAYRFB010000158.1:0-2265 GCA_041908585.1 Candidatus Krumholzibacteriia bacterium
CTACTTCAACAGCAACATCCTCCGCGTCTGCACCTGCAGCCCCGTGTCCAGCCTGTACAGGTAGGTCCCGCTCGGCAGCTGCCGGCCGTCGTCACCCACCCCGTCCCAGACCACGCGATGCTGCTGTGCCGCCAGCGCCCCCGACACGAGCGTGCGCACGCGGCGGCCGCCCAGGTCGTAGACCTCCAGCCGGACCGCGCCCGGGCGCGCCAGGTCGAAGGCGATCACCGTCGAGGGGTTGAACGGGTTGGGGGCGTTCTGAAACAGGCGGGTGTCCCGCGGCAGGCCGGGCACCTCCTCGCCGTCGACCGGCTCCTCCGTGCTCAGCGGGCCCAGGTACTCCCAGATCGCGCCCAGCACGCGCTCGTAGACCAGGTCGTGGCCCAGGTCGTTGAGATGGATGCCGTCGCCCGAGTCGAACTGGGCCAGGATACGGCCGTCGGCCGCGGCCAGTCCGTTCCAGACATCGACGGCGTAGCTGCCGTACGTCGACATCGTGAGGTTCGCGATCTCCAGCTGCTGGTCACGCTGCGACTGGGCCGGCAGGTTGCGCGGCTGCGTCGTGGTGAACCAGATGGGGATGCCGGCCGCCGCGGCCACCGACTGGATCGTGGCGTAGTTGGCCATGACCTCGGCGGTCGAGAAGCCCTGGGTGACGTCGTTGCTCGGCAGGTTCACCACGATCAGCCACGGCTTGTAGGCCAGCGCGCGGGTGATGTTGTTCTCCGGCGCGGGCGAGGGACGGCCCGCGGGCGGGATCGAGCCGGTCGGCATCACCTGGTAGGTGGTGTAGCCGCCGATCGCCAGGTTCACGACCTGCGACGACGGCTCCTCCGCCTGCAGCCACGCGCGCAGCTGGCCCACCCACGAGGCCGCCGGCGTCGAGGCGCCGGTGCCCGCCGCCGTGGACGAACCCAGGACCACGATGGTCGGCACGTCGTCACCGGTCAGCGTGGTGCCGCCGGTCATGCGGATGTCGTCCAGGTACCAGGTGTGCGCAGCGCCGTCGGCGCCCTGCTGCCCGAAGAAGATCGTCTTGATCCGCGTCAGGTCGGCGACGCCCGGGTTGTCGATGAATGCCTGAACGGGGATGGCCAGCCGCCGCCAGCCCGCGCCCTCGACGTCGCCCACCAGGGTCGACAGCGGGAGCTTCGCCGACTTGGCGTTGGAGGTGTCCTCGAGGTAGATGCAGGGCAGGTCGGCCTGCGCCACCGTGGCCTCGCTGAAGACGTTGACGATGAGGCTGTCGCGCTGGGTCACGTCGCGGCCCACCCAGCCCAGGCCGGCCACCGCCGCGCCCCAGTCGCCGCCGGCGGCCGAGGTCCAGGCCAGCCGCAGCGCGTAGTTGCCGACCAGCGACCGCTCGAGGGTCACCGGCAGCTTCTCGCCCACGCGGGCGACGGTGCTCGGCGCGGTCTGGAAGGTCCAGCTCGGGTCGTAATAGCTTGCCGTCGGGCTGTCGCTGAAGAACACGTAGTCGAACTCGGCGTCCGCGAGCGCCGGCACGATCGCGAATGAAGCGTCGGAGGCGTCGGCGGCACCCGAGGCGCCGGCGTCGCTCACGCGCACGCGGTAGTCCTCGCCGGTCAGCGCCGGCACCGTCCAGCTCCAGCTCCCGGAAGCAGCCGGGACGGGACCGGCCAGGGGCGCCCAGCTGGCACCGCCGTCATCGCTCAGCTCGATCATCACGTTCGCCACGTTGGAGCTGGTGAACATGACCTTCGGCTGCGAGCCGGCCCGCCAGCGCTGGCCGCCGTTGGGCGACAGCAACGTGATGTCGTAGACCGGGGCGGCAATGGTAAAGGCCGCGACGCTCTGGTCGGTGACGGCCGGGTTCCCGCTGTCGGTCAGACGAACGCGGGCCAGGGCGGTCGGCGTGGCCGGCACCGTCCAGGCATAGCTGCCGTCGGCGGCGGCCACGCCGGCGGCCACCGGCAGCCAGCTCGAGCCGTCGTCGACGGAATAGTCGATGTCCAGGTTCGCGACGTTGGCGCTGGACCACGCGATGTTGTGGACGTTGCCGATGGTCCAGGACTCGCCTCCGTTGGGCGCGGCCAGGGAGATCACCGGGTCGCTGCCGGACGCGAATTCGTAGCGCAGGACGCGGTTGTTGGCCCAGTCGGCCACCCACAGGTGACCGTGCGCGTCGTCGATGAACGTGGCGCGCGGCGTCGCCAGGCTCGATGCCGTCGGCGGGTTGGGACCGGCGTTCGTCGTGAAGGTCTCCTGCCCGAGCACGATGTCGGCGGGGGCGCCGTTGGCCAG
>JAYRFB010000159.1:0-4551 GCA_041908585.1 Candidatus Krumholzibacteriia bacterium
CCTCGATCACCAGCGGCAGCGGCACCTGCTTGGTCACCGCCACCAGGCGCACGTCGCCCGGGTCCCGTCCGGCACGCCCGCAGGCCGCGGCGATCCGCTCGCGGACCGCGGCCAGCCGCCCGGCCACCGGCCGGGGTTCCATCACTGCCAGCGAAGCAGCAGCGTCGCCGGGTCCAGTTCCATCCTGACCTGGGCCGGCTCGGCGCTGGCGTGCTCCTTGAGGACCTTGAGGTGGATCCGGCCGTTCTCGGTGGCCAGCCGCAGGACCACGCCCAGGTCGGCATCGTAGCGGGCGATCTCCAGCGGGATGCCGCGCTGGTCCAGTTGCTGGCCCTCCCGGTGGAGGAGCCCACTGGTCCAGATCTCCGCATTCCACTGGCGGGCCAGCTTGCGGATCACGTCGATTTCCCACTGCTCCGTGCTCTCGAAGCGCGGCGTGCCGTCCATGATCACCATGTCCGGGCGGAAGCCGGTCGTCTCGGTCAGGAAGCCCACCGAGCTTTCCAGCTTCTCGACGCTGAATGACTTGCGGTTGTAGACCAGGATGTGGCGGTTGCGCTCCATCTGCAGCTGCCGCTGCGGCACCTCGTCCATGGCCAGCGACGTGGCCATGGCGTGGAAGATCTGGTCGAAGAAGTCGTTCACGTGCTCCACCGACTCCTTGGTCGAGATGTAGAGCACCCGCTTGCCCTGCAGCAGCTTGTCGATGGCCAGGCCGATCAGGAAGCCGGTCTTGCCGCCGCCGTTGCGCGACAGGACCACCCCGATGTTGCCGGCCCCGAGGCCGCCACCGATGGCGCGGTCGAACACGCGGACCGGGCTGCGTTCGATCATGGTCTTCTCGGGCATCGTCGTCCTCACTCGCTGACGGATGGCGCCCCGGCGCGGCGGCCGGCGGCAGTCACGTCCCGGCGGCGTCGCGGGGGCGGCGCCGGTCCCGGGCACCTCGCTCCTAGTGGCCTTCGGCCCGCTTCTCCTGGTACCGCTTGACCAGCTGCTCGGTCACCTCTGCCGGGGCCGGGGCATACCGCGCGAACTCCATCGTGAACTCCGCCTTGCCGGCGGTGGCCGAGCGAAGCACCGACGCGTAGCCGAACATCTCGGCCAGCGGCACGTTGGCGTCCACGCGGACGAAGCCCTCGTCCTCGGTGGTGCCCACGATCACCCCGCGGCGCTGCATCAGGGTCTTGATCATCTCACCCTGGTATTCCGTCGGCCCCTCGAGCGACACGAGCATCAGCGGCTCGAGCGCCACCGGCTTGCCGTGGTTGTAGAACTTCCGGACCGCGGCGCGGCAGGCCACCTGGAAGGCCATGTCCGACGAGTCGACCGCGTGCGCCGCGCCGTCCTTCAGCAGCACGCGCAGGCCCTGCACCGGCGCGCCGATGAACTGGCCCTGGTCCACCGAGCTGGCGAAGCCCTTCTCGCAGGCGCTGATGTACTCCGAGGGGATGTTGCCGCCGATGACCTTGTTCTCGAAGTGGAACAGGCCGTCGTCCGAGGGCTCGAGCGTGCCCTGGATCTTGGCGTACTGCCCGGAACCACCGGTCTGCTTCTTGTGCGTGTAGTCGAAATCGACGGGGCAGGTGATGGTCTCGCGATACTTCACCTGCGGCGCGCCGGCGGTCACGACGGCGTTGAACTCGCGCTTGATGCGCTCGATGTAGACCTCGAGATGCAGCTCGCCCATGCCGCTGATGATGGTGTCGCCGGTCTCGTCGTCCACGTGCGTCCGGAACGTCGGGTCCTCGCGCGTGAAGCGGTGCAGCGCCTTGCTCATGTTCGTGGCGGCCTTGTTGTCCGCGGGAGTCACGGCCAGGCTGACCACCGGCTCGGGCACGTGCATGCTGGACAGCGAGACCCGGTCGCCGTGCGTGAACGTGTCGCCGCTGGCGCAGTCGACGCCGAACAGGGCGATGATGTCGCCGGCGCAGGCCTCGGTGATCTCCTCCATCTGGCTGGCGTGCATGCGCCCGAGGCGGCCGACCTTGACCTTCTTGCCCGTGCGGCTATTGAAGATGTCGTCGCCGCGGCGGACGGTCCCCTGGTAGACGCGGACGTAGGTCAGCTGGCCGTACGGGCCCTCCTCCAGCTTGAACGCGTTGGCGACCAGGCCGGCCTCCGGGCTGTGGCTGAGCGTGAACTCGCGCTCGTCACCGCCGCGCATGACCTCGATCGCCTTGTTGTCGATGTCGGTCGGCGCCGGCAGGTAGCGAATGACCGCGTCCAGCAGCAGCTGCACGCCCTTGTTCTTGTAGGCGCTGCCCATGAAGACGGGCGTCAGCTTGGTCGAGAGCACGCCCTTGCGGACGGCGGCGTGGATCATCTCCTCGGTCGCCTCGCCCTCCAGCAGGGCCTCCATCAGCTCGTCGCTGTACATGCTGGCGGCGTCGAGCAGCGTCTCGCGGCGCACCTCGGCCTCGACCTTCAGCGAGGCGGGGATCTCCCCTTCGACGATCTTCTCGCCGTTGTCGCCCTCGAATCGGTAGGCCTTCATCTTGACCAGGTCCACCACGCCCTCGAGCTTGTCCTCGAGGCCGATGGGAATCTGCATCATCACCGCGTTGTGCTTGAGCTTCTCGCGCAGCTGCTCGGTCACGCGCATCGGGTTGGCGCCCGAACGGTCGCACTTGTTGACGAACGCGATGCGGGGCACGCTGTAGCGGCGCATCTGGCGGTCGACCGTGATCGACTGGCTCTGCACGCCGGCCACAGAACAGAGCACCAGGATGGCGCCGTCGAGCACCTTCAGGGCGCGCTCCACCTCGATGGTGAAGTCGACGTGGCCCGGGGTGTCGATGATGTTCACGTGGTGGTCGTCCCACATCGTGTGCGTGGCGGCGCTCTGGATGGTGATGCCGCGCTCGCGCTCGAGCTCCATGGAGTCCATGGTGGCGCCGACGCCGTCCTTGCCCTTGACCTCGTGGATGGCGCGGATGCGGCCCGTATAGAAGAGGATCCGCTCGGTCAGCGTCGTCTTGCCCGAGTCGATGTGGGCGCTGATGCCGATGTTCCTGATCCTGCCCAGATCCGTGATCATGCCGTCCTGTCCTTTGCGCGGCGGCGGCCCGCCGGCTGCCCCACAGTTGATCCCCTGCGCGCCCCGGCGCCCCGAGCGGGGCCGCCGGCGACACTCAAAAAAACACGTCCGCGCTGGCCGGGATGCGGGTCAGGCAGACGTGGCTGGGCGGGAAAATAGCTCCCGCCGGCCGGAAACGCAAATCCGCCCCGCCCGACTCCGGAAAGGCACCGCGCCGCCCGCTGCAGGCGCCCGCCCCACCGGCCCCGCCTCGTCACTTGCCGCCCTTGCCCCGCAACCCCTTCAGGATCGACTTGACCTGGTCCTGGAGGGCCGGCGCCGCCGTCGAGTCGGCCCCCGCCCGCGCCGTGTCAGCAGGCTGGCCGAGCAGGCGGTCGAGCGCGCCGGCGGCGGCGTCCTTCACCTTGTCGGTCGCCGCCTGCTTCGCCCGGTCCACCTCTTGGTTCACCCGGGCCGCGGCCCGGTCCCGCGCGGCGCCCGCCAGCGCGTCGGTGTCCAGCTGCACCTGGGGATCGTCCCAGCGCCCGGTCATCCCCACCGGCACCACCAGGGGGGCGCCGGAGCCGTCGAGCAGCGCCGTGGCCACCGGTGCCGGGAGCCGGGATCGCAGTCCCTCGGCCAGCGACTGCGGCACCGTCATCTCCACGCCCAGGGCCACCGTGCCGTCGAGCGCCTGCCAGCCGCCGGCGCGCACGCCGATGCCGGCCGCCCTCAGCTCGAGGCCGTCGACGTGCAGCTTACCGTCCTCGATGCGGAACGGCTGCAGCCATTTCTCGACAGCCACCGCCTCCAGCTGCGGCGCTGACAGCAGCCCGGCCAGCTTCTTCTGCAGCGGCGAGCCGGCCAGGCGCGCCTGGCGGATCTCGACCTCGCCGTTCGTCGAAAAGGTCATCAGGTCCAGCCCGAAGGTGTCGTCGAGCGCGCCCCTGAGCTTCGCCTTGCCGTCCACCAGCCCGGTGACCAGGCCGCCCAGGCGCGCGAAGCGGCTCATCGCCACGGCTCGCTTGCCCAGCTCCTGCGCCTGCACGCCGGCCAGCGTCACGTCCAGGTCCATCTTCCCGTGGGCAGGGTCGCTGAGGTCCATGACGCCGCCCAGGGTGACACGGCCGCCGTACATCGTGCCGCGCACGTCGCGCAGCATCAGTCGCCCGCGATCGAGGTCGACCGAGCCCTGCACGTCCTGCAGCTCGTGCCCCTTGGTCAGCAGCCGGCGCACCGTGGCCTCGGCGCTGCCGGTCAGCAGGCCGAGCCGCGCCAGCCCGCTGCCGGGTCCGGCGGCCTCCTTGCGGGTGCCGGGCGGCGCGGCGTAGGCATCGGCGTCCAGCATCCGGATGTCGGCGCGCGCGGCCAGCACCGCCGGCGGCGCCACCTTCAGCTCCGGCACCAGCGCCAGGAAGTTGTCGACGGTGCCGGTGACGGTGAGGTCGGTGGGTCCCTGCCGGTAGGTCACGCCGTCGGCATGCAGTCGTTGCCCTTCCAGACGGACCGGCCCGTCGATGCGGTCGATGGAC
>JAYRFB010000160.1:0-4732 GCA_041908585.1 Candidatus Krumholzibacteriia bacterium
AATTATCACGTTCTTGGCGAGGACTTCGCGCAGCTGTCCGGCCGCAGCCGCGACACGAAGTACGACGCCAGCCTCGAGCAGGTCGCCGCCGTCATCGACAGGCACGCGACCTTCCCGCTGGTGGAGCATCGCCAGTTCCTGCGCCGCGTGCTGTTCTGCTTCCTGACCGGCGGCGAGGACATGCACCTGAAGAACTGGTCGCTGGTCACGCGGCCGCCGCGCGTGCAGCTGGCGCCCGCCTGCGACCTGCTCAACACGACGATCGCCCTGCGCGACCCGCGCGTGGAATCGGCGCTGCCGCTGAACGGGCGCAAGCGTACGCTGAGGCGCGCCGACTTCACCGAACATCTGGGCGTCGGGCGCCTGCGCCTGCCGGCGGCCGTGGTGGCCGACGAGATGGAAAGGCTGCGGGTGGCGAGCGCGGGCTGGCCCGCGGCGATCGCGGCCAGCTTCCTGCCGTCGGCGTTGCGCGAGGAGTATGCGCGCATCGTCGAGTCGCGCGCGGCGCTCCTGTGGGCGTGAGCACTGTCACGGTATCGTGAGTTGATCGAAAATCAATTTTCAGCATATAATATAGTCAGCATCGGCCCTACCGCCTGCCTTGCCGGCGCGGCGGCCGCCTTCGCCCCTCCATCGCCTGCCCCGGGAGCCCGACATGATCCTGCGTTCCTCGGCCGCGGTCGCGGTCATCGCCCTCATAGCGCTGGGCGGTCTCTTCGTGCAGGACGTGGTCCGCACGGAGGCCGGCTGGGAGCAGGGCCAGCGCGCGAAGCTGGAGAACCAGCTGCGCCACGCCGCGCCCGGCTCCGACAAGGCCTTCAAGGCGCAGCTGAAGCTCGAGCGCCTGGACGCGTGGCGCGAGCAGCGGCCCCAGGCCGGCTTCCCCGACGAGTTCGCGCGCGCCCTGCAGGAGATCAAGGTGCCGGCCGACCGCACCGAGCCCGAGTACGTGCGCGGCTACCAGAACCTGGAGCTGACCAAGGCGCTGCCGCGCGCGCGCGCCGACAAGTCGGTCGTCTGGACCAGCCGCGGCCCCGGCAACGTGGCCGGCCGGGCGCGGGAGATCCTGGTCGATCCCGCCGACGCCACGAGCAACACCTGGTACGTGGCCAGCGTGGGCGGCGGCGTCTGGAAGACCACCGACGCGGGCGCCTCGTGGCGGCAGCTGACCGACGAGATCCCGAACCTGCCCGTCTCGGCGCTGGTGCAGGCGCCGTCGAACCCGAACGTGATGTACGCGGGTACCGGCGAGAGCTTCTACAGCGTGGATGTCATCAACGGCAACGGCATCCTCAAGTCGACCGACCGCGGCGAGACCTGGACGCAGCTGGCCTCGACGCTGGGCGACTACCGCTTCAACAACATCTCGCGCCTCCTGGTCTCGCCGACGGACGCCAACCTGGTGCTGGCCTCGACGACGGTGGGGCGCTACAAGGGCTCGCTGGAGCCGACCTCGAACATCTTCCGCTCGACGGATGGTGGAGCGAACTGGACCGTCGTGCACACCGAGACGGGGACGGGCGTCTTCGGCGACCCGCGCATCCTGCAGATCATCGCCGACCCGAACAACTTCAACATCCAGTACGCCTGCGTCTACGGCGGCGGCATCCGCAAGTCGACCGACGCCGGCCTGACCTGGACGACGATCAACAACGGCATCACCAACCTGGCCGGTCGTTTCGAGCTGGCGATCTCGCCGGTCAACACGAACGTCCTCTACGCCGCGTCGCAGGGCTCGGGCCACAGCGAACTCTGGCGGTCGTCGAACGGCGGCTCCACCTGGGCAGAGACCTTCGAGAGCGGTACCGAACCCAACTGGCTGGGCTCGCAGGGCTGGTACGACAACACGATCGTCTGCCACCCCACCAACACCCTGATCGTCTACGTGGGTGGGCCGGAGCTGTGGCAGATCACGATGAGCGGGGGCACGAACTCGCGCACGACCACGCGCCTGGCCAGCTACTCGTGGCCGCATCCGGACCACCACGCGCTGCGCATCGTGCCGACCGGCGGCGGCGGCTGGTACCTGCTCAACACGAACGACGGCGGCGTGGCGCGCACGACCAGCGGCGCCACGGGCTACACGATGCCGGTCACCGGCATGGTCACCACGCAGTTCTACGGTGTGGACAAGGCGCCCGGGCGCAGCGCCTACTTCGGCGGCACGCAGGACAACGGCACCTGGCAGTCGGGCGACGACCCGGACGAGCTGGCGGCCTACGAGCACCGCATCGGCGGCGACGGCTACGAGACGTCGTGGCACTTCGACGACCCGCTGAAGTTGATCGGCGGCTACCAGTACAACGGGCTGCAGCGCTCGCTGGATGGCGGCGCCACCTGGGAATCGGCCACCAGCGGCATGACGAACAACTCCAGCTCGACGGCGCCGTTCATCACCAAGATCGCCAAGAGCCACAAGCGCCCCGACACGATCTTCGCGGTCGGCGTCTCGGGCGTGTGGCGGTCGACGGACTTCGGCGGCTCGTGGTCGCTGTCGCCGATCAGCTCGACCGACCTGGGCGCGCTCAGCTCGTTCCTGAGCGTGCGCGTCTCGAACGCGAACCCGGACATCGTCTGGGTCGGCAGCCGCATGGACGCCTCCGGCCGCATCAGCGTGTCGACCAACAACGGCACGACGTTCACGCCGACCTCCCTGTACCCGAACGCGGTGATGGGACCGGCCTCGGGCCTGGCCACGCACCCGACCGAACCGAACACGGCTTACGCGATGTTCTCGTTCGCGCAGCGCCCCAAGATCCTGCGCACGACCGACCTGGGCGCCACCTGGACCGACATCACCGGCTACAACGGCTCGGGCGTGACCAGCTCGAACGGGTTCCCCGACGTGGCCGTGTACGACCTGTGCGTGTGGCCGAACGACACGAACCGGCTGTGGGCGGCGACCGAGATCGGCATCGTCGAGTCGCTCGACGGCGGCGGCAGCTGGGCGCTGGCCAACCACAACCTGCCGGCGGTCGGCGTCTGGCGTCTGGTGGCGGTCGAGGACGAGATCGTCGCCGGCACGCACGGCCGCGGCATCTGGTCGATGACCGACCCGGCCCTCGAGGCGGGGCAGGTCTACAGGCCGCTGTTCGACCTCATGGTGCAGCCGCCCGGTGGCGGCCTGAGCCTGCAGTTCAACCTGCGCTCGGTGTACGATTCGACGCAGGTCTGGGTCGACGGCGCCAAGGTGCAGGTGATCGGGCCGAACACGCGGCGGCAGGCGCTGTCGCTGCAGGTGCCCGTGCTGACCGCGGGCCTGAAGACGGCCTTCGCGCGCTCGTTCAAGGGCGGCGTGGCCTACGAATCCGTGACGCGCACGGTGGACGCGCTGAACCTGGCGGCGCCGGCCTTCGACTACGCCAGCTCGCTGAACTCCGGCGCCGACTTCCAGATGACGCAGTTCTCGATCCAGACGCCGGGCGGGTTCACCGATCCCGCGCTCCACACCACGCACGACTACTCGAACGGGGCCGCGCCCATCGCCGTGCTCAAGACGCCCATCCGCATCGCCGACAGCACGGTCCTGTCCTACAACGAGGTCGCAATCGTCGAGCCCGGCGACCCGGGCTCGGTCTTCGGCGACAGCAACTTCTGGGACTACGTGGTGGTCGAGGGCAGCCGTGACGGCAGCACCTGGCTGCCGGTGGCGCCGGGCATCGACGCCAGGTCGGACCCGTCCTGGGAGAACAGCTTCTACTCGGGCACGCCGGCGCCGTCGGAATCGCTCTTCCGGCCGCACGTGACGTCGCTGAACGACACGTTCGCCAAGGGCGAGACGATCCTGCTGCGCTTCCGCCTCTACTCCGACAGCGCGGTGTCGGCCTGGGGCTGGGCCATCGACGACATCAGCATCCAGTCGACGACCGGCGCCTCGCCGGCCGAGGTGCCGGCCGCGGTGTCGCTGGCGCAGAACCATCCGAACCCGTTCAACCCGTCGACGACCATCGCCTTCTCGCTGGTGCGCGACGGGCTCGTGGAACTGAAGGTCTACGACGCGCGCGGCGCCCTGGTGCGCACGCTGGTCGACGGCCAGGTCACGGCCGGCGAGCAGCGCGTGGCCTGGGACGGTCGCGACGACGGCGGCCGTCAGGTGGCGGCCGGCGTCTACCTGTACCGTCTGCGGGCGGACGGGCAGGAGCTGCAGCGGAAGATGACGCTCGTGAAGTAGGTCCCCGCACGGGACCCGGTGCCAGACGGCCGGCCACCCCCTTGGGGGAGGGCCGGCCGTCGGCGTTTGCCCCGATGTGTCCCTTGCGACTTGCCCCGGCGCAAACGGCGGCTGCCATCGCTGGCGCGCGGTGCTATCGTGCGCGCCATGGTCGAGCCCTTCGCGCTTCGGAAAGGACCCCGCCCGTGAAGCCCGTCTCCATTTCCATCGCCCTGCTCGTCTGCAGCAACGTCTTCATGACCTTCGCCTGGTACGCGCACCTCAAGGAGCTGAACCACAAGCCGTGGCTCGTCGCGGTGTTCGTCAGCTGGGGCATCGCCTTGCTGGAGTACTGCTTCCAAGTGCCGGCCAACCGCATCGGGCACACGGTGCTGAGCGTGGGGCACCTGAAGATCATCCAGGAGGTGGTGACGCTGGCTGTGTTTGTCCCCTTCTCGGTCTGGTACCTGCGCGAGCCGCTCAAGCTGGATTACCTGTGGGCCGGGCTGTGCCTGCTGGGGGCGGTGTTCTTCATGTTCCGGGGAAAGCTGGTCGGGGCGTAGGCGATCACGGCTTGCGTGG
>JAYRFB010000161.1:0-16042 GCA_041908585.1 Candidatus Krumholzibacteriia bacterium
CATCTCGCACAGGAACTTCGTCTGCTCGCGCTCGTTCTGGGTCCGCGGTCCGAAGACGTCGCCCGCGTCCAGGTTCAGCAGCGGCTTGTTCTCCTGCCACACCTTGTCCATGAAGGCAGCCCGCCGGGCCAGCCCACCGCGTGGGTGCGACGCGCAGCCGCAATGTTCGATCTTGCCCTTCACATCGCTGAGGTAGACCAGGGTCACCTCCTTCCAGGCGCCGCCAGGCTGGGGGCCGGAGATGGGCGTCGCCGCGGGACCCGCGCCGACCAGGAGCAGGCAGATGGCGAACAGAGTGCAGATTCCGGGCAGAGAGTGGCGTCGGGACATGGCAGTCCTCTTCCGAAAGGGGCCTGGGTTGTCGATTCGTCCGCGGGAAGGTGGCAGGGACCGACGACACGCGCTGGCGTGCGCGTCCGAGCCTAGGCGGGGCTGACTGGTGGCGACCCGAACCGGGTGCCTGGGACGGGGCTTCAAGTGACGCGCATCTGCCGCCGAACCGGCGGCGCATGCGAAGTTCCATGGTGGTCAGGTTAGTGGCGCGGGCGCGGCTTGGCAAGCCCGTCACGGGGCCCCCTCTCCACGCGCCTGTCGCCGCCGCGCCGGCTCCGGGCCGCTCCCCTGGGGCGCCGCCGGCGGCGCCGCCCAGACCCGGACCGTCCCGTCCCGCGACGAGGAGACGAGGAGCGAGTCGTCCGCCACGAAGGCCAGCGCCACGACGCGCGCGATGTGGCCGCGCAGGCCCACCAGTTCGCGCAGCGAATCGGCCTGCAGCAACCGCACCGCGCCGTCGATTCCCGCGACGGCGATGCGCTGTCCGTCGCCGCTCCAGGCGATGGTGCCGCAGTTGTGCGGACCCACCTCCCGCGCCGCCAGGAGGCGGCCTTCGGGCAGCGACCATACGCGCACCCAGCCGTCGACACCGGTCGAGGCCAGACGCGGGCCGGTCGGGTCGAAGCAGACGTCGAGCACGGCGCCCCCGTGGCCCAGCAGCGCCCGCGGGGGCGCCGTCAGCGGCCAGTCCCAGAGGTACACGCAGCTGTCGGCGCCGGCGCCGGCCAGCTGCGCGCCGTCGGGTGCGAACTCCAGGTCGCGCAGGGCGCCACCGACCGAGTCCGCCGCCCCCGTCGCGCGCCCGAGAGAGCCGTCGGCCGCCAGCTCACGGACCAGCAGCCGCCCGTCCTCGCCCGCGGTGGCGAGCCGGCGGCCGTCCGGGTGCAGCGCCACGCCGTGGATCGGACCCGCATGGAGCGAGAGCGTGTCCCCGATCTCGAATGAGCGCGCGTCCATGACGGCGAGGACGCCCGAGTCCAGGCCCAGCAGGAGGAGCCGACCGTCGCCGGTCCGCGCGAGCGAGCTGGCCAGGCGCCCGCAGGCCGCCTGGCGCGCCGGCGCGGTCGGGTCGCGCAGCGCCCAGACGTTGACCTGCGACACGCTGCAGCCGCCGATGATGGCGGCTCCGGCCGGGTCGTACACGAACCTGCCGGAGCGGACGACCATCGTCGCCGCCGACGGCACGCGCAGCGTGACGACATCGCCGGCGCCCGCGTCCCAGATCCGGCAGGTCCCGCCCCAGTCGCCGCTGACCAGCTGCCGCCCATCCGGCGTGGCAACCACCGCCATCGCATCGGCACGGTGCCCCCGCAGCTCGGCGAGCACGGCCCCGGTACGGGCATCCCAGCGCAGTAGGCGTCCGTCCGGCCCGCAGGACAGCACCTGCCGGCCGTCGGCCGTGAAGGCCAGGCCCGAGACGGTGCCCGTGTGCGCATGGAACGTCGTGAGCTGCCCGCCCGTCTGCAGGTCGTGCACCACGGCCAGCTGGTCCATGCCGCCGGACACGGCCAGGCGGCCATCGGGGCTGACTGCCAGGCAGTAGATGCGCCGCTTGTGGCGCGGCAGGTCGTGCACGAGCCGGCCCGATTGCGCGTCCCAGACGCGCACGGCGCCGTCGCCGCCGCCGGTCACCACGCGTCGGCCGTCGGGCTGCCACGCCACGAGCGCGAAGCCGTCGTGCGCGCGCCATGCCGCCAGCGGTTCGTCTTCCTGGCGATCCCACAGGCGAACGTATCCGTCGATGTGCGACGACGCGATCCGCCGCCCGTCGGGAGCGACGGCGACCACGGCCCAGGGGCTGGGTGCGCCGAGGCGGACCGGCGCCGCCGACCCCTGCCTGTCCAGCACCACCACGCTGCCGTCCGAGAGGCCCGCCGCCAGCCAGGTGCCGTCCGGCGCGGGCGACACGCTCTCGACGCCTTCGCCCAGGGATCCCCACACGCGGAGGGGACGGCCGTCCGCCAGCGACCACTCGCGGACCGTGCTGTCGAGCGAAGCCGAGAACAGGACGGCGCCGTCGGCCGACACTGCCACGGCCGTGATGCTGTTCGCGTGGGCGCGCACCTCCAGTCGACTGCGGTCGAGCCGCGCCGCCAGGTGCCGCCACTCCCAGCCGCGCAGCGCGACCGGCGCCGCGGCCAGGCGGGTCGCGGCCTCGTCGACGACGTTCTCCCGCAGCGCCGACTCGGCCGCCGCCAGGGAATTCACGTACGCCAGCTGCTCTGCCTCGCGCGTCTGCCGGCGCGCGTGACGCCAGGCGTCCAGGCTCACCAGCAGCGCCACGGCCAGGGCCGTCGCGATCGAGAGCGTCGCCAGCGTGAGCACGCGGTGCCGCCGCAGGAACTTGCGGGCGCGGTAGCCCAGCCGGTCGGGCGCGGCCAGCACCGGCAGGCCGTCCAGGTGGCGCCGGATGTCCGCGGCCAGTTCGTCCACCGAGGCGTAGCGCCGGGCGGGCTCCTTCTGCAGGGCCTTGCGCACGATCTCGTCCAGGTCGCCGCCCAGCCTCTGCGCCAGGCGCGCGGGCGTCGAGCCGCGCCGCGCGGCGGTCGCGACGTCCAGCCGCGCCGCAACGCGGCTCGGTCGCTCGGGTTCG
Organism: Candidatus Krumholzibacteriia bacterium; assembly: GCA_041908585.1. Taxonomy (GTDB): domain Bacteria; phylum Krumholzibacteriota; class Krumholzibacteriia; order LZORAL124-64-63; family LZORAL124-64-63; genus CAINDZ01. The sequence continues at coordinate 2,927 of JAYRFB010000161.1, forward strand.
CCTTCACAGATGACGCGCGCCGCTTCCGGCGTGAACTGTCGCGGCACCTCGTAGGGCGGCCCGGCGGCCAGCAGCTCATGCAGCAGCACGCCGAGGCTGTAGATGTCGGTCGCCGTGGTCATCCTCTCGCCGCGGACCTGCTCGGGGCTCGCATAGCGCGGCGTCAGCGCGATGGTCATCGTCGCGTCGCCGTCGCCACCCGCCGCGTCCGCGTCGGCGGCGAGCGCCTTGGCGATGCCGAAGTCGAGGAGCTTCACCTGCCCGTCGCGATCGACGAGGATGTTGCTGGGCTTCAGGTCGCGGTGCACGACCAGGCTGCGATGCAGGAACTGCACGGCCTCGCAAACCGACAGGAACAGCCGCAGCCGGCCGGTCACCGAGAGACGGGCCTCGTCGGCATGGCGATCGAGGGGCTCGCCGTCGACATATTCCATCACCAGGTAGGGCCGCCCGTCGGGCGTGGTGCCGCCATCCAGCAGGCGGGCGATGAGCGGGTGCTCCAGGTCGGCCAGCACCTGGCGTTCGCGGCGGAAGCGCTCGTCCATCTCCGCGCTGTCCAGCCAGGGCCGCAGCACCTTGACCGCCACCTGCTTGCGGAAGGCGGCGTCCACGCGCTCGCCGCGGTAGACGGCGCCCATGCCCCCGACCGCAACCTGCTCGACCAGGCGCCAGGGACCCAGGGTGCGGCCCTGCAGCGGATCGCGGAGCGGCCCTTCCGGTCCACCATCGTCGACGGATACCCCGGGGCCGTCCTCACGCATGTCCGGCAGCGGGCCTGAACCCCGCGCCGTCACCATGGTTGTTGCGGCGGAGAAGAACCGCCTGGCCGCCGGCAACGAGTCCAGCAGCGAGGCCACGTCGGCGCGCAGCCGCGCATCGCCGCCGCAGGATGCGTCCAGGAAGGCCGCGCGCGCCTCTTCCGGCAGCTCGAGCGCGTCGGCGAAGATATCGATCGCGCTCCGGCCGCCCGCGTCGCCGTCGCCGCCCGTGGCCCCCATCGCCTAGGCCCCGTCCGCGCTCAACGCGCGGTACAACCAGGCCTGCGCATAGTCCCACTGGCGGCAGACCGTGCGTCGCGAGATGCCCAGGGCCCCCGCGCATTCCTCCTGGGTCAACCCGCCGAAGAAGCGCATCTCGACCAGGCGCGCGATCGCCGGCTCCTCGGCTTCCAGCACGCCGAGCGCCTCGTCCAGGGCGAGCACGACCGGGTCGGCGGCCTCGTCCCCCAGCGCCAGCGCCTCGTCCAGCGGCAGGTGAAGGCGACCGCCCGAGCGCTTGGCCCGTCCCCGCCGGCGCGCGTGGTCCACGAGGATCCGCCGCATCGCCTGGCTGGCCACGGCCAGGAAGTGGGCGCGGTTCTGCCAGACGACCCGGTCCTGGTCGATGAGCCGCATGTACGCCTCGTGCACCAGGGCGGTCGGCTGCAGCGTGTGGTCGTCGCGCTCGCGCGAGAGCTGCGCGCGCGCGCGCCGGCGCAGGTCATCGTAGACGGCGGCGAACAGCTCGCGCACGGCCGCCGGCTCGCCGGCCGAGGCTTCCTGAAGGATCAGGGTGACGTCACGGATTTCCGCCATGCCTTGACTATAGCAAAGGTCACCGGCGCCCGGCTCCGCCTATCGGATGAAAATAGTGCGAATTCCCTGGCACAAACCGGGGCCCCCTGGCGCGTCAATGGGTGTGTCACAGGAGCGACGGCGCCGGTCGCAGGGGCGGCGGCGACGGCGAGCCCGGCCAAGGGGGACTCTGAGATGTTGACTCGCAACAAGTTAGCCAATGCGGGCGGATGCCTGTGGTGCGTGGCGGCAGCGGCGCTGCTGCATCCGGCCGCGGGCGCGGCGGCCACCACGATCACGCGCGCGGTGGTGGGGGCCGGGGGCGGCGTGAGCGCCGGTCCGACGGCCGGCGTGCGCGCGACGGTGGGCCAGCCGCTCGCCGGCTCGGCGACCGGCGCGGGCCTGCAGGTGGGCTCCGGCTGGTGGCTGCCGCTGGCCGGCGGCACCTCGGATGTTCCCGAGGGACTGCCGCTGGTCTTCCGCGCCTACCCCAACCACCCGAACCCGTTCAACCCGCGCACGACGCTCGCATTCGACCTGCCGGCTGCCGACGCGCAGGTGCGCCTGCGCCTGTTCGACCTGCAGGGCCGACTCGTGGCGCAACTCGTCGAGGGCTCGTTGCCGGCCGGCAGGCACCAGGTGGTCTGGAACGGCCTCGACAAGACCGGCCGCGCCGTCGCCTCCGGTGTCTACGTCTCCGTGCTGGAGTCCTCGCAGGGACGCGCCAGCGGCAAGCTCACGCTGGTGCGCTGAGGCGCCGGCACTCATGCCTTCACGTCCTCAAGGGGGAACGACGTCATGAACAGGTTGTCCATCGTCACCCGGGGCGTCGCCGTGCTGGCGATCAGCCTCTGCCTGGCCGCCGCTGCGGCCGCCCAGCCCTCGCTGGTCAGCTACCAGGGCCAGCTCGAGGCCGCCGGCGCGCCCTTCACCGGCAACGCCCAGTTCAAGTTCGTGGTCCTGTGCGGGACCACCAGCGCCTGGTCCAACGACGGCACCAGCACCAACGGCAGCGAACCCTCCGCGGCCGTCACGCTGCCGGTGGACCAGGGCCTGTTCAGCGTGCTGCTGGGCGACCCTGCGCTGTCGATGGTCGCCCTGACGGCCGGTCGCGTCGCCGACTGTTCATCTCCGAAGCTGCGCCTCTGGGTCGACACGGGCGGCGGCTTCGAGCAACTCTCCGACCAGCCACTTGCAAGCAGCCCGTTCGCCCTCAAGGCGACCTACGCGCAGGCTGCCGTGGGGACGTTTCGCGTCACCGACGGCACCTCGACCACGCTCTACCTTGACGGCGACACCGGCCAGGCCGCCGTCGGCTCGCTACGCTTCGGGGACGGCACGGTGCAGACCACCGCGGCCACCGGCGGCAGCGTCCCCGACAACGACTGGAACGTCGTCGGCAACAACATGTCGGCGGCCGTGACCGGGAACGTCGGCATCGGCACCGCAAGTCCGTCGTCGCGGCTGCACGTCGTCGGCTCGGTGCGAGCCGACGGCACCGGCGGCTTCGATGTCCGCAACCCGAACAACACGGGCGCGATCTCCCGCTTCGACTGGAACGCCGACATCGCGCGCATCCGAGTGGGCGGCGCGGGCGCCGGTGCGCTCAACGGCTTCGACATCCAGGGCATCTCCGACGCCAGCTGGCTGCGCATCCTGAACAACGGCAACGTCGGCATCGGCACGACGGCGCCGACCGCGCGCCTCGAGGTCGACGGCAACACCGTGATCACGGGCAACCTCACGGTGCAGGGCACCATCACCGGCGGTGGCGGGGGCGGCGGCACGGCCTACCTGGCCCTCGGACCGTCCGCGTTCGTGGAGGAAACGGCGAACCTGACCGACTTCAACCGCAGCACCTACATCCATGGCCGCACGGCGGGCCAGCGGCTCAACCTGCACGCCAGCATCGAGCTGCCGCACGGCGCCACCATCACGCGCTGCGAGGTCTTCTGCACCGACAACGAGCCCACGCAGAGCAACGGCGAGAACGTGGTGTTCATCCTCATGCGCGAGCCGTTCCCCAGCGGAGCCGGCACGATCCTCTCGACCCAGGGCACGCAGAACGCGCCGGGCGACGTCACGCTCGACTCGGGCACCCTCAGCGCCGTGATCAACAACCAGAGCTACTACTACGACCTCGTCGTGTACTGGGATACGCCCTCGGCGCCGCGACTGGTCACCGACATGCGGCTGCACGGGGCGCGCATCACGTACACGCTACCCTGATGTCACGCGCGCCGGCGCGGGGCCGTGGGGGACTCCGCGCCGGCGCCACGTCACGTAGCCGCGATTCCGGATCGCCATCATCACTCTTGAAGCGGGAGGTACTCCATGCGTTCCGGACGCCCAGTCCACGGCCTGCTGCTGGCCATGCTCGCCGTGCTCGTCGCCTCGTGCGGCTCCGGGGATCCCGAGGTCCCGAACCCGGGCCCGACCGATGACCTGTCGGTGGCCATCGGCATCGCCGGCGCCTCGATGGTGGTGGCGGATCCGTCCGGCATCCGGCTCGAGATGGACGTCCCGGCCGGCGCCATACTCGTGCCGACTACCGTGCGCGTGCGCGCGCTGGCCGCGCCTGCCGGAAAAGTCGCGCGCTTTGCCATCGAGCCCGCGGGCCTCGACCTGCTGGCGCCGGCGACCTTCACCGTCAGGCTGCCCGAGGGCATGGCGCTGGACGCCGCCCTGGGCCTCGTCTTCACCAACTCCGAGGCCGTGCCCGTGCCGGCCGACCACGACGCGACGGCGCGCACGCTGCGGTTCAGCGGCTATTCGCTCGGCTTCGGCGACCTTGCGGGCATTCCGCTGCCCCCGACGGCGCCGGCCGTGAAAGCCGACGGCGAGGAGTTCCTCGACGTCGAGGCGATCGGCTGCCAGTTCATCGCCGAGGCGCTGGACCTGGCCCTCCTGCGCGCCCGCTCCTTCTCCGGCGCCTTCCCGCCCGACCTGGCCTCTCCCCTCATCACGGAGTACCGCCTCGCGCTGCTCACCTGCGGCGCGGACTCCCTGACCGACATCACGGCCCAGGTCCAGGAGTTCGCCTGCGCGAACGCGGAGGGCGCGCTGCTCAACGCCCAGGTCGTCCTGGTCGAGACGGCAGCCGACCTGCGCCAGATCGTCGGCTCGCTGCTGGCGGCGGACGGCCTGATCCGCGCCGTCGATGGCGACTGCGCCATCACGACGGCCAACTACGAGACGGAGCTCAACGAGTACCTCGAAGCCTACCTCGACCGCATCGACAGCCCGGGCTTCGTGACCTCCTTCGCGAGCTGGGACGAGCTGTGGGGCCAGATCACGCCCTGCGTCGAGCTGCTGATGTGGGCCCAGCAGTTCGGCGCCGAGGGTGTCGAGGCCAAGGTCACCTCCCAGCTGCTGCCGGCCCTCTTCGCGCGCCTGCACGATGTCGCCACGGACGCCTGCACCTCGAACGAGGACAACCACTACCTGCTGGACCTGCTCTCCGGCGGCCACGATCGCGGGCATCCGATCGGGGCCCGCGAGCTGCCGCAGTTCAGCGGCCTCGATGCCGACACCGTGATCGACGAGGTCCACCGTTGCGCATCCGCGCTGGTGGTGGAGACGACGACGCAGGCGGGCGACCTCCTCGACTCGGTCCGCATTCCGGCCGCGGCGGGCACGGGCGACCTGCTGGTCACCGGCGACGGGCGGATTCGCCTGGGCAACGACCTCCAGAACTTCCTCTGCGGAGGCATCCTGGATCGCCCGCCGGTGACGGTGCGGGCCGAGGTGCCAGGCCAGCTCCCGGCGGTGCAGCTCGGGAACCTCGGCTCGCAGCTCCTGGTCGACGTCGCCGGCGTGGCAGCGCAGCTCCCGGCGACAGCCGGCGCGCCCTCCCGGCAGTTCGACCTCGTCGTCGAGCGCCCCCGCCCGGTGTGCGGGCAGGGCCAGGCAGGCGCCATCGAGCTGTCGAGGATCCACGTCAGCACGCGCGGCTTCGAGGGCGCACTGGCCGGTGTCTGGAGCGGCTGCGGCAGCCAGAGCGGCACGTTCCAGATCGCGGTGGCGCAGGACGGCACCGTCTCCGGCACCTACGGGGGGACGGCCTCCGGCACCATCACCGGCCAGGTGACGGCCAACGGCACGCTCGATGCGGTGGCCAGCGGCGGACCCTGCGACTGGGTCGGCACCCTGAGCCTGGCCGGCGGGACACTGTCCGCCTCCGGCACCTGGCTGTGCTCGGCCGGGTGCGGCGGCAGTTTCCAGTCGCAGTAGGCGGAAATCCGGCACCGGCGGCGCCGTGAGCAGGCGCCGCCGGTACCCGGTCCTCAGGGCACGTCCGCCGCCTCCGCGATCGCCTCCAGCAACTGCGCAAGATGGCCGATGTCGACCTCGTCCGGTGCCTGGAAGATGCCGACCACCACCACGCCGGCGGCGGCTTCGTGACAGACCGTCAGCTCGATGGCGTTCTCGAGCACCAGCTGCGGGCCCGCGGTCCAGCCTTCGGGGACGCCCATCTCCGGTGCCGGGCGCTTCGTGACCTGGATCGACTCGAACGTCTCGCCACACCGCTGGTCGGGAACCGTGAGGACTTCGAGCCCGACTTCCGGCCACGCGGGCGCCATGCGATCGAGGCGATCGACGCCTGCATCGGGATCGTTGCGCACCAGCCAGATGAAACCATCGTCCGGGATCAGCAGTTCCAACAGCGACGACTCGAGGTGCTGCCAGCGCGACGGCTCGATGTCCCCGCGGTCGCGCACTTCGGCTCGCCGCATCGGCACCACCGCGCCGACGCGCTTCCGGGCGTACGACTCCCCGATGGCGCGCGCAACCGCCGCGCGCTCGAACCCGGCGATCATCCCGGCCTGCGAGGTGTCGACCGCGGCCGCCAGGAAGAAGCGATGGATCAGGAGCGCCTTGCCGTCACCCTGTTGCGTGCAGGCCACGAGAGCAGGCTTGGCGCCAAGCTCGTTGCCGAAGTCGTAGATGCCGCCGGCGACGCTCCAGCTCGCGCCCCAGATGTCGACCTGCGCGGACCATCTCTCGGCAAGGTCCACGGCCGCGACAACGGCGTCCGGTCCGCCCGCGTCGAAGTAGCCGAGCGTGACCCAGGTGCCGGCCAGCAGGTCGGCGCCGGACGCCTCGTCGATCACGTCGCGTCCGTCGTAGCCGCCTTCTCCGAGCGCGAAGCTCGCGGAGATCCGATAGGCGTTGCTGTCGGCCAGCGCGGGCAGGTCGATCTCGAGTCCGCTGAGCGCCAGCACGACCGTCCCGCCCATCGTCTCGTACGGCTCCGCGCTGGCCGGCGCAGTCAGGCTTGTGACCGCAGACAGCGCCAGCAACGCCGCCCCTTTCGTGAGTCGCCGGCCCCGAATGTGGATGCGCATGGTGGTTCCTCTCCTGATGCGGGTTCCGTCGGCGCCCGCCCCTGCGCCAGGCGGGCTCCTGCGTGCCGGCGACATCGCCGGAAGAGGAAGGGCCCCGCCACCTTCCGGCAGCAGGGCCCATTCTCGGCATCAGCCCGCAGGCCGAGCCTCTCTCAGGCGCTTACCAACGGCTCCCGCCGCCACCGCCGCCACGACCGCCGCCGTAGCCGCCACGGCCACCGCCGCCGCCGCCGCCGCCACGGGGCTTGTCCTCGGCCTGGTTCACGCGCAGCGCACGGCCGCCGAGTTCCTTGCCATCCAGGGCCTGGATCACGTTCGAGATGACATCGTCATCCATCTCGATGAACCCGAAGCCGCGCGGACGGCCCGTCTCGCGGTCGTTGATCAGGGCCACCGAATGAACGGTGCCGTGCTGGCCGAACAGCTGACGCAGTTCGTCCTCGGTCGCGCTGAAGGGCAGGTTGCCGATGTACAGTTTCTTCAAGACATTCTCTCCATGTGCGGGAAGGCCCGCCTGGCCAAGCGCGGCGGGACCGCCGAATCATTGCGGCGCGTCCTCTGCGCTTCAGAAATGGCCGGGGTGCCGCGCGCGGCGCCGCCGGCCTCATCCCCCGACGGTCGGGGGAATCCAGGGCCCGCTCGAAGCGGGCGATACCCAGGCTACCGTCCGCGATCGCGGCCGGCGCCCCTGCGAAAAAACCCCCGCGCCACCAGGGCCGGGGGCCTTCGTAAGCTGCTCGACGAACATTTCCTCGGCGGCTGGGCGGGCATCGCCCGCCTGCCCGCATTGGCGGGCGTTCCGCTCGTGCGGGTAATATTGAGCGATTCGACGGATCGCGCCAGTGAATTCTGCGGAATCCGGGGGCTGTCAGGGGAGGCGGCGGGCCGCACGCTCCCCTCCAGGTCGCCGGAACTGACGAACAGACATCGGCTTCCGTTCCCTCCGTGCGGGCCGGCGTGTGCGCGCGGCGGCCGGGCATAAACGATCTCGATTGATCAAAATCAACGGATTCGCTATGATCCTGGCGGTCGCGCCCCGCGCGACCGCTTCGCTTTCCCGTCCGCCATCCGCTGTCCTGGGGGGATCCGCCATGAATTGCCGCCGTCTGCTGCTCGCCGCCCTCCTGCTCCTGGCTGCCGTCCCGGCCTACGCACAGGTGCCTCGCTCGGTGTTCATCGAAGAGGGTGGAGCCACGTGGTGAGGGTTCTGCCCTCGCGCCCGTGCTGGCGTGGCTGTCATGTTCACCCGCTTCGATGCCACTGAGTTCGACGCCGTCGAGTACCTCGATTCAAGCGGCGGCCTCAGCTGCCCGGATTCCGACGCGCGCCTCGCGTACTACGCGATCACCGGCTTCCCCACCCTGAAGTTCAACGGCGGCTTGACGGTGGCCGGCGCCGGCACCGACGCCATCAACGGCAGCGTGTACGACCCGATCGTGCGCGACCTGCTCGACGATCCCACCCCGCTGGCGATGCGCATCAGCGCTTCCTCGTTCGTGGTGGGCAACGGCTTCGTGACCGTGGACCTGGACCTCGAGCAGACGCTCGCGGACATCTCGCAGCTGAAGCTGCGCGTCGCCATCCTGGAGAACAAGGTCGTCTACAGCGCGGTCGAGTACCAGGATGTGCTCCGGGACATGCTGCCGGACGAGGCCGTGACCATCTCCCAGGCCGGCCAGAGCCAGCAGGTGACGATCAACTTCACGGTCGATCCGACCTGGGTGACGGCCAACCTGCGGGCGGTGGCCTTCGTGCAGGACGACAGCGACCGGTCCATCCTGCAGAGCGCGAACTCGCTCCCGACACCGTCCTACGCGCTGCGCTACTACGCGCTGGGTTCGCGGACGGCGATCGCCGGCGGCGCGTACGAATTCGGCGAGGTCGCGGTGTTCAACCGGGGCCTCAACGCCGACGTCTACGACGTGACGCTGGAAGCCGCCGACCTGCCGGCAGGCTGGGGCGCCAACCTGGTGTACGATGGCGACACCGTGCCCAGCGCCGCGCTCGCGCTGGCCCCGGGCGAGCGGGCGTTCTTCAAGCTCGCGATGGACGCGACCTCGCCGGGCCAGGGCTCGGTCGTGGTCAGGATGCACGCACGGAGCGCCGGCACGCCGGACCGGACGCTGGCGTACAGGATCATCACGCCACAGACCCAGATCCTGCTGGTCGAAGACGACGGCGCCGCGACGTACGCAACGCAGTACTTCGCCCCGGCCATCCCCCCCACGTTGAAGACCTACGGCACGTGGGACCGGTCGACGTCGGCCCCGACCGCCGCCGACCTGGCCAACTTCGACTTGGTGATCTGGGAGACCGGCCTGTCCTACCCCACGCTCGACGACAGCGATCGCGCCGCGCTGGGCGCCTACCTTGACGGGGGCGGCAAGCTGTTCATCACCGGCCAGGAGATCGGCTGGGAGGCGAGCGACACCGGCGGTGACGCACTCACCTGGTACAACAACTACCTGCACGCCAACTTCGTCGTCGACGACACCAATGACATGACGATCACCGGCACAGCCGGCGATCCTATCGGCAACGGCCTGTCCTTGACCATCAGCGGCACGGGTGGCGCCAACAACGCGACCTTCCCCGACGCCATCACCCCCCGGGGAGCCGGCGCCTCGGCGATACTGGCCTACAGCGCCACCTACACCGCGGGCATCAAAGCCGATAACGGCACCCACAAGGTCGTGTACCTGGGCTTCGGCTACGAGGCCATCAACTCCGTCGCCAACCGGGCGCTGGTGATGAAGCGCATCGTCGACTGGATGCTGCCGTACGTGTCGGGCGTCGGCGACGTGACGGCGGCCCCGGACGCCCTGGGCGTCGCGCCGAATCCGTTCAATCCGCGTACCGAGATCGAGTTCTCGCTGCCGGCGGCGGGACAGGCGCGGCTCGAGGTGTACGACATCCGCGGCCATCGGGTCCGGGTGCTGGCCGACGGGACCCTGCCGGCAGGATCGCAGCGCGCGGCCTGGGACGGACTGGACGACGCCGGGCGGGCGGTATCCTCGGGTACCTACCTGCTGCGGCTGGAAACGGGCAGCGGCCGCGGGCTGACGCGCAAGTTGATGCTCATGCGCTGAGCGGAACCGGAACATCGGCTACTGAATCGGTCGGCGTATGCCTAATTGGCACGCGCCGACCGCCCCCTCAGGTGTACCTGAATCCCGGGGCCGGGCACAATCTCGACGGCACAACCCTTGGGCCGCCCGCTGCGCCCCCGCCGGCGACGCGGCACCGTGCGGACGTTGACACTGCGCGACGAAAGGCGGAGAATATGAATATTCACTTTCATGAGGGTTGAGGGACGGGGGAGGCGGGCGATGAAGATCCTACCGGTGCTCATCTTTCTGTGCCTGGCGTTGGCAGCTTGTTCGAGCGATCCCGCGGGACCGGATCCGGTGCCGGCCGGGACCATCGACCAGATCCTCGAGGCCGCCGGCAAGGTGCAAACCCTGGGAGCCGAGCACAACACCGTCGCCGACTCGACGGCGGTCAACGGCAACTACCGCTACTACTACGAGAAACACGACGCCCTTGAGAACCTCGAGAACATAACCTGTCTCGGGCTCAACGACGACGTGATCTGGACCGGAAGCCTGGTCCGTGGCGAACACGCCTACGACTATGTGTACGAGCCGATCATCGTCCCGCGTTCCCCGCTCACCCTGTCCATCTCCCTCGAGGGCACCGGCGGTGGGATCCCGCTCTCCGAAGTCGTCCCCGAGCCCAACCTGGCCAGTGTGCGCCAGGGCGTTTCGAATCTCGTTGCGCGCGTGCTCGAAGCCGACGTCAGCCCCCCGGCCCAGGTGGACTGGTCCTACCAGCAGGTACACAGCGCCTCGCAGATGAGCCTGTTCGTGGACGCCGACATCTCGTACGGGGCCGGCGACCTGAGCTCCAGCTTCAACTGGGACCAGTCGTCCGCGACGACGAAGATGGTGGCGAAGTACACGCAGGTGTACTACTCGATCGACATGACCACCCCGGGCTCGCCGACGGCCGTGCTCGGCTCCGGCATGACCGAGGCGGAGATCCGCGCGGCGTTCCCGCCGGGCTCGCAGCCCATGTACGTGGCGGGAGTCAAGTACGGCATGATGGCGATCATGTGCGTCGAGTCCAACTACAGCTCCGAGGAGATGAGCCTGGCGCTGGACGCCTCCTACAGCGGCACGGTCGACGTCGACCTGGGCTTCGGCCGCACGGCCGCGCAGGTCATGAACAGTTCCAGTATCCGCATCCTGGTCTACGGCGGCTCGACTGACGGCATCGAGGAACTGAATACCTTCGAGGGCTTCCGCCAGATCATCGCGGCCAGCACCGATTTCAGCGCCGACTCGACCGGGGTGCCGCTGATGTACAAGTTCCGCCACCTGCGGGACAACACCCTGGCGATGATCTCCCTGACCTCGCAGTACACGATCGTTCGGCCCGTGAAGATCAGGCAGGGCGTGCGGCTGACGCTGAACCGCATCATCTGCGAATGGAGCGCGGACGACGACCCGTTCTACGACGGTGACGTCGACATGTCCTGCTTCTATCTCTGGTGCAACGCGTTCAATCGCACCGGCAGCAGCGATTCCGGCACGCAGTGCAACCCCGTGAACCAGACGATCTACTACTGGGAGAGCGACCCGGTCGAGATGTCGGGCGGCTCGTCAAGGACGGTCGGGAGCTCGATCGACCTGACCTTCAACACCGAGGACTACGACCTCAATTTCGCGCGCATCGACCTGGGCGCCTGGGCCAACGACTACGACTGGGCCAGCGGCAACGAGAACGGCTACGGCTACCTGACCCTGCTGGGCGACTCGATGATCGGCGAGAAGACCCTGCGGATCTACAACGCCGACTTCACGCTCGCCTTCGACATGACCGTGGAGTTCATCAACTGAGGTTGCGTCAGGCGCGCCCGGCCGCCTTCCTTCGCGGGGAGGCGGCCGGGCGCAGCAGCGCGCCAGAGGCCCAAGGCACCATCGATCCCAGCCCCGGACCGTCTCCGAGACGTCTGGCGACCAGCCGCCTGCGCGAAAGCACACCATTTCGTTCGGCTATGTGCCGCAGAGATTCGCCGTTTGGATGTGATTGATCGCGCGACGCGGCCTCCCCTCAACTGGGGGCCATGACAACGCCACGCAGCCCGTCGCCCCCTTTCCACCGCACCCTGCGCGGCATCCTGCTTCGCGACGCCGGAGAGGTCCGCCATGTCTACCCGCCTTGTCCTGCCTGTCGTACTTGTGATCATCGTCGCCGTCGGCTTTGCCATCGCCGCCGACCTGCCACCCGCCGCACCGTCGCCTGACACGGCACCCAGCCAGGCTGTCGCGGACCGCAGCGACGGGGCGACGGTCTACGCGGACATCCCCGCAAACGAGGCCGAACTCGCCGCCGCGCGGGCGGAGGGCCTGCTGCCGGCCGCCACCGTGGACGACGCGGCCCGCGCGGCGCTGCAAGCCGAGCTCGAAGGGCTGCTCGCGGCGCGGCAGGCTCGCGTTCAGGCGCTCGCGTCGCAACTGGCTGGCGCCACCGGCGAGGAGGCCGCTGCGCTCCAGCGGCGGATCGAGGGCGAGAAGGCCGCGGGCGACCGGGATCTCCTCCAGTGGCAGCTCGATCGCGCCACCGCCGCCGGTGACGCCGCGCGCGTACGGACGCTCGAAGCGGCGCTCGCCGCCTGGGACGCGCCGCCCCCTGCCGCCACGCCCGTCGACCGCCCGATTCCCGCAACCCAGGCCCGCTGAGCGCAGGAGGCAACGAGATGCGTCAATTCGTATCGATGCTCGCGGGCGCGCTGCTGCTCCTGGCGGCCGGCGTCGCAATGGCCCGGCTCGAGCCGCCGTTCAAGGTCCACATCGCCGGCTCCCCGCGGGCCGCCGAGCCCGGCGTGCCTTTCCGGGGACAGCTCAAGGTCGAGGCCGGCATGTCGCTGGTCATCGACGACCTCCGCTTCGAGGAAGGCAAGTGGGATCAGGTCACCCTGGCGGCGCCGCCCCAGCTGTCGCTGGCCAAGGATGCGTCGCAGTTGCTCGACTTCACCGTCGTGACCAGTGACCCGAACGAACCGCTGGTGCTGACCTGCGTCATCGACGGCCAGCCGGTCTCGCGCGCCTTCGACCTGTCGTGGGGCGGGGGGGGCGCCGGCCCGGGGCGGGGGGAAGGGGGGGGGGGGGGCGCCGAGGCCCGCGCGCGCCCCCCCCCGCCCCCCCCCGCGC
>JAYRFB010000162.1:0-18451 GCA_041908585.1 Candidatus Krumholzibacteriia bacterium
CTCGCGCGCGGCCTCCTCCGCGGCGGCGGCGGCGGCGATGGCCTCGTCCCCGGCCAGCGTCGCGGCGGGCCAGGGCTCGGCGATGTCGGCGGACCCGCTGTCGGCGGCGTCCCTGTATCCGGCCACATCGCCGGCGACATCGCCGGCGACTTCGGCAGCGTCGTCAGCGGACGGCGCCACGGCAGGCCCGGCGGCGGCTTCATCGGCGTTCGCAGCGACGGCGCCACCCGAGCGTACGGCCGCCAGCGACGGCTCCTGTTCGCGCGCGGCGTCGAAGCCCGTCGCGATCACCGTCAGCTGCAGGGTGTCGCCCAGCGACTCGTCGTTGCCGTAGCCGAAGATGACATGTGCCTGCGGACCGGCGGCCTCCTGGATGAACTCCATCGCCTCGGCCGTGTCCTGCAGGCCGACTTCGCGGCCGAGCACGTTGACCAGCACGGCGCGGCTGCCCCGGATGTCCACGTCCTCGAGCAGCGGCGAGCTGATCGCCTGGCGCGCGGCGACCACGGCGCGGTCCGGGCCCTCGGCGCGGCCCGTGCCCATCATCGCCTGGCCCATGTCCTTCATGACCGTGCGCACGTCGGCGAAGTCGAGGTTCACGTGGTCGTGGCGCGAGATGATCTCGTAGATGCCGCGGGTGGCCTCGTAGAGCACGTTGTCGGCGATGCGGAAGGCCTCGCGCATGCTGGTGCCGCGCGGGACCACCTCCAGCAGCCGCTGGTTGGGGATGATGATGAGGGTGTCGACCGAGCGGCGCAGTTCCTCGATGCCGGCCAGCGCCTGCTGCATGCGCACGGTGGCCTCGAAGCGGAACGGCTTGGTCACGATGGCGACCGTCAGCGCCCCCAGCTCGCGCGCCACGCGCGCGATCACCGGCGCGGCCCCGGTGCCCGTGCCGCCGCCCATGCCGGCGGTGACGAAGACCATGTCGGCGCCGGACAGGGCCTCGCGCAGGCCCTCGAGGTCCTCCTCGGCCGAGGCGCGGCCGACCAGGGGGTCGCCGCCCGAGCCGAGACCCTTCGTGCGCTGGGCGCCGATCTGCAGCGTGCGGTGCGCGGGGGAGTCGTGCAGGGCCTGGAGGTCCGTGTTCACGGCGAAGAACTCGACCCCGACCAGCCCCGCCTCGATCATGCGCCCGACGGCGTTGCCGCCGGCACCGCCGACGCCGATGACCTTGATATCGGCCAGGCGCTCGATTCCGCTGTGCTCGGTGTCTTCGGCGAACTCGAACATCATGACGCCCGCCTCCTCCTTGAGATGGGTCGTGGCATCCGGCGGGCCGCGGAAAGTGCGGTATCCCTCTGCCGCGCACTGGAATAGGCCGGCGCCGGAGCTGCGGGACTGCGTGAGCAATCCTTTAACACACGGCTCCGGCGACCTCAAGGAATTTTTTCCGTTTCGGGCGCTGTTCAGGCCTCGGCCGTCATCTCCCCGTCCGCCGGCGGCCGGCGCCAGCGTCCGCGCAGCCGGGACAGCCAGCTGCCGCGCCCGGGAGCCTTCCCGCGCAGCGCGTCGTCGTCGGCACCGGCATACAGGAATCCCAGACCGAGCGCCGTGGCCCACTGGCCGTCGGGCAGCGTGCCGGCGTCCTTCAGGGCGGCCGGCAGGTAGGCGCGTCGGACCGGCAGGTCGAGCACCTCTTCGCACAGAGCACGCGTGCCGCGGCAGCGGCTGCCGCCGCCGGTCAACACCACGCCGGCCTTCAGCGCCGCCAGCTCGCGGGCATCGCCGAAATCGTTCTTCACCCAGGTGAAGATCTCCTCCATGCGCGGCTCGAGGATCGCCGCGACCAGGCCCGGGGTCTCGGTGGGACGGCGCTCCTCGAACAGCACGTCGATGGGCACCTGGTCGACCAGGCTGCGCAGCACGACGCCGCGCGTGCGCTTGACCTCTTCCGCGTCCTCGCGCGCGATGCGCAGGCCGTGCGAGAGGTCGCCCGTCAGGTGCCAGCCGCCCAGCGCGACCGAGCCGCTGGCAACGATGGAGCCCTTGCGGTACACGGCCCAGTTCGTGCAGTGCCCGCCGACGTCGATGAGCATCGCGCCTTCCTGGCGCTCGCGCGCGTCAAGGAGCGCCGCGGCGGCGGCCAGCACGTCGATCTCCTCGCCCAGCGGCTTGTACTTGGCGCTGGTGATCGCGTTCTCGATGTTGTGCAGCACGCTGCGCGAGCCGGTGATCAGGTGGGCCTGGATCTCGAGCTGGCTGCCGACGCGGCCCACCGGGTCGATGACCCCGCGCACCCGGTCGACCGCGTACTCGACGGGCGTCACCGACAGGATCTGGTGGTCGAAGGGGATGGCCATGGCGCTGGCGCGCGTGCGCGCCTCGTCCAGGTCCGCGTGCCGGATCGGGCGCGGGCCCGGTCCGATCGGCAGCTGGGCGGTGGCGCGCACCGAGCGCAGGTGCGAGCCGCTGACGTTGTAGGCGAAGCCCGAGACGTAGATGTCCGCCGCCTCCTCCAGCTTCGCCATCAGCCTCGCGATGCAGGCGGAGGCCGCGCCGAGGTCCACGAAGTCTCCGTCGCGGAAGCCCTGCGCAGGCTCGGCGGCGTGGCCGAGGACCTTGAAGGATCCCTCGTGGTCCACCTCGGTAACCACGGCCCGGAACGTGGTGGTGCCGAAATCACAGGTGACGATCAGGCGTCCCTCGCTCATGTCTTCTCCTTCGCCCCATCGGGCCGGGCGGCGCCGGTTCCAGACGGCTCGCCCTCCTGCTCCGCTTCCGGCTCGACCGCCGGTTGCGGCCTGACGGTCAGGCGGTCCTTGAACCTGAGGTCCACGACCAGGTTCGAGTCGACGTGCGCACGCGCGGTCAGGTAGCGCGTCAGCCGGTCGGCATAGTCCTCGCGTCCGACCAGCAGCGTCGCCTCGTGGCCGCGCAGGATGACGCTCCAGCCGTCCGGCCCGGCCACCACGAAGTCCACGGTCGTCGCGGCCTCGAGGCCGCTGGTCTCCAGCGCGGAGACCAGCTCCAGCACCGAGGGAGTCACGGCTTCCGGCAGGCGCGCCGGGCCGCCGGGCCGCCGCTCGACGACGAGTCCCGTCAGCACCGGCAGGTCCGGGGCCGGCAGGCGCGCCGGGAACGGCAGCACGCGGCCGTCCTCGACCAGGACCAGCTCGGGCGCCCCGGCCGGCGCGCCCGGCTCGGCCACCACCAGCAGGGGCCGCCACTCGATCAGTTCCAGGTCCACCGAGCCGGGCAGCCGCCGCTGCACGTGCACCTCGCGGATCCAGGGCAGGCCGGCCAGCGCCTCCCGCACCTCGCCGGGCCCGAGGGCCCACAGGTTGCGGCCCAGCAGCGGTGTCAACGCCCGGCGCAGCGCGGCCTCATCGGTGAACCGGTAGTCACCGGTGCCCACGCGCGCCACGGCGAAGGCGCCGCTGCCGGCCAGCCACCAGCCTGCGGCGCCAAGGACGACGAGCGCCGCGACCGCCGCCAGCACCGCGCGCCACGGGAACCGGCGACGGGGCGGGGCCGCGCGGCGCACGGCGAACACCGCGTCCGGACCCGGGCGCGGGCGCGCGGGCTGTCCCGCCGGCTGCGGCGACACCGGGGTCATGCGCTGTCCCCGGCGCGGCGGCCGTCCAGGTGCGCGCAGACGCCCTCGACCTGCCGGCCGATGTCGCCGGCGCCCAGCGTCAGCACGAGCGAGCCGGCTGCGGCGCGACGGTCCAGCCAGCCGGCGATTCCCGCGTGGCCCTCCAGGAGATCCACCGTCCGGCCCTTCGCCTCCAGGCGCGCGGCGATCGCGGCACTGTCCCCGCCCGGCCGCGGCTCCTCGCCGGCCGCGTAGACGGGCAGCAGGCCGACCGCATCGGCGCCGGCCAGGGCGTCGGCGAACTCGCGCGCGAAGCGCTCGGTGCGCGAGTAGCGGTGCGGCTGGAAGAGCACAGCCACGGGCCGGCCGAACCCGCGGGCCACGGCCATCACGGCGCCGATCTCGGTCGGGTGGTGCCCGTAGTCGTCGACGACCAGCACGCCGCCGTGCTCACCGTACTCCTCGCAGCGGCGCCCGACGCCGCGGCTGCCCTCCAGCCCGGCGGCGATGCGCGCGAACGGGATATCCAGCTCCAGGCCGACCGCGACGGCCGCCAGCGCATTCTGCAGGTTGTGGCGCCCGCGCAGGCGCAGGCGCAGCGCGCCCAGCTCCCGGCCGAAGGCCCAGACGACGGCCTCCTGGCCCTCGGCGTCCTCGACGACGGTGCCGGGATCGGCGCGCACCTCGGCCTCGCGCGACAGCCCGTAGGTGATCGTCTTGCGCTCGAGCAGCGGCAGCAACGCGCGGACGTTGGGGTCGTCCACGCAGACCACGCAGGCGCCGTAGAACGGCACGCGCCGCAGGAAGTCGTGGAAGGCCGCGACCAGGGACTCGAGGTCCGGGTAGTGGTCGACGTGCTCGAGGTCGATGTTGGTCACGACGGCCACGGTCGGCGTCAGGTGCAGGAAGGTGCCGTCGCTCTCGTCGGCCTCGGCCACCAGGTGCGGCCCGGCGCCCAGCACGGCGCCGGTGCCGACGGCGCGGATCTTGCCGCCGACGATCACCGTCGGGTCCAGGCCGCCGGCGCCCAGCACCGCGGCCACGAGCGTCGTCGTCGTCGTCTTGCCGTGGGACCCGGCCACCGCGACGCCGTGCTTCAGGCGCATCAGCTCGGCCAGCATCTCGGCGCGGCGGATCACCGGCAGGCGCGCGGCCCGCGCCGCGGCGACCTCGCAGTTGGCCTCGGTGACGGCCGACGAGCGCACGACCACGTCCGCGCCCTTCACGTTGGCCGCGGCGTGCCCGATGTCAACGCGGGCGCCGAGCTGCTCGAGCCGGTCGGTCACCGCGGTGCGGTGCAGGTCGCTGCCGCTGACCTTGAAGCCCAGGTTCAGCAGCACCTCGGCGATGCCGCTCATGCCGACGCCGCCGATGGCCACAAGGTGGATGTGTCGCGTGTTGCGGAACAACGGTCCTACCCCCGGTTGATGACCGGCTGCGCGCGGCCGGCGGGATGCCCGGCCAGCGCCAGGAGGTCTGCGGCGATGACGGCGGCAGCCTGCGGACGGCCGAGCGCGCTGGCGGCCGCCGCCATGGCGGCCAGCCGCGACGGGTCGGCCAGCAGTCCCGTGACCAGCGCGTCGAGGCGCGGCCCATCGCACTCGGCGTCCGGCACCACGACCGCCGCGCCGGCCTGCTCGCAATCGCGCGCGTTGCGCGTCTGGTGGTCGTCCGTCGCGTGCGGGAACGGCACCAGCACGGCCGGCCGGCCCAGGCAGTGCAGCTCGGCCAGCGTCATCGCCCCGGCGCGGCAGACCACCAGGTCCGCGCGCGCCAGCTGCGCAGCCATGTCGTCGATGTACGGCACCACCGTCACGCGCCCCGCAGGCGCCACCGCCGCCACGGCATCGCGCACGGCGGCGAACTCGCGGGGCCCGGTCTGGGCCAGCACGGTCAGGTCGACGCGCGCGTCCCAGGCGGCGGCGGCCTGCGCCACCGCGCGGTTGAGCGTGGCCGCGCCGCCGCTGCCGCCGAAGACGAGCACGTGGCGCCCGGCACCCTGCGTCCCGCCAGCGGATGGCGCCTGCCCCGCCGCCGCGGCCATGGCTGCCCGCACCGGGTTGCCCGTGGCCACGCAGCGCCCAGCCGGGAACCAGCGCGCCGCGCCCGCGAAGCCCAGGTAGGCGCGTCGCGCCCAGCGCCCGACCAGCCGGTTGACCGAGCCGGGAATCGCGTTCTGCTCCTGGACGGCGCAGCGGATCCCCAGCAGGCGCGCCGCCGCGATCACCGGCGCGCTGACGTAGCCGCCCGTGCCGAGCACGACATCCGGGCGCCGCCGCAGCAGCAGCCCCAGGCTGGCCAGCCCGCCGGCGGCGAAGTTTAGCAGAAAACGCAGGCGCGCCACCATGCCCAGGCCGCGGAAGCCCGACGCCGGCACCGTCGCCAGCGGCCAGCCGGCGCGCGGCACCAGCGTCGCCTCGATGCCGCGACGCGTCCCCACGAAGCCGATCTCCGCATCCGGCGCCAGCCGGCGCAGCTGCTCGGCCACGGCCAGGCCCGGGTAGACGTGGCCCCCGGTGCCGCCACCGGTCAGCAGCACGCGGACCGGCCGCGCGCTCACGCCGCGCCGCCCCGTTCCCAGCGGCGGCGGTAGACCTGGCTGGAGCGGCTGCTGCGGTCGATGCTCAGCAGGATGCCCACGGCAGCCAGGCCCGCGAGCATGGCCGTGCCGCCGAAGCTGACGAACGGCAGCGGCACGCCGATCACCGGCAGCACGCCCAGGACCATCGCCAGGTTGGCCAGGCCATAGACCGCCAGCCCGCCGGTCAGGCCGGCGGCCAGCAGGCGGCCGAAGGCGTCCGGGGCGCGCTGCGCGATCAGCAGCCCGCGCCAGATCAGGACCGTCAGCAGGATGATCACGCCCAGCGAACCGACCAGCCCCGTCTCCTCGCCCAGCAGCGAGTAGATGAAGTCGGTGTGCGCCTCCGGCAGGAACGCGTACTTGTTGTGGCTCTGCCCGATGCCCAGCCCTCCCGCGCCGCCGGCGCCGATGCTGATGAGCGACTGGTCCACCTGGTGCCCGAACGAGCCGCCCTGCAGGCCGTTGACGACGTCGCTGAAGCGATGGTTGATCTTGTCGATGACCAGGTACGCCGCCACGACCACCACCGGCGAGGCGAGCACAACCCAGCGCAAGGCGCGGTCCGCGATGCCGGTCAGGTGGACGAGCAGCGCCGTGACCGCGCAGACGACCAGCATGTTGCCGTAGTTGGGCTGCAGCGCGAGCAGCAGCAGCAGCAGCAGCGGCCCGACCGCGAGCGTCCGCAGCAGCGTGCGCCCGCCGGCGCGACCCGTCGCGCGCAGCGCGACCAGGCGCTCGGACAGGTACATGATCAGGGCCAGCTTGGCCAGCTCCACCGGCTGCAGCGAGAAGCCGCCGATCGAAAGCCAGCGGTTGATCTCGCGGTTCCCCTCGGCGTCCTGGCGCCCGAGCACGAGCGTCATCGCCACCAGCACGAACGAGGCGGCCATCGCCGCGCGGTTCAGCCAGGGTGTCCGCCACACGTGGTAGTCCACATGCGACAGACCCAGCAGGAGCACGGCGCCCAGCCCGATCATCAGCAGGTGCTTGACGACCATGAAGTGGCGACCGAACGCGCTGGTGCCGCCGCTCAGGTCCGAGCTGCCGGCCCCGTAGACGACGAACACGCCGGTGAACAGCAGCAGCCCGACCGAACCGAGCAGCCAGCCGTCCCCGGCTTCGAACGAGCCGATCATCTCCCTCAGCGTGCGGTTCATCGGACCCTCCCTGGTCGATGACTGCCGGTTCCGTCCGTGGCGCCCGCCCCTCAGGGTGGCGTGGCGCCCGCCTTGAGCGCAGCGGCCGCGAAGGCCGCCCCCCGCGCCCGGTAGTTCGCGAACATGTCGAAGCTGGCGCAGGCCGGGCTCAGCAGCACGGTCGCGTCCGGTTCGGCCAGGTCGGCCGCGAGCGCCACCGCCTGGTCCATGTCGGCCGCCGGGCTGAGCGGCACCGCTCCGGCCAGCGCGCGACCGATGGCCGGTCCCTCGGCCCCGATCAGCACGACATGGCGCACGGCGCCCATGACCTCGCGCAGCGGCGCGTAGTCCTCGCCCTTGCCGCTGCCGCCGGCGATCAGCACCACCTGTCCATGGTGCCCGGCCAGGCCCGCGCACACGGCGTGCACGTTGGTGGCCTTGGTGTCGTTGACGAAGCGCACCTTGCCCCGCACCGCAACCAGCTCGTGCCGGTCGGCCAGGCCCGCGAACGTGCGCAGGCCGTCGGCCATCGCCGCCGGCTCCAGTCCCAGCCCGAGACCCATCGCGACGGCGGCCAGGGCGTTGAGCCGGTTCGTGGGAGACCGCTGCGCAAGCTCCGCCTCCGCCAGCAGCGGCGCCGGGGCCTGTCCCGGCCCGCCGGCCCAGAGATGGCCGTCGCGGAAGAACACACCGGCCCCCTGCGGTTCGTCGCCGAACCACAGCCGCCGCGCGGCCGTGGGCCAGGCCTGCGCCTCGGGACAGCCCGTCCAGGTGACGAACAGCCCGCCGGTCGGCAGCAGCCCGGCCAGACGGCGCTTGGCCGCGTAGTAGCTGGCCAGGTCCGGGTAGCGGTCCAGGTGGTCGGGCGCCAGGTTCAGCACCGAGCCGACGAGCGGCCGGAACGTCTCGACCGTCTCGAGCTGGAACGAGCTGACCTCGAGCACGGCGATGTCGCCCGGCTCCAGTTCCTCGGCGACCAGGCAGAGCGGGCGGCCGACGTTGCCGAGCGCCTCGCCGCGACGGCCGGCGGCGCGCGCCAGGTGCGCCAGCAGCTCGGTCGTCGTCGACTTGCCGTTGGTGCCGGTGATGGCGGCCATCGTGGCGCGGCAGAAGCGGGAGCCCAGCTCCAGCTCGCCGATGACCGGCGTGCCCGGGGGCAGCGCCGCCAGGCGCGCGTGCGTGCCGGGAACGCCCGGGCTGGGCACGACCAGGTCCGGCGCTTCCCAGCCGGCACCGGGCGCGGCGCCGCCCTCGCGCACTTCGTCGAAGCAGCCGGCGGCGGTGGCCGCCAGTCCCTCGCGCTCCCAGCGGGCGCGTAGCGCCGGGCCGTCGGCATCGTCCAGGCCCAGCACGCTGGCGCCGTGGCGGCGCAGCAGCGCGCCGGCCGCGCAACCGCTGCGCGCCAGCCCCACCACCCAGCAGCGCTTGCCCTCCAGCCGCATGGCCCTCCGCCGCCCGCCCGCCGCCCCTTCCGGGGCGCGGGGACGCGCTACTGCAGCTTCAGCGAGCTCATGCCCAGAAGCAGCAGCAGGATGCCCACGATCCAGAACCGGACGGTGACCTGCGTCTCCGACCAGCCCAGCAACTCGAAATGATGGTGCAGCGGCGCCATGCGGAAGAGCCGCTTGCCGCCGCTGCGCTTGAAGTACGTCACCTGCAGCATGACCGAGACCGCCTCGGCCACGAACATGCCGCCGAGCACGACCAGCAGGAACTCGCGCTTGACCAGGATCGCCACGGTGCCGAGCGCACCGCCCAGGGCCAGGCTGCCGGTGTCGCCCATGAACACGCGGGCCGGGTGCGCGTTGAACCAGAGGAACCCGAGCCCCGCCCCGACCACCGAGGCGCAGTAGACGGTCAGCTCGCCTGCCAGCGGCAGGTGCGGCACGTTGAGGTACTGCGCGAAGGCCGCGTGGCCGCTGAGGTAGGCCAGCACCGCGTACGCCGCGAAGGCCAGCGAGCTGAGCCCGATGGCCAGGCCGTCGAGCCCATCGGTCAGGTTCACCGCGTTGCTGGCCCCGGTCACCACCAGCACCACGAGGGGCACGTAGAAGAAGCCCCAGTCGATGGTGCTCTTGAGGAACGGGACCGCGGTTCGGGTCAGCAGCGGGTCGTCGCCGCCCGTCTTCAGGAGGATGATGCCCAGCAGCAGCCCGAAACCGACCTGCCCGGCGAGCTTGAAGCGGCCGATCATACCCTTGCGGTGCTTCTTGACCACCTTGAGGTAGTCGTCGATGAAGCCGATGGTCCCCATCCAGACGGTGCTCAGCAGCGCCAGCAGCACGTAGCGGTTGGAGAGGTCGGCCCACAGCAGGGTCGGGATCACGATCGCCGCCAGCACCAGCACGCCGCCCATCGTCGGCGTGCCCTTCTTCTTCTGGTGCGACTGCGGTCCGTCCTCGCGGATCTCCTCACCGATCTGCATGGACCGCAGCTTGCGGATCACCACGTTGCCGAGCAGGAAGCAGATGAGCAGCGCCGTCACGGTGGCGTACGCCGACCGGAAGGTGATGTACTTGAAGACGTTGAACGCCGACCAGTACTCGTTCAGCGGGTACAGGAGATGGTAGAACATGGCATCCTTGCCGCAGGTTCCCGAACCGCCCGCCGGCCCGGGCTCAGGCCCAGGCCGCCTCGAGGAGCGCCAGCAGCCGCTCCATGCCCGCGCTGCGCGAGCCCTTCACCAGCAGGCGGTCGCCGCGCGCCGCGATCCTCGCGAGCAGCGCCGCCGCCTCCTCGACGGAGGCGCAATAATGACCGCTCCCACCGGCGGCGTCAAAGCCTTCGCGCAGCCCGCGTGCATTTTCCCCGACAGCCACAAGCATGCCGACGCCCGCGGCCGCGACCTGCCGGCCCGTCTCGACGTGGATCCGGTGGCTGTCGTCCCCCAGTTCCGCCATGGCGCCCAGCGCCGCGATGGCGCGGCCGCCTCCCGGCAGCGCGACCAGCGCCCGGGCGGCGGCGGCCATGCTGCCGGGATTCGCGTTGTACGCGTCATCGAGCACGGTGCGCCCGCCCAGGTCCAGCAGCACGGCGCGGTGCGGCGAACCCTGGAACCCGGCCAGGCCGGCCGCGATCGCCGCCTCACCGGCGCCGGCGGCGCGCGCGGCCAGGATCGCCGCGGCCAGGTTGGCCCCGTTGTGCTCGCCCGGCAGGGGCACGGGCCAGTCGCGCCCGTCGAGCGTCAGCAGCGACGGCTCGCCGGGTGCACCCGCGCGCCAGGTCCAGCGGTGGTCGCCGGCGTGGCGACCGAGGCTCTCGACACGGCAGCGCGCCCGTGCACGCCAGCGCTCGTAGCCCGGGCTGTCGGCGTTGAGGATGGCGGTGCCGCCTTCCGGCAACGCGTCCAGCAGCTCGCCCTTGCCCTGGATGATGCCGTCGAGCGAGCCGAACTCGGCCAGGTGCGCCGGCGAGGCGTTGGTGATGATCCCGACCTGCGGCCGCGCCAGGCCGGCCAGCCGCGCGATATCGCCGACCGCGGAAGCCCCCATCTCCACGACCGCGAACCGCAGTCCCGCCGGCAGCCCGAGCAGGGTCAGCGGCACGCCCAGGCGGTTGTTCAGGTTGCCGGCGGTGGCGGCGACGGCGCCCGCTCCCGACAGGGCGGCGCGCAGGAAATCCTTGGTGGTGGTCTTGCCGTTGGTGCCGGTGATCCCGCAGAAGACGATGCCAGCCAGCCGCGCGCGGTGCGCGGACGCCAGCGCCGCCAGCGCGGCGTCCGGGTCGGCCGACAGCAGCACGCCGGCGGTGGCCGGCGCCGGCGTGCCCGCCAGCGGGTCGGCGCCCGTCCCGTCCCAGGCCCGCGTCAGCACCCAGTGCCCGGCCTGGGCGGCGGCGGCCGCGAAGGCGCGACCGTCGACCTTCTCGCCGCGGAGCGCCACGAAGAGCTCGTCCGGGCGCAGCTTCCGGCTGTCCAGCCCGGCGCCGGCGAAGGTCGCGGCCGTCGGTGGCACGGTCGACGGGCTGAGGCCGCCGTCGCCCCCGGCCAGCAGCCCCTGCAGCAGCCCCGCCGCGCGCAGGTCGGCGGCGGCGGTCGCGACGGGGATGCCGACCGGCGCGCTCACGCCCCGCGCTCCCGGAGCCAGTCGCGGATCACCTGGCGGTCGTCGAAGTCCAGGCGCCGGCCGCCGATGAGCTGGTAGTCCTCATGCCCCTTGCCGGCCACGACGACGATGTCACCCGGCAGCGCCGCGTCCAGCGCCTCGCCGATCGCGGCGCGGCGGTCCACCACGACGCGGCTCAGGCGCGCCCGCGGCCCGGGTTGCGAGGCGAAGCCCTCGGCGATCTGTGCGCAGATGGACTCGGGATCCTCGCTGCGCGGGTTGTCGGAAGTGATCCAGGCCAGGTCCGCGTCGCGCGCCACGACGGCGCCCATCAGGGGACGCTTGCCGCGATCGCGGTCGCCGCCGCACCCGAACACCGCCAGCAGGCGGCCGTCCGTCAGCTCGCGACAGGCGCCGAGCACGGCGGCCAGCGCGTCGTGCGTGTGCGCGTAGTCCACCACGGCGATGGCCCCGTTGGGCAAGGGAAGCCGTTCGAGGCGCCCCGGCACCTGAGGCACCGCCGCCAGCGCCGCGCAGCACGCCGCCGCGTCGTAGCCCAGCGCCAGGCCCGCGGCCAACGCCGCGGTGAGGTTCTCCACGTTGAAGCGGCCGACCAGCGGGCTGGTCAGCACCAACGGCCGCCCCCGCCAGTCCAGCTCCAGCCGCGTGCCGTCCATCCGCAGCGTGGCGGCGACCACGCGCAGGTCCGCCCCGTGCGCGGGCTGCCGCGGGTCGGCGGCGAAGCCGAGCGAACGGCAGGCCGAGACATCCACCGTGCGCAGGCGTTCGTCCTGGCGGTTGATGATCACGGCGCCCGGAGGGGCGGCCTCGCGCGACGGGCGCAGCAGGCCGGTGATGCGCGCCTTCGCGGCAAGGTAACGGTCGAGGTCGCCGTGGTAGTCCAGGTGGTCGCGGCCCAGGTTGGTCATCACCGCGACATCCAGCTCCAGGCCCGCGGCGCGGCCCTGGTCGAGCGCGTGCGACGAGATCTCCATCGCCACGGCGCGGCAACCGTTGGCGACCATGCGGGCCAGCAGGTCGAAGAGCACCGGGCCGCCCGGCGTCGTCAGCGGCGCCGGACGTCGCTCGTGGCCGTCGTCGTACTCGATGGTGCCGACCAGGCCGCAGCGGCCGCTCAGTTCGCCGAGCAGGGCGCGCAGGAGGAAGGCGGTGGTCGTCTTGCCGTTGGAGCCGGTCACCGCTGCGGTGCGCAGCAGCAGGTCGGGCTCGCCGGCCAGGCGCCGGGCCAGCAGGGCCGGCAGCGGCCGCGTGTCCCGCGCCACGAGCACGCTCCCGGCCGGCGCGTCCGGCACCGCCGAGGGATCCTCGACCACGACGGCCGGGCAGCCGGCGGCCAGCGCCGCCGCCGCATAGGCGTGCCCGTCGCCGGAGGCGCCGCGCACGGCGACGAACAGGACTCCGGGGCCCGCCTCGCGCGAATCGGCGGTGACGCGCGACACCGGCGCCTGGGCGAACCCGGCGGGTCCGGCTGTCCCGGCGGCGTCGAGTCCCGGCACGTCGCGGCAGAGCGCCGCCAGGGTCAGTTCCACGTCGTCTCCAGCGTCACCCGGATGGGTCCCTCGGGACGCGGGCTGCCCGGCGGCACGTCCTGGGCGCGCGCATAGCCGACGCCCTCGAGGATCACCTGCAGGCCGCGGCGCGCAGCCTCGCTGCGGATCTGGCGATTGCTCATGCCCGTGAAGTCGGGGCAAACGTCGCCGGAGGTGTGCGCGAAGGCGGCCCGGCCGCCCTCGATGGTCAGTGCCACGACGGTGCCCGCCTCGCAGCGCGCGCCCGCGGCAGGCACCTGGCCGACCACGGTGCCGCCGATGTCGTCGCCGGCCACGCGCAGGCCGGCCGAGCCCAGGCGCTCGGCCGCGTGTGCGGTGTTAAGGTAGAGCACGTCGGGCACCTCGACCAGCCGCAGCGGGTCGGCCTGAAGGACCGGGCCGGTGCGCTCGCCGGGCACGTCGCTGAGGAGGTCCGTGCAGCGCCGGATGTCCTCCAGCACCGCGCGGTACAGCGGCACGGCGCTCTGTGAGGCGTAGTGGTGGGCACGGTCCGGCTCGTCGACCACGGCCAGGATCACGAGGCGCGGATTGTCGATCGGGGCCATGCCCCCGAAGCTGGCGATGTTGGCCCCCGCGGTGTAGCCGCGGTGGCCCTCGCGCGACTTCTGAGCGGTGCCGGTCTTGCCGCCGGTCTCGATCCAGTCCACGTTCGTGGCCTTGGCGGTGCCCTCCTCGACCACCTGCTTCATCGCGCTGCGGAGGACTGCGGCCAGGGACGGGGACATCACCCGGCGCAGGGCCACCGGCTGGACCTCCTCGACGGCCCCGCCATCCCGGCCGCGGACCTCCTTGACGCAGCGCGGAGCGTAGAGCGTGCCGCCGTTGGCGACGGCGCACAGCGCCATCCCCAGCTGCAGCGCGGTCGCCGAGACCGCCTGCCCGATCGACATCGACGGCTTGTCGGCGCCATTCCACTTGTCGGGCGTGTGCAGCGTGCCGCGCGGCTGCGCGGAATACGGGTACAGCGTGCGCTGCCCGAAGCCGAAGTCCGAGAGCGCATCGTAGAACCCCTGGTTGTCCATGCGCATCACGGCCTTGGCGAAATAGACGTTGGCGGAGACCTCCAGGGCCTTCGCGAAGCTGATGTGCCCGTAGTCGTGGTTCTTGTCGTTGCGGATGCCGCCGGGGGCGCCCGAATTGTTGTCGCAGTTGAAGACGGTGCCCGTGTCGATGACGCCAGAGCGCAGCAGGGCCGCGCCGCTGATGACCTTGAACAGCGAGCCGGGCTCGAAGGCCGTCGTGAAATTGCGGTTGTTCCAGACGGCCCCGTCGCCCTGCGCGCGGCTCCGGGTGTCCACGAGCGGCCAGCTCGCGGCCGCCAGCACGTCGCCGTTGGCCGGGTCCAGGACCAGCACCGAGCCGCCGAGGGCGTTGGTGGTCGTCACCGCCTCGCGCAGGCGTTCCTCGCAGATCTCCTGCAGCCCGGCGTCCAGGGTCAGCACGAGGTTGCGGCCGTGCGTCGCGTTCTCCAGCACCACCCGCCCGAGCTTGACGCTCGCCTTGGCCGTCTGCATCTCCATCGCGCGGCCGGGCTTGCCCGCCAGCTCCTTCTCCAGGCTCAGCTCCAGGCCCATGGCATGGACCTGGTCGGGGTCCTGGCGGTAGAAGCCGACGACGCTGGCGCCCATGCCGTCGGTCGGATAGTAGCGCGAGCAGCGCTCGTCGAGGGTCACGCTCTTCCAGCGCCGCAGGCGATCGCGCTGCTCGGCCTTGAGAACCAGTCCGCCACCCAGGACGAGATGGCCGTCGCCGCCCGCCGGGTCGATGCGGCGGGCGATCGCCGCCGCCGGCTGGCCCGTCGCAGCGGCCAGGTCGGCCACGAGGTCGGAGATCGGGAGCTTCTCCTCGCGCAGGAAACGGCGCGTGACGCCGATCTGCGTGGTCGTCACCGAGACGGCCAGGGGCCGGCCGTGGCGGTCGTACAGGTTGCCGCGCTCGGCGTCGAGGACCACCTCGCGCGACCACTGGCTGTTGGCGCGCGACAGCCACTTCTCGTGCTCGACGACCTGCACCCACAGGACGCGGGCCGCGAGCAGCAGGCTGCAGCACAGGACGAAGACGCGGACGGCGCCGAGCCGGCGGGCGCCGATGTCGCGGGCCTCGCGATCGGTCATCGCGAACCCTCCGCCGGGCGGCGCAGCGGCGCCAGCGAGACCATGGGCTCGGGCTCGGGCACGCCGCGGACCTCGGCGGCGTGCGCACTTCCGGCCGCGCCCAGGCCGTCGAGGAAGCGGCGGACGCGACCCGGCTCGCGGTCGGGCGCCTGGCGGACGGCGACCAGCGTCAATTCGGGCTCGCCGATCAATTCCAGGCCCAGTTCCTTCCCTGCGCGCTCCCGCAGCACCGGCAGCGCCGTGGCGGCATTCCACTGGGCCAGGAGGCCGGCGCCCTCGGCCTCGGCCACGCGCCGCTGGGCCTCCAGCTTCACGAGGTGACGGCGAAGGGTCGTCACCTCGTTCGTGACGTGCACGGCCGCGGCCAGGACCGCGGTCACGAGCACCAGGACCAGGGCGGCCAGGCCCTGTCGTCCCCGCATCACGCGACGACGATGGGCCATGGCCGCCCCCTGGCGGGCGGCCAGGGAACCGACGGGAGCGAGCGGATAGCTGTTGCACCTGCGCATGCCGACTCCTCGCGGGCGGTCCGTGCCGCCCCTAGCGAATGACCTCCGCGGCGCGCAGCTTCGCGCTGCGCGACCGCGCGTTGACCTGCTGCTCGGCCGCCGAGGCGACGAGCGCCCCGCGCGTCAGCGGCCGCAGCCATGCCTGATGGCGACAGGCGCAGACGGGCGTGTCCGGGGGACACACGCAGTCGCGCCGCTCCTGGTCGATGAACCGCTTGACCAGGCGATCCTCGAGCGAGTGGTAGCTGATCACGACCAGGCGGCCGCCGGGACGCAGCGAGTCGCGCAGTTCCGCCAGCGCCTGGGCGAGCGCGCCCAGTTCGTCGTTCACGGCGATCCGCAGCGCCTGGAAGACGCGGCTCAGCACGGGCTCGGCCTTGACCCCGCGCGGCAGCGAAGCCTGCACGGCCTCGCGCAACTGCGTGGTCGTGGCCAGCGGCGCCTCGAGGCGACGGCGCGCGATCTCGCGCGCGATGCGGCGGCTGCCCCGCTCCTCGCCCCAGCGCCAGAGCAGGTCGGCCAGGTCCGCCTCTCCCAGGTCCGCCAGCAGGTCGGCGGCGGTCCGCCCCGCGGACTGGTCGAAGCGCAGGTCCAGCGGCCCGTCGGCGCGGTAGCTGAAGCCCTTGCCGGGGTCGTCCAGCTGCCACGAGCTGACGCCCAGGTCCAGCAGCACGCCGTCCGCCGCGTCCCAACCCGCCGCGCGCAGCGCGGAACCGAGGTCGCGGAACGAGCCGTGGTGGCAACGCAGGCGCGGCTCGCGCGCGGCCAGCTCGCGGCAGGCGCCCTGGGCCACGGCGTCGAGATCGATGCCCAGAACGTCGGCGCCGGCCTCGAGCAGGCCGGCGGCATGTCCCCCGAAGCCGAAGGTCCCGTCGACGATGCGCCGGCCCGGCCCGGCCGCCAGGAGGCCCAGGGCCTCCTCGCGAAGCACCGGGACGTGCGGCGCGGCGATCATGGCATGACTTCGGAGCGCGCTCCGGCCGGCTGGCGCCAGGCGGTCATGACCGTCGGCGTGGCTCCCAGCTCGCGATCGGTGTCTTCCATGACCACGATCGCCTTCAGGTAGTCGCTCCAGCCGTGCAGGTAGAGTTGGTGGTGGAACGCCCGCAGGCGGCGGTTCCAGGCGATGAGCGCGCCGGTGGCGCGGTAGTCGAGGTGGGCGAGCCGGCTGCCGTCCAGCACGACGCGGCAGCCGCGGCGATCCAGCCGCGGCGTCACGCGCGCGATCAGCTTGTCCATGCCGGCGCGGTCGAGGATCCCCGAGAGAGTGACCCAGACAGCCATGTCGTTCTGCCTGATCTCGATCTCCGTATGGTTGCCTGCGGCCTCCTGCCTGCCGGGCAGCCGGGTCATCTCTCTCGGTGTCACGGGTTCCGTCCCCCTGCGTGGCCCATCCGTGGGCCGTTGTCCGCTCGTTGCTGCCTGTGTCCGTGCCGAGGTCCTGCGCTCACTGCCGCGGTTGGGTCGGCCGGGCGGGCGCCGATCCGTCGGCGCCCCTGCAGCCCGGCTGTATCCGGCCGGCATCCGTGCCGCCGGTGTTCGACCGCCGATCCGTCGATCAGCGGAAGAAGGCGTCGTCGAAGGCCGCGTCGTCGGCGTCGCCGCCGGTCCGGTCGGCCAGGGCCTCGGGCGACCACAGCTCCATGTAGGAGCCCACGCCCAGGACCGTGATCTTCTTGTCGATGCCGTGCTCGGCCAGCTTCTCCGGCGCGATCGCCACGCGTCCCTGCGCGTCGACCGTCACCTCGGTGCTGTTGGCCGACATCCGGCGCAGGTAGTCGCGCAGCTTCTGGCTGGGCGGCTCGCTGCGCAGGCGGTTGAAGTTCGCGACCCACACGTCGTAGGGCTGCAGGCTCAGCGTCCCGTCGGCCCCGCGCGAGACCATGTACTTCTCCTCGACCTGCTCGGCGCCGGCGCGGCGCAGCCGGAACGGGAGGGCGAAGCGCCCCTTCGCATCCACCGCCCGGGTATAGGACCCGTGGAAGGTGAAGGCGAAGCCCCCGTCTCCTGCTGGTGCCGGCCTGGAATCCACCCGGGTCATCCCCCGCTTGAGCGCGCCGTGACGATCATCGAAGCCTGGCCGGTTGGTTGGTTGATGGCGGGCTGCGGAACCTCCGTGTTCCCCTGGCGCCGATCCTTCGGCACCCGCCATCAACCTCCGAAATCACCGCGAATCACCTTTTTTCACCACCGGCCACCGGCGCACAATAGTCCGCCCCCACCGGGCCTGTCAATCACCTATTTTTGCGTGCTTCCGAGAATGCTGGGGATAAGTCGGCAAGCACTGGCGGGACAGGCGGATGCAGACCCCGGCGACGGGTCCGGACTGGCCTCTGGCGGGTCTTGGGGGGCGAAATCCGGCTCGAGGCGGCCGGAGAGGCTAGCGACCGGGCAACGGCCGGCGGTGACGGCCCAGCAGCAGGCCGCGCAGGGACATCCCGGTGGCGTGGCGGAAGCGCCAAAGCATGATGGCCGAACCGCAGGCGTAGGCCAGGGAGCTGGCCCAGGCGGCGCCGACGGCACCCCGGCCGGGGATCAGCCACAGCGCGGCGGCGACGTTGATCACCACGGTCAGGGCGCTGGCCTGCGTGTTCCAGTGCGGGCGGCCGCGCCCGATGAAGTCGCCGGCCAGGACCACGCCCGGGGCGAAGGCGACGATGCCCGGCAACAGCGCCCGCAGCGCCGGCACCGAGTCGGCGTACTGCCCGCCGCCGGCCAGGGCGAGCAGCGGTGCGGCCGCAATGTAGAGCGGAAGGGCGGCGGCCAGCGTCAGGCCGACGCCCAGGCGAACGGCGCGCGCGGCGGTGCGGTCGCGACGCAGGTCTCCCGGCTCGGCGGCCGAGCTGTGGACCAGCAGGGGTGTCAGCGCGCCCGGCAGCAGCCATAGCAACTCACCGACGTACACCACCAGCGAGTAGATGCCCACCTCGGCGGCGCCACGGAAGTGCTCGAGCAGGCC
>JAYRFB010000163.1:0-22601 GCA_041908585.1 Candidatus Krumholzibacteriia bacterium
GCCAGGCTGGACACCAGGACGAAGCAGGCGTCGGCCGGCAGCGAGAACGCGGCGGCCCTGAGCAGGGACGCCGTTGTCTCCACGTTGCCCCGCCGGTAGGCGGCCTCGGTCGCCGCCGTGACGACGCCGGCGCAGTGGATGACCGCGCCGGCGCCCTGCACCAGGGCGCGGCAGCTGTCGCCGTCGAGCAGGTCCGCCTCGCGCCACTCGACGTCGCGCCCCGCCAGCCAGCGGCGATCGCTCCCGGGCCGGCAGGAGGCGCGCACGCGCCAGCCGTCGTCCAGCAGCGCCTCGGCCAGGTGGCTGCCCAGGAACCCGCTGGCCCCCGTCAGGACCGCCAGCCTGCCGCCGCCTCCCGCTCCGGTCATGCGAGCTTCTTCTCGAAGACGCGGTAGGTCTTGTAACAATCGGCCCCGTAGCCCTCGAGGATGCGGTTCATCGGCCGGTTGTCCGCCAGGATCCACGAGCACTCGCCGCGGGTGATGCCCTTGGCGAAGGCCGCCTGCATCGTCCGGTAGACCATGCCGACGTCGATGCCCAGCTTGCGGTACTCCGGCAGCACGCCCATGAGGATCGTCCGGGCCGCCGTGACCCGCCGCTTGGCGAGGAGGAACTTCAGCCAGCCGAAGGGCAGCAGCTTCCCGCGCAGCGACTGCGTGGCCTGGTTGAAGTCGGGGATGGTGAGCGAGAAGCCGACCGGCTTGCCTTCCATCTCCGCGACGAGCAGGAAGTCGGCGTCGACCAGCGACTTCATGTCCTTGGCCATGTAGGCGAACTCGGCGTCGCTCAGGGGGATGAAGCCCCAGTTCTCGCTCCAGCAGGCGTTGTAGAGCTCGCGGACCAGCGACGCCTCGGCCAGGAAGTTCTTCATGTCGAACGGGCGGATGACCAGGCCGGGCCGCTCCAGCACCTTGTCCACCACCGCCTGCAGCTTCGGGGGCAGCTCGCCGTTCGTCTCCATCCACCAGGCATACAGGTCCATCGCGCCGGCCAGCCCGAAGTCGGCGAAGTGCCGCTCGTAGTAGCGCGGGTTGTAGGGCATGCCGATCAGGGGCCGGTCGAAGCGCCCGTCCACCTGCAGCCCGTACCAGTCGTGGTTGGAGGTGAAGCAGCCGGGGCCGCGCATGGTGTCCATGCCGCGCCCGCGAATCCAGCCCGCCGCCGTCGCCAGCAGCGCCGCCGCCGCCTCGGCATCGTCGAAGGCCTCGTAGAAGCCGAAGAAGCCGACCTGCTCACGGTGATGCGCGTTGCTCGTCGCGTCGACGCAGGCGGCGATGCGGCCGACGTCCCGGCCGTCGCGCACGGCCAGCCACAGCTCGGCCTCGGCGTGCTCGTAGAAGGGATTGTGGCGCTTGTCGAGGAACTTGCGCTGCTCGCCCAGCAGGGGGAAGACCACGTGGGGGTCGTCGCCGTAGACGGCGTAGGGCAACTTCTGGAAGCGGTCCAGGAGCTTCCGGTCGCTGCCGACCGGGACGATCTGCACGGCCATGCCGCCCTCCTTGGCCGCGCCGCGCCGCGGGGCGGCGTCAGCGGCCGGGGATGATGCCCAGTTCGCGGGCCACCCGTTCCATCCGGTCCATGGCCAGGTGGATCTCGTCCTCGGTGTGCGTTGCCATGAGGCTCAGGCGGATCAGGGCGTTGCCCGGCTCGACGGCAGGCGAGACGACGGGATTGACGAAGACGCCCTCGTCGATCAGGCGGCGGCAGAGCGTGAAGGCCGTCATGTCCTCGCCGACGATCGCCGGGATGATCGGCGTCTCGCTCGGGCCCGTGTCGAAGCCGGCCGCCTTGAGGCGCTCGCGCATGATGTCGTTGTTGCGCCAGAGCGCCTCGTGGCGCCAGGTCTCCTCCAGCATGACGTCGACGGCCGCGGAGACGGACGCCACCGAGGCCGGCGGCATGCTGGCCGAGAAGATCAGCGACCGCGCCTGGTGCTGGATGAAGTGGATCGTGTCCTCGTCCGCGGCGACGAAGCCGCCGACCGAGGCGAGCGACTTCGAGAACGTGCCCATGATCAGGTGGGCCCGCCCGGTCACGCCGAAATGGTTGCAGGTGCCGCGCCCGTGGTCGCCCAGCACGCCGATGCCGTGCGCATCGTCCACCATCACCACGGCGTCGTACTTCTCCGCCAGGTCGATGATCTCCGGCAGTCGGGCGATGTCGCCCTCCATCGAGAAGACGCCGTCGACGATGACGAGCTTGTTGCGCTCGCGCTCGTTCTGCAGCACGAGTTCCAGGTTGTCCATGTCGTTGTGCTTGAACTTGCGCACGTCCGCGAAGGACAGCCTCGCCCCGTCGATGATCGACGCGTGGTCCGTGCGGTCGACGATGATCGTCTCGTTGCGCTGCACCAGCGAGCTCAGGACGCCCTGGTTGACCATGAAGCCGGTCGAGAAGACCAGCGCGCGGGGCTTGCCCACCAGCGCCGCGAGCTTCTGCTCCAGCTCGATGTGGATGTCCAGCGTGCCGTTCAGGAAGCGCGAACCGGCGCAGCCGGTGCCGTACTTGGCGATGGCCGCGCGCGCGGCCTCCTTGACCTTCGGGTGGTTGGTCAGCCCCAGGTAGTTGTTGGAGCCGAGCATGATGATCTCTTTGCCCTTGTACCGGACGGTATTCTCCTGGGCGGACTCGATCACGCGGAAGTAGTTGTACAGGTCAGCGGCCATCAGCTGTCTGGCCACCTGGAACTTCCCGACCTTGTCGAGCAGGCCCATCGGAACCGCCTTCCTCGGGGCGCGCCGGCGCCGGCGCTGCCTCAGGCAAACAGAATCGAGCGAAGGTAAGGGGTTACCCCGCCATCAAGACACGCGGAGGCTGAAAATAGCCGTCCGGGGGAGCCCCCACAACTAGAAAACGTCCGCCTCGAAGACGTGCAGGCGGGCCCCGTCGCGCCAGGCGTCGGCAGGCAGTCCCGCCTTGCGGCAAAGCTGCGCCAGCGTCGTCGGCAGGTCCCAGGCCTGTTCGGGGGCCACCTGCGGCAGGAAGACGGCCTGCCGTCCCGACTTCGCCAGCAGGATGCCGTGCCGTCCCAGTTCGATTTCGGACGGACCTGCGACCTCCCGCAGGGGCGTCAGCGCCGAGATCTCCAGCGAGAGATTTGATGATTCGTCCGGCGAGACGGGCGCGAAGCGCGGATCGCCGACCGCCGCGGCCGCGGCGTTGTCCGCCACCGCGAGCAGCAGCGGCTGGTTCCCGCGCAGGGTACCGATGCAGCCACGCAGGCGCTCGCCGGCATGCAGCGTGACGAAGGCGCCGCGCGGCTCGCCCAGCCGCGGGGAATCGGCCACGCCGTGCGCGCGTGCGACCATCGCCGGATCGGGGACCGGCTCGCCGCGCGCCGCCGCGGCCACCGCCAGTCGGGCCACCTCGCGCAGGCAGGCGCGCTCGGCCGGCGTCAGCGTGCCGGCAGCGGGGCGCAGTTCGTCGCGATCAGCCATGGCGCCTCCTCACGCGGACCTCTCGTCGCCGGTCGCCAGCAGCGCGGCGGCGTAGCTCACCGACATCGTGTAGTCGCCGTCGCGGTCGCCGCTGCGGGCGTAGCCGAGCAGAGCCGCCTGGTGGCCGGGCGGCGGGCCGCCCTCCAGCGCCAGCGCCGCGGCCTCGAGGCCGCACATCGTGATGCCGGTGCGGCGTCCGTACTCGCGCAGCCCCGGCCCGTCGCCGGCCAGCAGGCGCAGCAGCGCTCCGGCGTCCAGGCGCTCGATCGCGGCCGCCAGCGCGGTGGCCGGGTCCGCCGCGGCGCCGCCCGTCGGGAACGGCGCGTAGCCGTAGGCGTCGCCGTAGTGGGTCAGGTCGGAAGAGACGAGCAGGAGGGTCTCGTCGTCGCGCACGCCGGCCAGGGCGGCCGCCGCGGCGGCGCGCGCGGCGGCGTCCAGCCCCGGCACCAGCACCGGCACGATGGCCGGGACGGCCCGCGGCCACCGCCGCTGCACGAACGGCAGCTGGATCTCGACGGCATGCTCGTCCCGGTGAGCCCGGTCGTCGATGGCGAACGCGCCGGTGCCGGCCAGTCGCGCCACCGCCGCGACGTCCACCGCCACCTCGCCGAGCGGCGTGGCGAAGGCCGCGGCGCCGCTGAGGGAAGGCCGGTCGAGCCGCACCCGGTGGCTCGGCGCCAGGATGAACAGGGAACGCGGGGGAGAGTCGGGCAGCGACGCGAACAGGCGACCGGCCACCGCCCCGCTGTACCGGTAGCCGGCGTGCGGCGCCAGACCCAGCCACGGCCGGCCCGCCGGGGCCGGCGGCAGGTCGGCGGCCCCGCGGGCGGCCGCGAGGTAGCCGTCCACCGCGCGCGCCAGCATCACCGCGTCGCCGGGATACCATGAGCCGGCCAGGACGGCCGGGCGGACAAGGCTCACTTCGGCCTCCCGCGACCGGGGCCGGGCGCGCCGGGCCCGCGATCGGCATAATGCGGCTTGGAGATGCGCCCGTGCGCACTTTATCATACCGTTGTGCGGCAGTCGATGGACCGGATCCAGCAAGGAGGGGCCAGTGAATATCAAGCAGAACACCGATGGCGACGTGGTGGTGCTGGCGTTGTCCGGCAAGATCATGGGCGGGCCGGATCACGAGCGCTTCCTGGGTGAGATCAAGGCCCTGGTCGCCGACGGTCACGTCGACGTGCTGCTGGACATGAGCAAGGTGACCTGGGTGAACTCGACGGGCCTGGGCATCCTCGTCTCGGGCTTCCACACGCTCAAGAAGAACGGCGGCCGCCTCAAGATCTGCAGCGTGAGCGACCGGATCGACAACATCCTGAACGTGACCCAGCTGAAGCTGGTCTTCGACACCTACGCCACGTGTGAAGAGGCCCTGGCCTCCTTCAACGACTAGCGAGGGACCGCGCGACGATCCTGCGCGACCGGCCGGGCGCCGCCCGGCCGGTCCTGCGCGTCCCGTCCCCGCCGCCATCGCCCCGCCAACGCCGGCCGCGCGCCGGGTCTGGAGTCCAGGCATGAGCACCCCGCTGACCCCCGAATTCGTGATGCAGGCCCTGCGCGACGTGAAGGTGCCCGGGACGCGCGTCGATGTCGTGTCGATCAACCTCATCGGCGAGATCTCCGTGACCGGCGGCCAGGTCCAGGTCACGGTCGTGCGCACGAGCGAGAAGGAGGAGACGATCGCCCAGGTCCGGCAGGACGTGGCCAAGGCTGTCTCGGCATTGCCGGGCGTGCTCGCGGTCGACGTGTCGGTGGATGACCGCTCCGCGCCGAAGCAGGCGCCGCGCGGCCCGCACGGGCAGTCGCCCGACCCGTTCGCCGACCGGGCCAAGCTGCCCGGCGTGCGCAAGGTCATCGCCGTGGCCAGCGCCAAGGGCGGCGTCGGCAAGTCCTCGGTGGCCGTGAACCTGGCGCTGGCCCTGGCGGACGCCGGCCACCGGGTCGGCCTGCTGGACGCGGACGTCTACGGCCCCAGCGTGCCGACGATGCTGGGCGTGCACGAGCAGCC
Organism: Candidatus Krumholzibacteriia bacterium; assembly: GCA_041908585.1. Lineage (GTDB taxonomy): Bacteria > Krumholzibacteriota > Krumholzibacteriia > LZORAL124-64-63 > LZORAL124-64-63 > CAINDZ01. The sequence goes on from JAYRFB010000163.1 coordinate 5,449, forward strand.
CGAGGTCACGCAGGACCGCAAGATCTTCCCCGTGCAGGCCTCGGGACTGCAGGTCATCAGCATGGGCCTGCTGCTGCCGCCCGACCAGCCGGTGATCTGGCGCGGGCCGCTGGTCTTCTCCGCGATCCGCCAGTTCCTCAAGGACGTGCAGTGGCGGGACATCGACTTCCTGGTCGTCGACATGCCGCCGGGCACCGGCGACGCGCAGCTGACGCTGATCCAGCAGGTGCCGCTGTCGGGCGTGGTGATGGTGACCACGCCGCAGGAGGTGGCGCTGGCCGACGTGCGCCGCGGCATCCGCATGTTCCGCGAGACGCAGGTTCCGGTTCTGGGCGTGGTGGAGAACATGAGCTACTTCGTCTGCCCGTCGTGCTCGGAGCGGCACGACATCTTCGGGCAGGGCGGCGGCGGGCGCGTGGCCTCGCAGTACGGGCTGCCGCTGCTTGGCGAGATCCCGCTGGACCCGGCGATCCGCACCGGCGGCGACGCGGGCCTGCCGGCCGCGCGCGTCAAGGGCAGCGCGGCGCAGGCGGCGTTCGCGAAGCTGGCCGCCACCGTGGCTGAGCTGGCCGTCGACGTGGCCGGCTGAGCCCGGGCTACTGGGTGTAGCCGAGGTCGCGCAGGCGCTCGCGCACGGTGCCGTCCAGGTCCTCCCAGGCGCCGCCGGCAAGGTCGGCGGCGCCCAGGCCGCTGCGGCGCCAGGCGTCGGCGGCGGCCAGCAGCCCGCGCAGGGCCTCCGGCTCCGCGGCCGACACGTCGCGCGACTCGCCGGGATCCGCCGCCAGGTCGAACAGCGCCAGCGGCCGTCCGTCGCGCGCGGCCACCAGCTTCCACTTCCCCCGCCGCAGCGCCACCAGGTCCGGGCCGTAGGCGATCGCCTCGGCCAGGCGCAGCCGTTCGGGCCCTGGCGGCGCGACCGCGGCGGAGCCTGCGACTGAGTCTGCGACGGGGCCTGCGACGAGGCTTGCGACGGAGCCTCCGGCGGCGCGGGCGGCGGCCGGCGCCTGCGATCGCCCCTGCAGCGCGGCGGCGAGCACCGGCTCCAGGCCCGGCGGCAGCGGCGCGGCCGGCAGCGGCGGCAACCCCAGCCACTCGACGAGCGTCGGCGCCAGGTCCAGCAGCGAGACGGGCGCGTCCACGCGTGCGCCGACCGGCACGCCCGCGCCCCAGGCGAGCCAGGGCACGTGCAGCAGCTCCTGGAAGTGGCTCTGGCCGTGCCCGATGCCGCGCAGCCCGCGCGGGTCGTGGTCCCAGCGCGCCGCCCAGTCCGCGTGGTCGAGGAACTCCTCGCCGTGGTCCGAGAACACCGTCATCAACGTGCGGTCGGCCAGGCCGGCCGCGAGCAGGCGGTCGTGCAGCGCGCCCAGCGCACGGTCCACCTGGGCGATCGTGGCGTCGTAGATCGCCAGCTTCAGGTCCAGTGCCGCCTGCACGCCCGGCGCGCCCGGGTCGGCGGCGCGACCGAGGTGGGGCGCGCGATCGCCGCCCCAGCGTGCCAGTTCGGACAGCAGCGCGTCGTCGGGCGGCGGCTCCGGCAGGAACGGCGCCAGCTCGGTCCACGGCGGCGTCGTGGGCTCGTGCGGGTCGTTGACGAGCACGAAGCAGAAGCACGGGCGGTCGGCGTTGCGCTCCAGCCAGTCGCCCGCCATGTCCGCCAGGTCGGCCGCCGGCAGGTTGAAGTAGGCGTGCTCCTCGAAGCTCTCGGCAAGGCCGAACGCGAAGAACTGGTTCGCATAGAACGCGGCGGTGCGGTAGCCCTGCGCGCGCAGGTGCGTTGCCAGGGTCACGACGCCCGCGCGCAGTCGGCCGGGAGCCTGGCTGTCCATGTTGCGCACGGGACCACCCAGGTAGGCGCCGTGCAGGCCGGGCATCAGCCCGGTCAGCGCGCCGGCGAACGAGGGCAGGGTCCAGGGCGCCGGGGCCATGACGTCGGCGAAGTGCGTGCCGCCTGCAGCCAGCTGGTCGAGACGCGGCGACGTGGCGCGCGGGCAGCCGCCGCAGCCCAGGTGGTCGGCGCGCAGCGTGTCGACGCCGATCGCCAGGAGGTGGTGCGCGCGGGCAGCGCCCACGTGGCGGCTTCGCACCGCGACGGCGCGGGCCAGTGCGCGCCGCAGGCGCCAGGCGCGGGAGCGCCAGCGCTGGCGACGCGTGAGGCGGGAAAACGGGTCACGCAACGGATCGCACCTGCCGGGCGCCACGCGGGCGCCGGGATGTCCGGACGCTGGTACGTCGGGACGCCTGGACGCTGGAACGTCCGAACGTCGGGAAGTCGGGACCTGGGGGGATATCGTCGTCCCTGTGCCCCGTGGATCCATCGACTATATACGAGCCAGGCCATCCGCGCACCCGCGGCGATGGGCCGTGCGGAACGATACTCGATATCCATCATCCCGATTGGGTCGCCCCCTCGGCGTTACGGCTTGAATCGCCTATCGCCGGGGGTTATTGTCCCAATCCCCTCGCGACCTGATCGTCCGGGCATTCCCGTCCCGCACCCTCGAAAGGGAGAGTGGTCCGATGTCGAGTCTTCGCAGGAAATCGTCGCGGTCGCGGCCGTGGCTGCCGGTGGCACTGCTGGCCGCCGCGTGGCTGGTTGCCGTGGGTCCGGCCGCAGTGGGCCTGTCCACTGGCGCGGCCGTCGCGGCGCCCGCCGCCGTGGCCGACCACGTGGTCATCTCCGAAGTGGTGACGGTTGCCAACACGGCGACCAATCGCCCGCTCTGCAGCGAGTACGTGGCGCTCCACAACCCGACCGGCGCGGCGATCGACCTCGGCCAATACTACCTGACCGACGCGACGTTCAGCACGTCGAGCCAGTACTACTGGAAGATCACGCAGCCGGACCCCTCGGCGACGACCGCCGGCGGCGGCACCTTCGCGGACTTCCATGCGAAGTTCCCGGCCGGCTACTCGATCGCCGCGGGCGACACCATCGTCATCGCGATCGGCGGCAGCAATGCCTACCAGGCCGCGTACGGTCGGCTGCCCGACTTCGAACTGCACGAGGATGCCACCGCGCCGGACGACGTGCCGGAGCTGGTCGAGGTGTTCCCCGGTTCGGTCGTCGCCAACCCGCTGCACAACACCACGGGCCTGCCGACGCTGACCGACAACGCCGAGAGCCTGGTGCTCTACCGCTGGGACGGGGCGAGCGACCTGGTCCAGGACGTCGACTTCGCGCGCTGGGGCGCGCTGACGACGACGAACATCCTCTTCGACAAGACGGGCGTCACGGTCGGTGCCTCGACCTACCTGGCCGACACCCCCGTGGCGAGCCAGCAGACCATCTCCGCGACGACGCTGGCCTTCGGCAACGCCTACGCGCGCCTGTCCGCCGACGAAGGCACCGAGGCCACGAGCGGCGGCAACGGCCTGACCGGGCACAACGAGACCAGCGAGAACTTCCCGGCCACCTGGCGGACGGCCACGCAGAACCCGCCGCTGGCCCCGGCCTCGTGGCACCCGGCGGCGCCGATCATCACAGCGAGCGCCCAGGTGCCGGCCACGCCGGTCATCGGCGAGGCGGTCACCGTGTCGGTGACCGTGCTGTCGCCGACCGCCGTCACCGGCGTCGCCTTCCGCTACTCGGTCAACGGCGGCGCGCTCGTCGAGGTGGCCGGTACCCCGGCCGCCGACACCTGGTCGGCCGTGATCCCGGCCCAGGCCGAGGGCGCGGCCGTGCGCTGGCACGCCGTGGCGACCAATGCGGCCGGCGGCACGGGCACCTATCCGGACGCCGCTCCGCGCTTCGCCACGGCGTGGACGGTCATCGCGCCACCGCCGCCGACCATCACCGCCTTCTCGGTCAGCCCGGCCGAGCCCTACGCCGACCTGCCGGCCACGTTGTCGGTGACGGCGACCTCGATCAGCGCGCTGACCGGCGCCGTGTTCCATTATCGCGTGAACGGCGGGACTTTCGCGCAGCTGACCGGCACCGCGCAGGGCGGCGGCGTCTACACGGCGACGGTGCCCGGCCAGGACGCCGACGCGGTCGTGGACTGGTACGCGGTCGTGAGCAACGCGGCGCTGTTGAGCTCGAGCAGCCCCGCCGACGCTCCCGCCAGCACCCACACCTGGACGGTGGGGGCGGCGCCCGACCCGAAGCTGCTGCTGACGGAGGTCTGCACGATCGGTTCCGACCAGGAGTTCATCGAGGTCTGGAACCCGAGCCTGCAGTCGGTGGACCTCAGCGACTACTACCTGTCGGACGCCGTGTACTTCCCGAACAACACCGGCTACTGGAACATGGGCGGCGCGACGCGCAACTCCGACACGATCGGCGGCGGCGCCTTCACCGACTTCACGGCGAGGTTCCCCGAGGGCTTCACGATCGCCGCCGGCGACACCATCACCGTGTCCCTCGCCGGCAGCACCAAGTTCGCCAACTCGTTCGGCTTCGCGCCCGACATCGAGCTGTACGAGGACGACGCCTTCCCGGACGGCGTGCCCGACATGCGTTCGGTCTTCCCGACCGGCAGCAGCATCATCAGCGCCGAGTCGGTGCCGAGCCTGACGAACACCGGCGAGCCGGTGATCCTCTTCAAGTGGACCGAGGGCAGCGCCCTGGTCACCGACGTGGACGTGTTCGTCTACGGAGCCGCGGGCAGCCACCAGTTCAGCAAGACCGGCAAGTCCGTCGCCGGCTCGACCTACCTGCCGGAGACGGCGGTGGGCAGCCAGCAGCCCTACGTGACGGCCGCCACCTTCGGCCAGTCGTACCAGCGCGTGGACGCGGCCGAGGGCTCGCAGGTGCTGACCGGCAGCAATGGCGTCGGCGGTCGCGACGAGATGAGCGAGCCCTGGGCAACGACCTGGACGCTGGCGGTGCCCGCCCCGGCTCAGCCCGGCAACGGCGCCGCCGGCGGCGACGGCGCCATCGCGCTGGTCGTGCCGGCGCAGACGTTCATCCCGTCGCTGGGCGAGGTCTTCCCGGTGAAGATCACCAGCCGCCCGCGCAGCGAGACCCGCCTGCGTCTCTACGACCGGGAGGGCCGCCTGGTGCGGTCCCTGTTCGACAGCCGCTTCAACGGGCCCCCGTCGACGACGCCGGGCTCGTTCACGACCATCCCCTGGAACGGGCTCGACGAGACGCTGCAGCGCGTCCCGGGCGGCATGTACATCGTGCACCTGTCCGTGGTCGACAAGGCCACCGGCGCCGAGGAAACCCGCACCGCGCCGGTGGTCGTCACCACGCGGCTGAGCAGATAGGAAGGGCCAGCGATGAATCGCAAAGCAAGCATCCTGCTGAACCTTGCCGGGCCGGTCCTGGCCGGGCTGGTCCTGGCGGCGCCGGCAGGGGCGTTCTTCGAGCCGACGCCGGTCAGCGCCCGCTCCCGGGCGATGGGCGAGACCCAGGCCGCCGTGCCCGATGCCGCGTTCGCCGCGTTCCACAACGCCGCCTGGCTGGCCGACGTGCCCAACGGCGAGGTCGCCTTCTCCTTCGTGCGTCCCTTCGGGTACTCCTTCAGCGATTTCTACACAGCCGGCGCCGCGTTCCCCCTGGAGGGGAGCTTCGGCAACCTCGGCGTGGGCATCACCCACTTCAAGGTGGACCTGGCCGACACGACGCTGCTGCAGGAGACGGCGGTGACGCTGGCGCACGGATTCGAACTGTTCGAGGACTTCCATTCGCGGCTCTGCTTCGGCTGGGCGCTGAACCTGTACAGCGTCAAGGCGGGGCAGAGCGTGACGGCCCTCGACCCGGGTTCCGACACCTCCGTCGGCCTCGACCTGGGCCTGACCATGCTGCTTCACAAGCGGACACGGGCCGGCTTCCAGGTGCGCAACCTCAACAACCCGACCATCGGGCTCGACGGCGAGGAGCTGCCGCAGCGCCTGGTGGCGGGGATCGCCTACGAGCCGTACGACGGCGTCATCACGACGTTCGAGTTCGACAACGAGATCGGTCGCGACGCCCAGTACCACGGCGGCATCGAGATGAACGTCACCGCAGGCCTGGCGCTCCGCGCGGGCATCGTCACCGATCCCAACCGCCTGACCGGCGGCTTCGGCTACCGCGCCGGCCCGGTGGCGCTGGACTACGGCTTCTCGACCGGTGGCGGCACGCTGGACAGCACGCACCAGTTCGGCCTGCGCCTGGCCTGGGGCGGGGAGGCGCCGTGACCATGATCACCACCCTCAATCTCGGCGCCCACGCGGGCCGGGCTGCGATCCGGCGCGTGCTCGCGGCGGCGCTGCTGGCGCTGCTGGCGACGATGCCGGGGCTGTCGGGCGCCGCACGGGCCGCGCCCGCCGCGGTCGACCTGAACAGCGCGCCGCTGGAAGCCATCCTGGCGCTGCCGATCCCGGCGGACCTGGCGAAGCGGATCCACGACCGCCGCGTCTACGAGCGGTTCTACGTCAGCGTGTTCGAGCTGATGGATGTCGAGGGCATGACGCCCGAGCTGCTCGAGACGCTCAAGCCGCTGGTCTCGGTGCTCCCGCCGAGCACGGCGGACGAGACGATGGCGCGCCTGTCGGCCTCGTTCCAGCAGGTGCAGATGTTCCTCAGCGAGGAGGGCGCCAGCGAGGGCCTGGCCGAGGAATACCTCGACCGCCTGCGCAATCCCGTCGACATCAACGAGATGGACCTGTACGACCTCATGTCGTACCAGAACGTCTCGCCCGTCGACGCCGCCTCCATCATCAGGGCGCGGCGCAGCCTCGGGCGCATCGAGGACGACCGGCAGCTGCGCGGCATCGACGGGCTGCGCTACTTCTCGTACCGCGGCCTCCGGAACTTCGTGACCTACGCGCCGGACCAGGTGGCGACCGCGGAGCTGTCGGGCTACGCCCAGACCCGCTACGTGGAGACGCCGTACGCCGGCCTCGACGAAGAGGTCTCGGATTTCATCCCGCTGTTCGGCGAGCCCACCAGGACGCGCCCGGGCTGGAGCAACAAGATCCGCCTCACCCACCGCGACGGTGTGCACGGCGGCCTGCTCACCTCGCGGGAATACGGCGAGACCGACTGGAACCGGACCATGAAGGGCTACGTCGGGATCAGCGACCGGAAGCTGGGCGACCTGCGCCTGAAGTCGCTGGTCTTCGGCGACATCCGGGTGGCGTTCGGCCAGGGCCTGATCATGGACAACACGGACTACATGAAGTACCGCAAGACCGGCCACGGCTTCGACACGCGGCTGCTGGGCGTCCACGGTGACCTCTCGCGCAGCTACCAGTACAAGCTGCGCGGCGCCGCCGCGGAGCTGGCGTACGGGCCGGTCGACCTGTCCGTGTACGTCTCCAGCGCCGACCGGGACGGCATCCTCAACGCGGACGGCACGGTCAACCGCGCCGTCGTCATGCGGCCGCGGCCGACCGACGAGTGGCTGGAGAGCCGGGCGGGTGGCCTGACGCGCGACGCCTTCCACGAGAACCTGGTCGGCGGCAACCTCAAGGTCGGCCTGGCGCCGGGCTCCTACGTGGGCGTCAGCGGCTACGAGGCCCGCTACGACCGCGGCTTCCGCGCCGACCCGACGGCGCTGGTCATCGACCCCAGCCTCCTGGAGGCGCGGGACGCGGAGGTCGCCGGGGCCTACACGAGCGTCTTCACGGACGATGACGGGAACGTCGTGACGCACAAGTTCCGGCGCGTCCTCGGTGCCGAGGCGCAGACGGTGTTCGCCAACGTGGCGCTGCAGGGCGAGTACGCGTTCATGCAGGATCCCCGGAAGTCGCTCTTCCACAGCGACAATCCGGACGCCTACGTCGTGAATGCCTTCAGCCAGTGGAACAACCTGCACCTGCTGGCCATCTACCGCGACTACGATGTCGGCTTCGACAACCCATACTCGCGCGCGTTCAGCAACGACAGCCGCTACGAGATGACGCTGCTGGATTCGGACTTCCGCCTCGTGGACAACCACTACGCGTGGCTCGAATCGGGCACGCCCCAGCCGAAGGCGGAACAGGGGCTGTTCCTGGACATGCGCTACCGGTTCAGCCGGAAGCTGATCCTGTCCGGGCTGCAGTTCGACCAGTGGACGCGCAAGGCGGACGGCGCCGACATGCAGCGCTACACCATCAAGGGCGAGTACCAGCCGATCTTCAACCTGCGCCTGCGCGTGCGGCACCGCTACGGCAGCCGCTCCGAGCTGGACGCGAACGACGTGCGCGCCTACCGCAACTGGGAGACGCGCTGGGCGGCCGACTTCCTGCTGAGCGAGCGCAACCGGCTGACGTTCACCTACATGAACGCCAACGTGATGTTCCCGGCGCGGCCGCGGCTCGGCGGCACCCCCGGCTCGGGAGCGGGCGATCCGTCCGTCGGCACGGCCGGCATGCCGTCGCACGCCTTCGAGGCCCGGTACGAGCACAACCTGGCGCCCGGCCTCAGCATCGTCCTGGCTTCGATGGTCTACGACGGCTTCGTCTGGAACTTCGAGGGCAACGAGTTCGTGCTGATGGACGGCAAGAGCTTCCGGAACTGGCTGCACATCGAGAGCCGGGTCTCCGATCGCCTGCTGTGCCAGCTGAAGGTGACCAGCGACCATAACCTGCCGTACGACGTCGACGTGCGCGAGTTCGGTGATCCGTTCGGCGAGAGCCCGGACGCCTCCCGCGTGCCGAACAACTCGACCACCGTCCGTCTGCAGATGGACTACACGTTCTGAGAGCCGAGGAGATTCGCGTGATGAAGAACTTCCAGCACAGCGCCCGTCCCGGCGTGCTGAACGTGGTGTCGGCGGCAGCCCTGACCGCGATCCTGGCCTGGCCCGCCTTCGCCGGCCCGCAGCTGACCTCGTCGTACGGCGACCAGCTGACCTGGTTCGGCGCGGAGGCGGCCGCGATGGGCGGCACCGGCACCGCGGTGTACCGCGGTGGCCTGTCGAACGTCTTCAACCCGGCGCTGCTGGTGGCGGAGACGGGCCAGAGGCTCGACGCGGGCGTCGTCCTCGACCAGTCGGCCGAGGACCGCTTCCAGCCGCTCTTCGACAGCTTCGACAGCTACGTGACGGACGTGGCCATCGCCAGCAACCGGCACCATTTCTGGCAGACGGGGTTCGCCTGGGCCCGCAAGGTCGGCACCGGTCCGCGCGCCATGGCCGTGGCCGTGTCGCTCGCCGACCGCTTCCCGTACGGCTACGCCTTCGAGGAGGAGCTCCTCAATCCCAGCCCGTTCCCGCCCGGCTCCGGCGAGCCCGCGCGCGACATGCGGATCGCCTACCGCGAGCGCAAGGTGACGGGGGCGCTGCGGGCCCTGTCGTTCGGGGCGGCCACGGAGGTCGGCAGGCGGGTCTCGATCGGGGCCGCCGCGCACTACAACTTCGGGACACGCCGCGACGCCTGGAGCTCGATCGATACCGACAACGCCGGGACGAACGAGAGCTGGAGCCGGGCGGACGAACTGAAGCTGCACGGCGTGAACGCGACCGCGGGCCTGCGGGCCGTGCTCAGTCCCCGGGTCGACCTCGGCGTTGCCATCGAGAGCACGCTGCGGGCCACCGGCGACTGGCGGCACCAGGAAGCCGTGATCGCCACGGCCGCGGTGACGGACACGACGGTGGGCTCGTACCATGACTATCCCTGGTGCGTGCGGGCCGGCCTGGCCCTGCGCCCCCGGAACGAGCTGCCGACGGTGTTCACCGTCGAGGTCGAGTACCGCCCCTGGAGCGAGATGCGCGACGGGACCCTCGACGACCCGACGCCGCTCCTGCGCGACGTCGCCGACGTCCGCCTGGGCGTGGAGCACGTCTTCTACAACGGCATGCCGCTGCGCTTCGGCTTCCGGCACATCAACAGCTACGCCGACCGCGACGCCGGCCTGTCCGCGTTCACGGCCGGCACGGCTGCGGCCGTCGGGCGGGGCCAGGTGGCGGTTTCGGTGGAATTGTCGAAACTTTCCGCGGTCCAGCTGCACCAGTTCACCTACCCGGCGGACTACTTCGGCGACGCGTTCGTCACCGATCCCACCGCCCGGGTCGACGACACGCGCTTCCGCGTTGGGGCCAGCTACACGATGGAGTTCTGATGATGGGCTCGAACCGCTTGCTCCGGACCCTGGCCCTGGCGACCGCCGTGGCGGCCATCGCGGCGACGCTCGCCGTGACGGTCCCCGCGGCCGTCGCCGCGGACGACGGCCTCCTGCGCATCCACCTGCTGTGGACGAACGACGTGCACGGACACATCGCGCCGGAGCCGGCCAAGTTCATGAACCCGGACTTCCCGCCGCCCCTCGGCGGCGGCGCCTCGGCCGCGACCTACATCAACGAGGTCACGGCGAAGGCGGCCGCCGCGGGCGAGGAGGTGCTGCTGGTCGACGTCGGCGACATGTTCCAGGGCACGCCCATCGGCAACAAGACGAAGGGCGCGGCCGTCATCGAGTACATGAACGCCGTCGGCTACCAGTTCGCGGTGCCCGGCAACCACGACTTCGACATGGGGCGCCAGAACGCCGAGCGCCTGGCGCGCATGTCGAAGTTCCCCTGGCTGGCGGCGAACCTGGTCGAGAAGTCCACCGGCCAGCTCGTGGACTGGGTGCAGCCGACCCTGATGATGGAGGTGGGCGGCATCCGCATCGGCGTGATCGGCATCGTCACGCCGGCCACCGCGCACATGTCGTTCCCGAAGAACATCGAGGGGCTCGAGTTCCTGGAGATGGCGCCGGTCGTCGAGCGCTATCGCGACCAGCTCCGGGCGCAGGGCGCCGACCTGGTCTTCCTGGCCATCCACGAGGGCCTGCCGTTCGATCCGGAGCAGGGCTGGAAGAACCTGCGCGCGGCGCAGGAGGAGGCCGATCGAGACCAGCAGGGCGCCTACGGCTCCAACTATTCCCGCGGCGGCATGAACCTCATGGAGCTGGTCAACGCCGTGCCGGGTATCGACTTCGCCGTGGGTGGGCACACACACCGGGGCTACCGCGAGCCGTGGATCGACCCGCAGACGCACACGATGTGCTTCGAGAGCTTCGGAAACGGCAGCAGCATCGGGCACGCCGTGCTGCTGGTCGACCGGGCCACGCGCGCGCTGGTCGGCTACGAGGGCGCGCATGCCGACGGCACGCTGGTCACCCTGTTCGAGGACGAGATCTGGCCGGATCCCGCCGTCGCCGAGGTCATCCGCCCGCACCACGAGGCGGCCGAGGCCGACATGGGCAAGGTCATCGGCTCGACCTCCATCCCGCTCGGCCGCGGCGGGCCGGGAGCCAGCCTGGTGGCCAACCTGGTCACCGACGCGATGCGCGAGCGGTTCACTGCCGACCTGGCGGTGCAGAACGCGGGCGGCCTGCGCGCCGACCTCCAGGCCGGGGACCTCTCGACGCGCGACGTCTTCTCGGTGCTGCCGTTCGGCAACGAGCTGATGATCGTCACGATGGATGGCCGCATGGTGCGCCGGCTCATCGAGTCGCGCGTGGCCGGCCGCAGCGGCGGCATCATGCTGTCGGGAGCGCGCGTGGCCATCGACCCGACGCGCCCCGACTGGGATCGCGTGGTGGAGCTGGAGATCGGCGGCAGGCCCTGGGACCCGGATGCCGAGTACGACGTGGTCATCACGGACTTCCTGATGGAGGGCAACAGCGGCCTGGACTTCCTGACGACGATCGCGGCCGACAAGATCACGCCCTCGGGAGTGTCCCAGGCCGAGGCGGTCGAGGAGTACATCACCCGGCACAGCCCGGTGCGGCCCCGCATCGACGACCGCTGGGTCGAGAAGCCCGGCCAGGCCCAGGCGCCGTACCTGGCCCGTCCCTGGCTGTAAGATTCCTGACCATACCTAATGCGATGGGGGCGCACCAGTTGCGCCCCCTTTTCATCGCGTTTCGGGCTCAAGCCGGGCCGCCGGCGTCCGAACATGGCGCCACGGGCGGGCTCACGCGCCTCCCCGAGGACAGGGATGTCCCGGCCCCGTGGCCGACCTGGCGCCAACAGACAGGACACGGACGTGAAGATCCTCCGCCACGAGAAGCGCAACGAGCAGCTTTCCCGGTTCGCGTCGCACATGAACAAGATGGTCGTGGGGCAGCCCCAGGCCATCGACAAGATGTCCGACAGCTTCAGCCGGCTGATCGCGGGCGTGCACGATCCCGAGCGGCCGCTGCTGACCATGATGTTCATGGGGCCCACCGGCGTCGGCAAGACCGAGACGGTGCGCGCGCTGGCCGAGACGGTGTTCGGCAACCGCCGCGCCTTCACGCGGATCAACTGCCAGGAATATTCGGCCCACTACAACATCTCCAAGCTGCTGGGATCGCCGCCGGGCTACGTGGGCGGCGAGATCCGCCCGCTCCTCTCGCAGGAGAACATCGACCGCCACCACCGCAAGGCGATCGAGGCCCAGACCGGCATGATCAGCGAGGCCGATGGCAAGCTCGGCCGCCTGTTCCCGCCCGACAGCGACCGCCACCTGTCGATCATCCTCTTCGACGAGATCGAGAAGGCGCACCCCAAGCTGTGGAACCTGCTGCTGGGCATCCTCGAGGACGGCACGGTGGTGCTGGGCAACAACGAGGAAGTGGACTTCCGGCAGGCGATCATCGTCCTGACGACCAATGTCGGCAGCGAGGCGATGGGGGCCCACCTGGCGCAGAACGGGATCGGCTTCTCGACCGGCACCAGCGAGGCCAAGCTGGACCGCGACGTGGAAGAAGCCGCCATGCGGGCGGCAAAGAAGGTCTTCCCGTTCGAGTTCCTCAACCGCTTCGACGAGATCATCACCTACCACACGCTCAAGGAACAGCACCTCTACCAGATCCTCGACATCCTCATCGCCCAGGTGCATCACCGCTCCCTGCGCTGCGCCGAGCCGTTCCTGCTGGAGATCACCCAGGAGGCCAAGCGCTGGCTGGTGGCGACCGGCACCGACGTCCAGTACGGCGCCCGCCCGCTCAAGCGCGTCGTCGAGAAGGAACTGGTCACCCCGATCAGCCACTTCATCTGCAGCGAGCAGATCCGTCGCGGCGACCTGATCACCGTGGACCTCGGCGACGGCGACGGCCTGGTCTTCCGCAAGGAGTCGGGCGTCACGAGCTGGGAGGAACTGGAGAGCCTCGGGCCGTTCCCGCAGACCGCCTGGGCGCGCGAGGACCTGGGCGTCAAGGACGACGGCGGCGAGAAGAAGGAAATCGTCGAGAAGATCACGCGCGTGGTCGCGAACGCGGGGGCGATGTCCGGCCAGGACGATTGAGAATTCGGTTTCCTTCCCGTCATCGCATTGTCACGACTCTTGCAAGCGGCTCCGACGGGAGCCGCTTCGCTTTGCCGCGCCGGAAGCGAACGAAAATCGTTCTCGGCGCGGAAGTGGTTAAACTGGAAGAGTTTGGTTGGCAATTGTTAAATTTCCAACTAAAGATCTTGACACATCGCGCCGAATCTCCAACCCTCTGCTGGGGATTAGCCAGGAACGGGCGCAGACCACGCGATCGAGTCGAGACGGCGCTCAACCCGAACCGAGAGGTCTCCACATTGGACGCTGACTTCAGGAAACAGCCATGGTTCGTGGGCGGGGTGATCTGCTGCGCCCTGGGTCTGGCCGTGTCGGCCGTCCCGGTCGCGGCAGCGCCGGCCACGGACACGGGCGGTCCTGCGCAGACTCTGGTCTGCCTGGACTGCCATGACGGCTCGGCGGCCTCGCTGGCCGCGGGGCCGCACCGCGTGCTGCTGGGCAAGGCCGGCGACGTGCCGGCCCGCGTCAGCTGCACGAGCTGCCATGTCGGCACCGCCGCGCACTGGGAGGGCGATCCGGCCGAGAGCCCGATGAGCAATCCCGCGCGCCTCGGCGCGAAGGACGTGGCGGCCGCCTGCGCGACCTGCCACCAGGGCGTGCACCAGTCGAACCAGCAGACGCTCAGCGTGCATGCGGCCGCCGACGTCGCCTGTACCGCCTGCCACAAGGTGCACGGCGGCACGGCGCCCGGTCAGCTGCAGCAGCCGCAGACCGAGCTCTGCTTCGGCTGCCACACCGGACTCCGCGCTCAGTTCGCCATGCCCTCGCACCACCCGCTGCAGGGCGGCATGGTCAGCTGCAGCGACTGCCACCTGTCGGGCGACGACGGGATGCTCGGCGCGACGCGACGCGACGTGAACGCGACCTGCACGAAGTGCCACGGGGCGCTCCGCGGGCCGTTCCCGTTCGAGCACGCGGCCACGCTCGACTACTCCGTGGACGACGGCGGCTGCCTGAACTGCCACGACCCGCACGGCTCGACCCAGCCGCGGCTGCTCAAGCAGCCCTACGGTCAGCCGCACTTCCAGCTCTGCTCGCAGTGCCATACCGTGCCGGGTCACCAGTTCAACAGCTTCCACGGCAACCAGTGGGCCGGCGTGGCCTGCAACGAGTGCCACGTCGACATCCACGGCTCGTACACCAACCGGGACCTCCTGACGCCGGCGCTGCAGCCCCAGGGCTGCTTCGCGGCCGGTTGTCACGGCGGCCAGTAGAGGGGGTGCGGAATGCGTAGACACGCCACAAGGCACGCGGGCCTCGCCGGGATCCTGGCGCTCGGCCTGGTGTCGGCGGGGGCGATGCTGCCGACGCAGCCGGCCCTGGCCGGCTCCGTCGGGGGTACCCTGGAAGTGGGCACGGTCAACGTCGAGAAGACGTGGGGTGACCCGTCGACCATGCCCGAGGCCTGGGACATCTACGACGGGTTCACCGTCTCGCGCCTGAACCTCGAGGGCACCGCGGGCCACCGCAGCGCCTTCGGCCTGGACCTGCGCGACGTCACCCGCAACAACGCCAACGGCATGTTCAACTACCGGCTGGCCGACCTCGGCGGGCTCACGGTGCGCCACGCGCGCACCCGCCAGCTCTACGATGCCGACGGCCAGGTCAGCGCCGAGCGCCGCGACTGGCGCGCCGGCCTGCGGTTGACGCCGACGCCGGCCTTCCGCCTGACGGCCGACTACGGCCGCCAGTCGCGCGCCGGCGACCGCTGGGCGCTGCCGGCGGGCACCATGTCGGCCCTGGGCTCGGCCTACGACTACGTGCTGCAGACGCACCTGGTCGAGGGCGAGGTGCGCAAGGACGGCCGCATGTTCGCCGCCGGCTGGGAGGGCTCGCGCCTGACCGACGACACGGATGCGGACATGGATCGCCGCGGCGACGTCTTCTCGGCGCGCGCCAGCGTTCCCTGCCTGCTGCTGCCCGGGCGCGTCAACCATTTCGTGCGGGCCTCCTACGGCAAGCAGGAGCTGGCCGCGACCGGGCTCGAGGTCACGATGGCGGCGTTCCAGTACCTCGGCACCGTCCGCGCCACGGACGCCGTCGAGCTGCGCTACCGCCTGGGCCTCGACCGCACGGAGAGCGACGCCACGGGGCTGCAGACCGACCGCACGCGCAACGACCTGGACGCAACCTGGCGCCACGCGAAGGGCTCGCTCTTCGCCGGCTACGGCTTCGCCACCACGGACGACGACGTCACCCTCACCGACACGAACACGTGGCGGGTGGGCGGCACGCTCCGCGACGGCGACCGCTGGCAGCTGCGCGCCAGCTACGCGACCAGCGACAAGGATGACCAGGAGAGCCTGACGCTGCTGAAGGACATCGAGTCCAGCCGCCTCAAGGCCAACCTGCAGGTGAAGCTGCTCGACCAGCTGACGGTCGGCGGCGGCTACCAGCAACGTGACCGCGACTACCCGGCCCTGGACGTGACCGCCACCGGCAAGCGCACGCACGGGTTCGCGCGCGCGGCGCTGGCCGGCTGGGGCACGGCCTCGGTCGAGTACGCCTACAGCGACGACGAGTACGTGGACCTGGCCGGCGCCTTCCGCGCCGACAACAGCTCGGTCACGGCGCGCGTCGACCTGACGGGCGTCGAGCACCTGCGCCTGGGCGGGGGCCTGACGTACCTGGACCTGGGCAAGGACCTCGACGTCGAGAAGTCGATCCTGACCTTCGACGGCGCCTACGACCTGACGAAGGACTACTTCGTCA
Organism: Candidatus Krumholzibacteriia bacterium; assembly: GCA_041908585.1. Taxonomy (GTDB): domain Bacteria; phylum Krumholzibacteriota; class Krumholzibacteriia; order LZORAL124-64-63; family LZORAL124-64-63; genus CAINDZ01. Next base: position 21,325 of record JAYRFB010000163.1, read on the forward strand.
GCGTCCGCTACAACGTCTACAACTACGACGATTTCGTCCTGCTGGACCGCTACTTCACCACCAACGTGGTGTGGCTCAACGTCGGCTACAAGTTGCCTGTGGACTGATCCGCGGTAGAAACGACTGGCACAAGGAGGAATGGTAATGTCGCTGACTCGCAAGCACCTGATGGTCTTGGCCGGCATCATGGGCCTGTTGGCCCTGACGGCCTGCACCAGGGAGATCACCACGATCGTGCAGGAAGAGCCGCAGCCCTCGAGCTGCTTCGAATGCCACTCGGACACCGACCTGTCCGTGCTGCGCGCCCAGACCGAGTGGGCCGAGAGCGTGCACGGCGAGGGTGAGACCGTCTTCGAGGGGACCAATGCCTCCTGCGTGCGTTGCCACGCCAACGAGGGCTTCATCCAGTACGTCGACGACCCCGCGCGGACGACCTACGTCGCCACGACGACGCCGACGAACATCAACTGCTTCACCTGCCACGCACCGCACAGCAACGGCGACTTCGGCCTGCGCGTCACCGCGGCCGTGCCGATGCTGAACGGCGAGAGCTTCGACCTGGGCCTGGGCAACACCTGCACGGTCTGCCACCAGGCGCGCCGCGACGTGGCCGTGTACATCACCAGCAGCAACAACATCAACAGCCGCTACGGCCCGCACCACGGCCCGCAGGCCGACCTGCTGCTGGGCACCAACGGCTACGAGTACGCGGACTACACCTACACGGAGACCCCGTACCACCGCACGATGAACGAGGACGGCTGCGTGAACTGCCACATGCGCAACGTGGCTCACCTGGTGGGCGGCCACACGTTCAACGTCTCGGCGTACAACGCCGAGGAGGACGAGACCATCTACAACACCGGCGCCTGCGTGGGCTGCCACACGGACTGGCCGGAGGATCTGGAGAACTTCGACTACAACGGCGTGCAGACCGAGATCACGGGCCTGCTGGCCGAGCTGCAGGCGCTGCTGTTCGCGGCCGGTTTCGTGAACGCCGAGGGCACGCCGGTGACCGCGACCGGTCGCCCGGCCGACGATGCCGGCGCGATCTGGAACTTCATGTTCGTCGGTCGCGAAGATCGCAGCTTCGGCGTGCACAATCCCGCGTACGCCCGCGACCTCCTGCAGTCTTCGATCGATTACATGGAATCGCGCGCTGTCCCGACCAACTAGGCGGCGTCGCGAGATCTGAGCATCGGTAGGGGCCCGGCACATGCCGGGCCCCGTGTCGTCGGGCGGCAGCGGGCCCCGGGGCGCCGGCGGGGGGCCCCCAA
>JAYRFB010000164.1:0-16810 GCA_041908585.1 Candidatus Krumholzibacteriia bacterium
CCCTCGACTGCGACCTGCGCAACTACGGCACGTTCACCGCGGCCGACGGCAGCCGCGTCGTGGTCAACGGGTTCGGAGCGCCATCGCTGCGTGGCGTGACCCAGTTCGCCGACCTGCAGATGGCGATGCACGGCACCGCGTCGCTGGCGAACGACTGCAGCGTCAACGGGCAGCTCTTCCTGACCGGCGGCAATCTGTCGGTGGCCGGGCACGACCTGACGGTGACGTCGATCATCGGCGGCTCCGCCGACAGCTACGTCGCCACGCCCGACACGCTCGGCAGGCTCGTGCGCCCAGTCGGCTACCTGAACCCGGTGAACTTCCCGATCGGTAACACGACCTTCAATCCGGTCTCGGTGCGCTGCGCCTCGGGGAACGACGTCGTTCGCGTGGCCGTGATGGAAGACGCAGTCTCCACGGGGCTGAATCCAACGGGGCGCCTGTCGCGCGCGTGGACCATTGCCGCCACGGAGGGCATCAACGTCCCGCTCGACATCACCCTTCAGTGGAACAACGGCGAGCAGGGTCCTGACTACCAGCGCACGCTCGACCCCACGAGCGGCCAGAAGGCCTGGCGGTGGACTGGCTCGAACTGGACCGTTCAGCCCGGGATCCTGACGGCCGACAACTCCGGCTTTCCGGCGGTGGCGTCCCTGACCGGGGCCTCGCAGGGCCTGTGGACGCTCACGAGCAAGACTTGGGCTTCCGGGGTCGAGAACGGGATCCTGCCGGCCTCGCTCACGCTGGCCCCCGTCTGGCCGAACCCCGTGCGCGAGGGCGCTACCGTGCGCTTCGGCATGCCGCGCCGCGACCACGCGAAGGTCAGCCTCTACTCGGTGCGCGGCGAGCGCGTGGCCGTGCTGTTCGACGGCGATGGTGACGCCGGGTGGCACTCGGCGCAGGTCGACTCCCGGCGCATCGCGAGCGGCGTGTATTTCCTGCGACTCGAATCCGGCGACACGGTAGTCTCGAAGAAAGTGATGGTGGTGCGATGAAGCGACTCCTGGCGGCCCTGGCCCTGACGGTGGTGGCGGGCGCGGCGCACGGGCAGGGCGTGGGCATCAACACGACCGGCGCGCCGGCCGACACCTCGGCGATCCTCGACCTGTCGTCGACGGCCAAGGGCTTGCTGCCGCCGCGCATGACCGCAGCGCAGCGCACGGCGATCACGCTGCCTGCCACCGGCCTTGTCGTCTACCAGACCGACGGCCAGGCAGGACTTTACTACAACACAGGCACGCCGGCGGCGCCGGGCTGGAAGCTGGTCGCGGACGCGGCAGCGCTCGCCGGCAGCGGACCGTGGGAACTGAACGACACGGCGATCTACTTCCTTGGCGGCCCGGTGGGCATCGGTACCACCGACCCGACGCATCCGCTGACGGTGCTGGGCACCGACAGCGGCCTGCGCGTGCAGACTGACGTTTCCGGCGGCACGATCGCCAGCTTCGGGGGCTTCGGGACAATAGAGGTGGACGCCCCCGGCTCGGTTGGCGGGCGCCTGAAGCTCGCCGAGAACGGCAACCTTGGCCTGGGCGTCACGAACCCGACGAACAAGCTGAGCTTCGCGCCGGTGCTGGGGAAGAAAATCTCGCTCTACCCAGGTGCGACCGGCGATGTGGGATTCGGCGTCGCGGGCAACCGGCTGCAGATCTACGCCGACAACCCGAATGCCGACGTGGCGATCGGCTACGACGCCGCGGGCATGTTCAACGAGCGCTTCGCCGTGAAGGCGAACGGCGCACTGGCGGTTAACGGGAGCGAGGGCTCCGCCGGGCAGGTGCTGCGGTCGAACGGTCCCGGGACGCCGCCCACGTGGGGTGCGGCCACGAATGCGGCCTACCAGAACACGTACATGGCGACGTCGACCCAGGCCGTAACGTTCTCGGAGACAACCCCGCAACACACGCCGATTCCCGGCATGGCCATCAGCTTCTCGACCGATACCCCCTCAAAGGTACTCGTGAGCTGGTCTCTCAGCGTTTACCGGGCAGGGAGCTGCACGGACTGCTTCCTCCTGTACCTCCTCGTCGTGGATGGTGACCAGGTGAACAGCTTCGGCACCGCGCTCGGCGTCGACAACGTGAACTCGGTACCGGGGTCGCACCCGCTTGAGCTCGCTGCAGGGGCGCATCAGGTCGAGCTGCGCTTCGCCAGGGTCGACGTCCCGATCATCTTCGGGATCCAGGGAGCCTGGAGTTCGATGACGGCCCAGGTGATCCCGCAATAAGGCGCCCAGCCCCCCCCAGGACCCCGGGCGGCGCCGCAACCCCGCCCGGCGCACTCCCGGACCACCGCGCCGCTTGCGCCGGCGCAAGTGGCCGACCGGCACCTCACCCCGCCTCTTTCGCCCGACCTCGGAGGTCCTTCGGGCCAGGGCAACGTTCCCTTCAAGTCCCTCCCCCGCCCGCCGATACACCGACCCGGGAGATGTGGACATGGGCCTGAACCCGACAACCGGTACGCACCTGTACCACCCGCGGCGCACGCGGGAACACACCGGCCTGCGCGCGGCGCTGGCGGCGATCGCCGCTGCCCTGTCGCGGCGCCTGGTGGGCGATGTCGGCAAGGTGGCGGACGGGCTGGAGCGCGTGGGTCGCGGCGAGCTCTGGACGGAGGTCCCGGTCGACGGGTCGGACGACCTGCGACGGCTGGCCTTGGGCGTCAACGCGCTCGCGCGCCAGATGCGGGAATCGGCGGCCCGCGCCGATGCCCGCGAGCTCGCGCTCATCAGCACGCTGGGCCAGGTGGCCGAGGGGCGCACGCCCGAGAGCGCCCAGCACATGTTGCGGGTCGGCATCATGAGCCAGGAGCTGGCCAGGCTGGCCGGGCTGCCGGCCGCGGAGGCCGAGCTGCTGCGCCAGGCCGCGCCGCTGCACGACATCGGCAAGGCGGGCATGGCCGAGGAGCTTCGCAGCAAGACGGGCGCGTACACGGCGCGCGAGCGCGAGGCGATGCAGGGGCACACCGAGCTTGGACACCGCATCCTGGTCGGCTCGTCGCGGCCGGAACTGCGCGCGGCCGCCGAGATCGCGCTGAGCCACCACGAGCGCTGGGACGGGATGGGCTACCCGGGCGGTCTCGCCGGCGAGGCGATTCCCCTGCACGGCCGCATCGTCGGCCTGGTCGACTCGTTCGATGCCATGTTCAGCGATCGTCCCCATCGCCGCGCGATGTCGCGCGACCACGCGCTGGGCATCATCCGCAGCCAGCGCGCATGCCACTTCGATCCCGTCCTGACGGACCTGCTGCTGGATAACCTGCCCGTGTTCCTCGGGATCATGGAGCGCTACGTTGCCGCGACGCCGGAGCGCAGGGCATCCGGGTCGACCAGGCGGAAGCCTTCCACGGTGGGGGCGTAGCAGACGCGCTTACGCCCTCAGAAATGCACGCGGTACATGACCGCGATGCCCCGCCCCGCCTCCGGCGCGATCGACTTGATGCGCGACAGGTGGTTGCGGTATTCGGCATCCAGGATGTTCTCGAACCTCAGCATGACCACGTGGAAGCGGTTGCCCGCCAGGCGCGACCATTCAACCGCCAGGTCGGCGGCCAGGTAGCCGGCCGTTCCGGACTCGAACTCGCCCAGGCGATCCTGGCGCGAGGCGCCCCGCACGGTGGCGCGCGCGAACCAGCCCGGTCGCTCCCAGGTCAGGTCCAGGTGCCCGTTCAGCGGCGGGATCCGCGGCAGCGCGCCGCCCGCGCCCTCGGTGAGGCTGCCCTCCACCCGGCTCGCGGTGGCGCCCAGCTGCCAGCGCTCGTCCAGGCGCCAGGAGGCCGACGCCTCGACGCCCGTGAGCCGCGCGTCCTGGCCGCGGAACTGGTACCGGGACAGGAAGCCCTCGTCGCTGGGACCCCACTCCGTCTCGCCGGTATCCACCGCATGGACGTACCCGTCCACGTCGTAGCGGAACACGGCGACCGTGCCATGGACACTCGGCAGCTGCAGCCGGTATTCCAGCTCCCAGCCGAGCCCGCGTTCGGAATCCAGGTCGGCGTTGCCGATCTCGTACGAATAGGCGGCCAGGTGCGGGCCCTCCGCGAAGAGCTCCTCGATGGCCGGGGGCTGGAACGAACGGGTGAGCGAGCCGCCGAAGCCGTGGGCAGCGTCGCGCGGCCAGGCGACCGAGACCGAGGCCGACGCGCCGTTGAAGCGCCGCGTGCGGATGACACCGGCCTTGTTCGAGTCGACGACGGCCGGCGCGACGCGGCGCTGGTCCCAGCGCAGGGCGGCCTGCAGTTCGAAGCGGCCGGGCCGCCAGCGGTCCCACAGGTAGGCGCCCAGAGAGGTCTCCTCTGTGCGGGGCACGAAGCTCAGGCAGGCGGTGTCGAAGTCGCGGTACTGGCCGGACAGGCCGACGACGGCGCCCCCGTCCAGGCGCGCCTGCACGCCCACATCGTGGGTGACCAGGCCGAAGGCCACGCCGCAGACGCCCGACGATTCCAGCTCGCGGTGGTAGTAGCTCTTGGTGCTGGAGGTCACGCGCAGGTCGGCCAGCCCGCGCATGGGCCGCTCGAGTTCCACCACGCCGTCGACGCGCGTCCGCTCCAGCTCGATATCGACACCGTTCGGATGTCCGCCCAGGAAGCCGCCGGGGATGCCGTAGCCGGCCTCGACGCGACCGGCCGTGACCGCCGCGTGGCCCCAGCCGCCGCCCAGCCCGACGCCGCCGGTGGCATCCCAGCCCCAGCCGTCGGTGTTGGCGAGGCGCCGGCCGGGCGCGCGCAGGTCACCGGAACGGCGGCCCACGACATCGGCCTTCACGCGCAGCGGACCGAGCGGGCCGCTCGCGCCCAGCTGTCCGTCGACGCCGTTCGTGACCGAACCGAGCCTGGCGCCCGCCTGCCCGCTCCACGCCGTGACAGGATCGACGGGCAGCGCGTCGCGTCGCACGTCGACCGCGCCGCCGATGACATTCGAGCCGAGCGTGAGCGCCGCCGGCCCGCGGAGGATCTCCACGCGCGAGGCTACCAGCGGCTCGACGACCACCGCGTGGTCCGGCGAGGTTGCCGACAGGTCGCCGGTGGAGGCGCCGTCCTCCAGCACGAGCAGGCGATGGCCGTCCAGGCCGCGAATCACCGGTCGGGCCGGCGCCGGCCCCATCGAACGCACGGCGACCCCCGGCTGCGCCGCCAGCGAGGCGGCGACCGTCGTCCCCAGCTCGCGCCGCAGGGCGGGTCCTTCGAGCGAGAGCGCCGGCTCGGCAACGCGGCCGGCCTGCACCGCGGCGTCGCCGATGACCGAAACGCCCTCATCCCAGTAGACGGTCGGGGTCAGGGCGATGTCACGGGTCCCGACGTCCGCGCCGAGTTCGCCCGCCCAGGCCTGGAAGCCTGCGCCGGTCACGCGCACGCGCAGGGGGCCGTCACGGTGGGCGACCAGCTCGAAGCTCCCGTCCGGGCCGGTGACCACGGACCGTCCGCCGTCGACCGGCTGGACGACGGCGCCGACCACGGGCTGACCGTCGAGCGCCGAGACGACGCGGCCGCGCCGGGCCACGCCCTCGGACTGCGCTGCCAAGGCGCCTGTCGACACGCAGGCGATGAGGCAGAACGCCAGGCAGAGCGCCACCTTGCCGCCCGCCGGCATGGCGGCACGCGGTGCCGGTTCGCGCATGGTCATGGCGCCAGCACCGTCACCGGCAGGGGCGGCGAAACCAGCTCCACCGCGCGCGTCGACTCGTTGACCAGGAAGCAGCGCACCGTCGTCGCGCCGGCGGCCAGGCCCTCCAGGTGGAAGTCCGTCTTCTCGCCCCAGTGGATCGGATGGCTGGTGAAGCCCACGATGGACGGATCCGCGACCCTGAACACGAGGATCCGTCCCGACGCCACGTCGACCTGCCCGCAGGTTCCCGTCAGGTACTTGAGCAGGTACAAGTCCGTCTCCTGGCCGGCGGCCACCTCGAGGTGCCCGGGATTGGCGGGCGCCGCGCACCCCGCCGGCTGGTCCGTCACGACGTCGTCCACCACGTAGAGAAACCGCACGCCGTTCTTCTTGAAGAAGTAGTCGGACAATGGGTCGCCTGCGCCGGGACCGACCACGACGACCGGCAGCGCTGAAGTCTGCAGCACGACCTGGTCGCCGTCGAGCACGCGGAACACCGCGCCCGTCGAGCCCGCGGTCAACCCCTCCAGGCTGAGGCCCCAGGGATCCGCGTCGGTGATGGTGGCCCGCGCGACCAGGGGATCGGCGACCGTGCATTCGAGGCGGTAGCGACCGTTGGGCAGGCGCACCACGTCGCGGTGCGAGGCCCCGTGCCCAGCGCCGCTGATCCAGGGGCCGAGGGCGTGCACATCCAGTCCTTCGCGCGTCTCGCCGCTGTCGACCAGCAGCGCGCCGACGGCGGTCGCGGCGTGGTCGCCGTCGTAGTTCCAGCTTGCCGCGTGGGTGCCGCCCTCGAGCACCGAGAGCGCGACCGGCGCCTCGGCGGGCGCCAGCACCTCCACCGTGATCGGCACCGCCGTGTAGTCGGCGTGGCCCTCGTGCATCAGCACCAGGTTCAGCGTGGCGGCGCCAGCGGCCAGGCCGCGCAGGCGCACGGACCAGTCGTCCACCACGTCGACGGTCGCGGCGGCGCCGTCGACCGTCGCGACCAGCTCCACGTCGGCGCCCGCGGGCGTGAACGCGTCGCCGTCGGCGTCCAGGAAGCGGACGGCCAGGGCGTGCGTGCTGTCGCCGGCCGCGACTTCCACGGCGCCGTCGGCGAAACCCTGCCAGACCGTGGCCAACGCGCGGCCCGCCAGTTCGACGCGCAATCCCTCGGCCTCCTCGTGGTGGCCCGATTCGGGCGCGACGCTGACGAGGATGGGCAACGAGGTGAAGTCGGCGTGGTCGCCGTGCCAGACGCGGAAGCGGATCTCGGTGTCGCCGGCGCGCTTGCCCGTCAGGACGACGGTCCAGCGTTCGGCCCCGTCGGCCGCCACACCCACCACGGACGTGTCGGCAACGGTCCAGGCCAGCCGGTGGTCACTGCATTCCGGCGCCACGACGATGCGCGTGCTGTCGGCGTCGATGAACGTCACGCGGACACCGGACATTGTGTGGCCGGCCTCCAGGGCGAGGCCTCCGCTGACCGTGCCCTGCCACTGGTTCGCCAGCAGGGAATCGGGCGTCGCGCCGGTCCACTCGACCACCAGGCCGTCGGCGTCGACGTGGTCGCACGCAGGTTCGTTCTTGTCCTCGGTGGGATTGTCGCAGGCGGACAACAGGCCGCAGGCGGCCACGGCCGCCATGACCGCAATGGCGCGGCCTGGCTGCAGCATTCTCCTCATCGCGATCTCCTTCGCTTGACCCGGCGAGCGGGCGGCGCACCGTATCGCGCACCGCCCGCCCGTCGCGCTTGCCGGCTACTTGAGGAGGGTCATCTTGCGCAGTTCGCGCGAGGACCCCGACTCGACCCGGCACAGGTAGATTCCCGACTCGACCGGACGACCGGCGGCATCGCGGCCGTCCCAGACGACGGCGTGCTCGCCCGCGACGCGATCCTCGGCGTCCACGAGCGTGCGCACGAGACGGCCCGCGACATCGTGCACGCTGACCGTCGTCGCGCCGGACTCCGCCAGCCGGAAGGAGATCGTGGTGGATGGATTGAACGGATTGGGTGCGTTGGCCACCGCCAGACGCGCCGGCAGCGGCTGCCCGCCCACGCCCGAAGTCGGTGAGCAGACGATCGGGATGGCCGGCGACGAGTAGTCGGCGTGCCCTTCGTGCTGAACCGACAGGACGAGTCCGGTGTTGCCGGTGGTCAGGCCCTCGAGCCGGAACGCCCAGTCCGCGGTGGCCTCGAAACCGGCCACCAGCGGGTCGCCGAAGCTCCAGCCCAGGCTGAACTCGGGCTCGTCCGGCTGGAACTCGCTGCCTTCGGGGTCGAGCAGGATCACGTCGAACGGCAGGGTCCAGTTGCCCGGCTGCAGCGAGAGCTGGCCGGTGACGACACCCTGCCACACCGTGACGATGTCGACGCCGCCCTGGCGCAGGACCAGCCCGTCGGCCTCGACGTGGTGCTCCTCGACGTGGACCTCGATGGGCGGGCTCGTGAAGTCGGCATGGCCCTCGTGCAGGATCGACAGGGTGATGTCGGTCATTCCCTCGACGAGGCCCTCGAGGCGGAACGACCACTGCGCCAGCGCCTCGTAGCCGACGGCCAGCGGATCGCCGAGCACGGCGCCGAGCGAGAACTCGGGCTCGTCGGGCTGGAACAGGGTGCTGTCCGGGGCCAGGAAGAAGACCTCGATGGGGTCGGTGAACTCCTCGTGGTGGACCTCGATCTCGCCGGTCACGACGCCCTGCCACAACGTGACGATGTCGACGCCGCCCTGGCGCAGGACCAGGCCGTCGGCCTCTTCGTGCTGGGCGACGGCGGGCTGGACCAGGAACAGCGAAGCGACGAGCAGCGCGCCAAGCGCGCCCGCGGCGAGCGTGCGGAAACGTCTCATGTTGTGCCTCCTTCAGGCAGTGGACGGATGAAATCCGGATGCCTGACGGAAGCTCACCGATGACGGCGAGGAACACCGTGGTGCGCGGGGTTCTTCGGTGACAGCGGGGATCGTCCGTCAGGCGGAAGCCGTACGGGTGTCAAGCGGAAGGAGGGGCGGAGCCCTGGGTGCAGGGCGGGTGTGTCGAGGCGACTCGGTGGCGCGGAAGTCGGGCGCCGGAAGGATCTCAGGCGACAGTTTCGTGGACGCGTCGGTGTCGGCTACCGTCGCCGGTTCGACGCCCGCGGCATTGCGGAAGAACTGGCACTGAAGACAGGTTCTCGAATCGTGGGGCGCTTGCGGGGCGGGGTTCCCGGAATCGGTTCCGTGGTCCGCCGCGGCATGGGTGCCGCCGCCGGGAAGGTTGCAGGCCGCGCCCCCGGTTGCGGCGATGTGACCGGACCCGGACCAGGTCAGCGTCACCTGGAGGGCCAGCGCCAAGGTGAAGAGGGCGAGCCCCGCCAGGCGACCAGCGCCGCGCATCTCCGCGCGGAGCCGGAATCCAGCCGCGAGCCGATTGTCGCCCACAAATCGCATGACGCCGCCGGGTACCGAGGACAGTGCCACCAGTTCGAGCCGGCAAGCCTAAAGGAAGTCGGCCGAAACGTCAAGTGCGCCGGGATGAGTCCGGTTGCGCCGCTTCTTCCTGAAACAGCGCCGCCGCCAGCCGGCTGATCTCCGCGCGATACGTCAGCAGTTCCAGCCAGCGCGAGGGAATGCCCGGCTCGCCCCAGTGCGCCCCGGCCACCTGGCCGCAGATCGCGGCCGTGGTGTCGGCGTCGTCGCCCAGGTTGGCGGCCAGGAGCACGGCCTCCGCGAAGCTCTCCGCGCGGGCGAACGCCCACAGGGCCGCCTCGAGGCTCTCCACGACGTAGCCGGTGCCCCGGATGTCGGGCTCGGCCCTGGCCAGGTACGCGCCGCGGGCGATCGCCGCGATGCTGTCCGCGCCCGCGAAGGAATCCGCGTCGCCGAGCAGGACCCGCTGCTTCGATTCGCCGAGCAGGGCCCGGCCGATGATCCGGGCGAACAGGCGGCAGGCGTCGACGCACTCGGGCGCGCCGTGCGTCGTGCGCGCGCTGTCGGCCGCGAGTCGCTCGGCGGCCTCGAGATCCGGGAAGCAGTGCATGGGGATCGGCGCGAGGCGCATGAGGCAGCCGTTGCCGGCGGTTCTCGGGTCCGTGGATCCGGCATACGGGTCACCGTCGCGCCGGTAGCGGCGCAGGGCCTCCCTCACCGTGCCGCCGATGTCGAAGCAGGCGCCCGTGCTGCTCAGGTAGCCGTCCTGCTCCCAGCGGCAGTACCGGCGCATCTGGTCGTCGGCGTCGAAGCCGCCGCACTCGACCAGGCTGGTCGCCAGGCAGAGGGCCATGGAAGTGTCGTCGGTCCACTGCCCGGGCCGGAGCGAGAAGGGCCCGCCGCCGACCATGTCGGTCAGCGGGGTGAAAGTCCCGCGCGGACGGAACTCGACGGTGGTGCCGAGGGCATCGCCGACGGCGAGGCCGAGGAGGGCGCCTTGGAAGCGGGAGCGCTGGTTCATGAGGACTCCTCGGTGGTCGTGGTCAGCGCGGCGACGGGCCGGGCGGCACCTGCGCGCCGGCGCGCCCGCCGCCGGCCACCCGTCGCAGGACGCGCACCCACGGCGACCATCGCTTCACCTGCGGGGGCAGCCCGAGCGAGGTCTCGGCGACGGTGAACGCGTCCTCGATCAGCGCGTCGTGCAGCGGCCGGAAGAAGAGCGGCCAGGTGAAGGCGGCCGCGCCGCGGGCGGTCATCTCGAGGGTGTGGCGCAGCGCGCAGCGGCCCTCCCCTGAGTCGACGACCTCGAGCGCGTGGTACCCGTCGAAGCCCTTCGGCCCGGTGAAGCGGAAGCGGACGCTCCGGCCGGGCTCGAAGGCTTCCACGAAGTAGCGCACCGGACCGTGACCTCCGTGTGCGTCGACGCCCAGCGGACGGTCGAGCTTCATGCGCGGCCACGACCGCCACGGCCAGAGCCTGTCCTCGCGGGACGCCAGCGAATCGATGAGCGCGCCGACCTGCGCGGGCGGGATGGGGAATTCGCGCTGGTGGATGTTGCGGACGTTCATGCGTGGCCTGCCGGGCGCTGGGGCTCCGTGTCGCGTACTTCACCCTGCATGTAAGCCAGGTGCATCTACCGGAACAACCCCTTCACCGCGCCGAATGCGCTGGTCTCTTCGCTCACCGGGCAGTTGCCCGCATTGATCCCCGCCACCGGCAGGCTCGGGCTGCCCGAGGAGACCGCACAGCGCCTCAGGATACCGTTGCCGGTCACGACCGGCAGGCCGCCGGGGAGCGAGGGGATGCTCGCAGGGCCAAGGTGGAACATCAGCTCGGATGAGGATTGCATCATGAACACCCACGAGACGAGGAGAACGGCACCGCTCTCCGGGACCGGGTAGCTGGCGGGACAGGCGCCGATCAGGTCGCCCGGAGCCGGTTCCCAATCGATGTCCAGGTTGCAGCCGTTGGCAAAGACGGTGCTGAGAACGACGTGCTGCGCGCCGGTCAGGGCGATCGAGCACTCGAAGCCGTCCGTGGGGCCGGCGGGGTTCAGGAGCAGGAGGTAGGCGTTCACCACCTGGCCCATCGAGGCTGTCGTGCAGTTGGTGTTGCCCTCAAGGTCGAAGTAGACACCGAACGAGTCGGTGGCGGGATCGAGGCCGGCCAGGGCCGGCGCGGCCAGCAGGGCGGTGAGCATCAGGATCAGCGGCATTTTCATGGTACGTCCCCCTTGTCTTGATCATCCTGTCATCCGGGCTGGTGATGCCCCTGGCGGGATGCCGGCCCGGACGTGGTGCCGCCCAGGCCAGGTCGTAGGATCCCCCAAGGGCATTGCCGTCGACCGTGCCGGTCGCGCCGTGCAGCGACTGCGCAAGGCGGAGGACCGCGTCGGCGCCGCCGCTGCAGGGGATGAGGTCGTAGCCCAGTCGCACGCCTTCCACTGACGTCACGGGAGAATCCGTCAGCAGGATGTATGCCGACACCGGCACGAACGGTGCGCAGCGAGCCGTGGCTTGGAAGGCAATCGAGTCGAAGTGGACGCCGATGGCAGGCGTGGCGCGAACCTCGGGTACGGCCAGGATCAGGCATGAAGCCGCGAGTGCCGCGACGGATCGCAAGAACCTCATCGCATCCTCGATCCATACGACGTCCGTTGTCCGGGCGGCGCTGCATAGGCCATGGCACATGCATCCGCAGGTCCCGATCGGTGACCGGTCGCTGTCCGCGAAGGATACCATGAAACGACCCGCGGCAACAACAACGCTCCCTGCCACGTCGACCGACATGTCGCCGTTCAGGTCCGGGCTGTTGAACTGCAAGCGCCGCGCGGGGTTACCCTGAATCGGCTCTCTTGCCCGGCAGGACCTGTCCAGGGTCAGGACGAGTGCCGGCTCCCACGTCCGGGCTGGCATACGGCACACGCGCCTTCGATGGAGTTCGCGATGGCGCCCCGACGTCCGCCTATCGGCTCGTCGTGGCGCACGGCGGCGCTCCTAGCGTAGCGCGCGCTGCACCACCGCCGTGTCGGTGTGCTGCGTGAAGGAAACGACCAGACCCCCGCTGAACTTCCAGACGTGCGCGAACGGTGCCTTGAAGCTCTTGCCGGTGGCCCTGTAGGTCCCGCTGTACTCGCCCAGGGCAACCACGGTGTCGGCGCTGGCGACGAACTCATGCGGCTCGGCGGCGAAGCCGTCCCACTCGGAGCCGAGCCTCGCGAAGACGTTCTGCAGGACGGCGTCGGGACCGACATAGGTGCCGCCGTACGGAAAGCCCTCCGCCTCGGTCCAGTTGATGCCTGGCGAGAATGCCGCCAGCACGGTGGGCACGTCGCCGCGCGCGAACGCCTGGTACAGGTCGATGATGGTGTCGGCGGGGGTGGTCATCGATCGTCACCTCTCGAGCGGGTACAAGCTGGGAGCCGCGCACGAACTGCGAGCCATCCCGATCGGCGAAGGATAACTGCGAACGGCGCGCGTCGCCGCGCCTCAATTCAGGCGCAGGTTGCGCAGCACGAAGTACACTGAAGCCACGAGAGCCGCCCCGATGGCCGCGAACCAGCCCAACTCGATCTGACCGTCCGACTGGCTCCGATAGGTGAGCGACTCGATCTCCGCGAAGCTGATGACACGCTCCTCGTAGTCGTAGTTCCCGCCGCGGTTCAGCCCCAGCGCCGTGCCCGACACCCAGAGGACCTTCCCGGACAGTTCCTTCCCCGAGACGAGCGTGATGCGGACCGCGTCACCCTCATAGATCGTGGGGGCAGCCTCGGGAGACGCGGCTTCGGTGGTCGCCGACGGGATGGTGACAGGGCGATAGGTCGCGCAGCCTGTGGCAAGGGCACAGAGGCCCACAAGACACCGGCTCAGCGCGATAGTTGTGAGCCTCATCAGCACCCTCGATATCGACGGTGGCAGGCGCCCAGCTCCAAATCCACCACGTCACCTCAACTCCGGCAACCGCCCCAGTTGCGCCAACAGCTCGAACCCATCCCACTCTCCCCACCTCTCCACGATCCGTCCCTCGCGCACCCGGATGATCTCGATCCCCTTGAAGGGAACCCGGCGCCCGGTCGGCGCGGCCCCGAGGTAGGACCCGCGGTGCGTGCCGACGGCGGTCCACCGCACCGCCACCGTACCGCTTGCGCCGGCGCAAGTGGCACAGGCAGCGCTCCCCTCCACCACCACCTCGCAAGCCGTGGCCACCAGGTCCGGGAACGCCTCCAGCAACGCCACGATGCCCGCGCGGAACCCGGCGTTGTCCGCCGCGCGCCCGCCGCTGTCGTGGTCGATGAAGTCGGGATGATGCAGCTCGTCGACGATGGCGCCGGCAGGCGGCGCGCCGGGGCCACCCGCGCTCCAGCCCGCCTCGACCCACCGTCGGGCCAGGGCGTCCAGCTGGGCGCGCGCGTCGCCGGCGTTCATGCTACACGCCGGGCAGGCTCTTGAGTCCCGCCAGCAGCGCGTCGTTGGAGGGGTACTTCTCCATCAGCTTGAGCATGCCCTCCATCGCCTGGCGTGGCGGCACGGCGATGGCGCGCTTGCGCAGGAGGTTCAGGGCGGTGATCTGGTCCTCGGTGTAGAGCAGTTCTTCGCGGCGGGTGCCGCTGGTGCGGATGTTGATGGCGGGGAAGACGCGGGCCTCGGCCATCTGGCGGTCCAGGACGATCTCGCTGTTGCCGGTGCCCTTGAACTCCTCGAAAATCAGGTCGTCCAGGCGCGAGCCGGTCTCGATCAAGGCCGTGGCGATGACGGTGATGGAGCCGCCGCCCTCCACGTTGCGGGCCATGCCGAAGAACTTGCGGGGCACTTCCATCGCGCGCGAATCGAGGCCGCCCGAGAGCGTGCGGCCGGAGCCCGGGCCGCGGTTGTTGAAGGCGCGGGCCATGCGCGTGAGGCTGTCGACCAGCAGCACGACATCGTGGCCGCACTCGGCCTCGCAGCGGACCTGGGCCATGGTCAGCTCGCACAGCTTCACGTGCGACTCGATGCTGTGGTCGTTGTTGCTGGCCAGCACCTCGGCCGGGACCGAGCGACGGAAGTGGGTCACTTCCTCGGGGCGCTCGTCGACCAGCAGCACCACCACGCGCGAGTCCGGGGAGTCCGCGCAGATCGCCTTGGTCAACTCCTCGAGCATCACCGTCTTGCCCGTGCGCGGCGGCGCCACGATCAGGCCGCGCGTGCCGCGGGCCAGGGGCGCGAAGAGCTCGACGATGCGCATCGTCGGGCCGCCGTGGTCGCCCACGCGGAAGCGCCGGTCCGGGTTGACCGCCAGCAGCTTCTCGAAGGGGGTGCGCTTCTTGTAGCGGTCGTAGGGCACGCCGCAGATGGTGTCCAGGCCCACGAGCTGGGGCGCGCGCTTGCCTGCCTTCACCGGCCCGGTGATGGTGGCGCCGTGCACCAGGGCGAACTTCTGGATGGCCTGCCGCGGGACCAGCACGTCGTCGGGCGAGGGCTGGAACGAGCGGGCGGGGTTGCGCAGGAAACCGTCCCCCTTCTGGGAGAGGTCCAGGACGCCGGTAGTGGTTTCGGACATGCGGATCCGTTTCAGGCGCAGGTTGTCGTGTACGTCGGGAAAGCCGGCCCGTGCCGGCGGACGGCCCGGAGCCGCGTGCGGGGTGGAGAACCCCTGGGACCGGGACCGCCGGAATGATAACCCATCGGACGGTCGCTGCCAAGCGGGATGGCGCGGCGGCCGGTCCATCGCGTAGGATGTCGTCCGGACGCTCCAGCCAGCCACGGAGGATCACGTGAATCGCCATCGCCTTGCCTGTCCTGCCGCTTACGTCGTGATCACCATGCTCCTGGCGGTCGCTGCCGGCGCCGCACCGCTCGGCGACCTGGCCGGCCTGCGCGAGGAGACCGGCGCGGTGATCCTGGGCGACACCGGCGGCAACGTCATCCGCCTGGAGTTCCCGGCCGACGACGTGCTGCGCGTGTGGGTGGGCCCGGGCGGCTGGCTGGCCAGCGAAGGCAGCGGCCAGGCGCCGATCGTGCTGCCGCGCGAGATGCGGCCGGCCCCGGTCACGGTCACGAAGGCCGAAGGGCACCACGACATCGCCACGCGCGCCCTCAGGCTGCGCGTGCACCACGTGCCTCTGCGCCTGGAGCTGTTCCGCGTCGACGAGGCGGCGCCACTGTGGACCGAGCTCAAACCCCTGGAGGTCTCGAAACAGGGCAGCTCGCAGACCCTGGCCGTGCGCGCGGGCGAGCGATTCTGCGGCGGCGGCCAGCAGAACGGCGCCTACGAATTCGCCGGCGAGCTGCTCGAGGTCTCCTACTCCGGCGGCTGGGAAGAAGGCGACCGCCCCAACCCCGCGCCGTTCTACCTGAGCAGCGCCGGCTACGGCGTGCTGCGCAACACCTGGACCGACGGCCACTACGACTTCCGCTCCACCGACCACCTGACCACCTGGCACCGCGAGAACCGCTTCGACGCGTACTACTTCACCGGTCCCACCCTGGCCGACGTGCTGGGCCGCTACACCTGGCTGACCGGCCGCGTGCCGCTGCTGCCGCGCTGGGCCTTCGAGTACGGCGATGCCGACTGCTACAACGACCGTGACAACGCCGACAAGCCCGGCACCGTGCCGCCCGGCTGGAGCGACGGGCCGACCGGCACGACCATCGACGTCGTGTCGTCCGTGGCGCGGAAGTACCGCGAGCACGACATGCCCGGCGGCTGGATCCTGCCCAACGACGGCTACGGCTGCGGCTACACCGGCCTGCCCGCCGTCGTCGACAGCCTGCGCGCCCTGGGCTTCCACACCGGGCTGTGGACCGAGGACGGCGTCGAGAAGATCGCCTGGGAGGTGGGCACCGCCGGCACGCGCGCGCAGAAGCTGGACGTGGCCTGGACCGGCCAGGGCTACCAGCACGCGATGGACGCCAATTTCGCCGCGGCGCGCGGCATCCTCGACAACTCGGACGCGCGCCCCTTCCTGTGGACGGTGATGGGCTGGGCCGGCATCCAGCGCCATGCCGTGACCTGGACCGGCGACCAGTCCGGCAGCTGGGACTACATCCGCTGGCATGTGCCGACGCTCATCGGCTCGGGGCTTTCGGGCCAGGCCTATGCGACCGGCGATGTGGACGGCATCTTCGGCGGCAGCCCCGAGACGTTCACGCGCGACCTGCAGTGGAAGTGCTTCACGCCGGTGCTGATGGGCATGTCGGGCTGGTCGGCGGCCGAGCGCAAGCACCCCTGGTGGTTCGACGAGCCGTACCGCTCGATCAATCGCCGCTACCTCAAGCTGAAGCAGCGGCTGATGCCGTACATGTACACGCTGGCCTGGCGCGCTTCGCAGACCGGTGCGCCGCTGGTGCGCGGCCTGATGTGGGACCATCCCGCTGATCCCCACGCCTGGACCGAGGACTATCCGTACCAGTTCTGCCTGGGCCCCGACCTGCTTGTCGCGCCGGTGTACCGCAGCCAGCAGGCCAGCGGCGGCTGGCGCGAAGGGATCCATCTGCCGGAGGGGCGCTGGCTCGACTTCTGGGACGGCACGGTCACCGAGGCCGGCCCCGGCGGCGTGGACCTCGCCGTACCGGTCACGCTGGAGAAGCTGCCGGTGTTCGTGCGGGCGGGCGCCATCCTGCCGATGTATCCCGAATCGCTTTACGACGGCCAGGTCCCCACCGACGTGCTGACGCTGGACGTCTATCCGCACGGCGATTCGCGCTACGAGCTGTACGAGGACGACGGCACCACGCGCGCGTTTGCCGACGGCGCCTTCACGCTGCAGATGTTCACGGCCGAGGCGCCGACCGCGCGTCCCGGCGCGATCACCGTCGGCATCGGTACCGCGCGCGGCACGTTCGCC
>JAYRFB010000165.1:0-16603 GCA_041908585.1 Candidatus Krumholzibacteriia bacterium
CAGCCTGGCGGCGCTGGCTGCCGCCTGGCAGTCCGGGGCCACCGTCGTCCGCGTACACGACGTGGCCGCGTCGCGGCAGTTCCTGGACGTGCTGGCGGCGATCGCCGGCACCTGAACGCCGGCGTTCCGCTTTTCACCGTTGAGCGGCCCGCGGGCCGATGCTAGGTTGTGCCCATGTGGGAAAAGGTCTCCGGCAGCATCTTCATCGACGTCCTCGATATCCTCATCGTGGCCTACCTGCTCTACCGCCTGATCGTGTTCATCAAGGACACGCGGGTGATCCAGATGTTCGTCGGACTCGGGCTGTTGCTGGTGCTGTCGTTCGTCGCCCAGACCCTGGGCATGATGGTGGTCGGCCGCATCATCGGCACGCTGCAGACGGTCTGGGTCGTGGCGTTCATCATCATCTTCCAGCCCGAGCTCAGGTCGGCGTTGACCACGCTGGGCCTTGGTCACGGGATCATCTTCAACCGCCAGCGCGAGATACCCGCCGAGCAGGAGCTGCTGAAGGCGGTGACCCGCCTGTCCAAGCGCGGGCTCGGCGCGTTGATCGTGATCGAGCGCGAGGTGCGCCTGAACGACTGGGTCCAGAAGGGCGTGACCCTCGACGCCGAGATCACGGCGGCGACACTCGAGGCGATCTTCACCGTGCCCGGGCCGCTGCACGACGGGGCCGTGATCATCAGCGGCAGCCGGATCGCGGCGGCCGCCGTGATCCTGCCGATCACCGAGCGCGAGGAGCTGGGCTACGTGCTGGGCACGCGGCACCGCGCCGCCATCGGCATCAGCGAGCAGTCGGACGCGATCGTGCTGGTGGTCTCCGAGGAGACGCGGGCGATCAGCCTCGTATTCGGCGGCCACATCCGCCGTGGGCTGACGCCGGACGAGCTGACGGCCGAACTGGAGCGGGTCTACCGGCGCCAGGCCAGTCCCGCGCGCCGCAACCGCCGCGCCAGCGACCGCGCCGCCGAGGCCGCGGCGGCCGAGCCCGCCCGCGGCGGCGCCGGTGCCACACCCGGCCCGCAGTCCTGAGCCCGGGCTCCCTGCCGGCGAACCGCCTTGCGGCGGCCCCTCACCGCCGGCTACTCCGCACCTTCACGCCCGGGCGCCAGGTCCCCTGGGCACCTGGGCGAGCGACGCCTGGATGAGCGACGCCTGGATGAGCGCCAGGTCCGCCAGCACGACCGCGGCCATGGCCTCGACGATCGGCACCGCGCGAGGCAGCACGCAGGGATCGTGGCGGCCGGCGCCCGCCAGGTCCAGCTCCCCGCCATCGTAGCCGGCGGTGCGCTGCGCGCGCGCGATGCTGGCCGGCGGCTTGAAGGCGACGCGGAACGTCACCGGTTCACCGTTGCTGATCCCGCCCTGCACGCCGCCGCTGCGGTTGGTGGCCGTGCCCAGGCCGCCGTCGCGCGGCACGAAGAGGTCGTTGTGCTCCGAGCCGCGCAGCGCCGCCCCGGCGAAGCCCGAGCCCACCTCGAACCCCTTGGTGGCCGGCAGCGACAGGAAGGCACGGGCCAGCAGGGCCTCCAGCTTGTCGAAGACGGGCTCTCCCCAGCCCGGTGGGAGCCCACGGCAGGCGCCGGCGATCACGCCGCCGACCGAGTCGCCGTCGGCTTTCGCAGCCAGGATGGCCGCTTCGAGGCTCGGGGCCAGCGCGGGGTCCGGACAACGCGTCGGGTGGGCGTCCACCTCCGCGTGGGTGACGGCAAGAGGGTCGACGGCTGCCGGCCCCAGCCCGGCCACCTGCTCAACCCAGGCCACGACCTCGACGCCGTGCGCCGCCCGCAGCCAGTGCGCGGCGATGGCGCCAGCCGCCACCCGCCCCACCGTCTCGCGCGCGCTGGCGCGACCGCCACCCGAGGCCGGACGCAGGCCGTACTTGCGCTGCACCGTGTAGTCGGCGTGCGAGGGCCGGGGCGCCGCCGCCAGCGCGGCGTAGTCCTGCGGTCGCTTGTCGGCGTTGCGCACCACGAGGGCGATGGGTGTACCCAGGGTCAGGCCGCCCTCGACGCCGGAGAGGATCTCGACCCGGTCGGGCTCCGCGCGCGCGGTGGTCAGGGCGCCCTGGCCGGGGCGCCGCCGGTCCAGCTGGGCCTGGACGACGGCCTCGTCCAGGGGCAGCCCCGGGGGGCAGCCGTCGACGACCGCCCCGACCGCCGGGCCGTGCGATTCGCCGAAGGTCGTGACGCGGAACAGGCGGCCGATGGTGCTGGACATGGGGCTCCTGGGGCGCGGGGTGGAGGTCGCTGGGCCGTCCCGGGTCGATGATGCCAGAGCGCCGGCGCATTCGCAATGGCCGCTGCGGGACAGCGATCCGGAGCGCCCGACTGGTCAACTCGCTGTGACAGGAATATGATGAGGGCGATATCATCCCGGCCCGGACTCCGCGGCCGGGATCACCCTTTGTGTCCGGCGGGAACGGTGGGCACGCTTTGGCCGGGATCTTCCTCGTCTTCGATCCGCGTGGGCTCCCCGCCCACCGCCGCGAGGCGTTTCACCGTCGGGTGAAGGCGCTGGCCGGTCGCCTGCCCGGCGACCGCCTGGAGTCCGGCGACAACGAGGTCGCCGCCGTCGCCGCGATCCATCATGGCCATTTCGCCTCGGGTGGCGTGGCGACGGCCGGCACGGTACTCGTTGCGGCCAGCGGCACCTGCTGGCGCGCCGGCAGCGAGGCGCTGGAGTCGCCGGCGGAGATGGCCGCCGCGGACCGCGCCCCCGGCAGCGACGGCGCCCCCGAGCGTCACGGCGTGTTCGCGCTGGCCCGGGCGGATGCCGCGACCGGCACGCTTGTTGTCCAGAGCGACCGATTCGGCGCCCACGCAATCTATTGGCGGCAGCACGAGGGGACGACGCTGGTGTCGTCCGAGCTCCGGTTCCTGGCCGAACCCGGTCAGGATGCGCCAGACGTCGAGGTGCTGGCCGAACTGCTGAGGTTCGCGTTCACCCCGGGCGACCGCACCCTGATCGCCGGCGTGCACCGCCTGCCGGCGCACCACGTCCTGGCGGCAGCCGCCGGTGGCTGCCGGCAGCTCGCGTTGCCGCGGGTGCCGGGGGCGCACGAGCGCCCCGTGGACGACGGCGTGGTGCGTGAACTGGACGGGATGGTGGCGCGCGGCATGCGCAGGCATCGGCTTGTGCCCGGATCGCCCGGTCGCGGCGCGTACAGCGTCGCCCTGAGCGGTGGGCTCGATTCGCGCCTGGTGGCGGGCGCCGCGCTTCGCGAGGGACTGAGTCTGCGGAGCTTCACCGCCGGTGAGCCCGACTCGCTGGAGGTCGCGACGGCCGCCCGGGTGGCCGAGGCCTTGGGCCTCCCGCATGAGCGGCTGTTGATCGACGGCGCGTCGATGCCGGACTGGTTCGCGCCGGCCACCTGGTTTACGGAGGGGCGGACCGGCATCGACCACATGCACTACCTGGGACCTGCACTGTCGGGCGCGCTCCCGGCCGGTCCGCAGCTGCACGGGCTCATCGGGGAGGGGATCATCGGCGGCTACGAGGAGCGCCTGCACCTCCTGGACGCCACACCCGCCGCGCGGCTCCAGGCCAGCCGCGACGCCATCAAGGACGCGATCTGGTGGCCCGCCGGGCGCGCGCGCCAGGCGCTGGCCCCGCCGCTCGCCGACGCAATGGAAGCCTCCCGCGAGCGCCTGCTGGAAGCCCAGCAGCGCAAGCTGTGGCGGTCGGGCTCGTTCGCCGAGACGGTCGAGTTCACCTTCGAGACGGTGACCGTGGGCTTCCGGGTCCCGAACCTGGTCAGCCAGATCACCCCCTGGACCGATGTCGTCTCGCCGTTCCTGGACGGCGAGATCATGGCGTTCGCCCGCACGCTCGCACCCGAGGGACTGGCCGACCGCAATCTCCAGATCCGCTGGGGCCTGGATTGCATGCCGAACTTCGACGCGGTGCCTCGGCTGAAGGACGGCGTCCTGATCCCGGTGCGGGCAGGCATACCGCACTACTACGACGAGGCGATCGGGCGCATCTGGCGTCGGCGCAGGGTCCACCAGCTCATGTGCCGGCTCAGCGGGGGCCGCATCAATCCCCGCGAGACGGGCTCGTTCCCCTATTTCGGCCAGTGGTACCGTCGTTGGCCGCGGGTCCGGCGCTACATCGACGGGATCCTGCTGTCCGAACAGTCGCTCGATCGCGGGTTGTGGCGGCGCGAGGGCGTCGCTGCCCTGCTGGGCGACCTGCGGCACGGCCGTGAGGTCTGGCCTGCCATCGGCACCATCCTGCTGAGCGAGATGCTCCTGCGGCAATGGTGTGACGGGACCGATCGCCCCGCCGACCTGGTCACGCCCCTGCTTGCCGCCGCATCGCACGCCGGCCCCGCCGGGTCCGGCACCGAGAATTCGTGACCAATCCGTGACCGCGGGCGGTTATCATTAGTCTCGGTAACTCACGCGCTGCCGCGATGCGCGTGACCAGAACCCTGTCCCAAAGTGCCCGCCCACGGCCCTGCCGCCCGGGCCACCTCTACCGGGGAGATCCTCGCGATGAACCGCAATCTTCGCCCGTTGCCCCGCCACCAGGCGCCGCGCCGACTTTGGCTGCCCGCCCTGTGCCTGCTCCTGCTCGCGACCGCCGCCATGGCGCCGGCCGCCCCCGCACCCGCCTGGGAGCCGATCTCGCCCGCCGCCCTGGCCGCTGCCCGCGCCCAGGCCCAGTGGCAGCCGGCGGTCTGGACCGACCACCCGGTCCGCATCGAGCTGGGCGACCGCGAGGAGCTCGAGGCCCTGCTTCGCGCCGTGCCGTTGAGCCGCTTCGGACGCGAGGACGTGCAGGTCACGTACGAAGGTCCGGATCGCAAGATCGAGAAGGTGGCAGTCCAGGTCCGCGTGACCGACCAGGAACATGCGGACCTGCTGGCAGCCGGCTGGCGGCCGGTGGTCCTGCGCGACCTCGATCGCGAGGGACGCGAGGCGGCCGAGAAGGCCTGGGCCGCGCGCGAGACGGCGCCGTCCGGCGAGAAGGTGTTCACCTTCCCCCTGAGCGTGTACCCGACGCACGCCGAGATCGGGCAGATCCTGGCTGACCTGGCGGCGGCACACCCGACGCGCGCCCGGACGTTCCAATGGGGCACCAGCATCCAGGGCCGCGCATTGTGGGGCATCGTGATCAGCGACAACGTCAACGACACCGAGGCCGAGCCCGAGGTGCGGCTGAGTTCGACCATGCACGGCGACGAGGTCACCGGCATGGTGCTGACGCTGGACTTCGCCAACTACCTGCTCAGCAACTACGGCGTGGCCGGGCGCGAGGATGTCACGAACCTGGTCGACAACTACGAGATCCACCTGATGCCGGACCACAACCCGGACGGCACCTACCTTGTGCAGCGGTACAACGCGAACGGCGAGGACCTCAACCGGAACTTCCCCGAGCCCGCCGGCACGCACCCGACGGTCGAGTCGGAGAACCAGTCGTTCATGGCCTACGCCAACGCGCACGATTTCGTGATCAGCGCCAACTACCACGGTGGCGCGCTGGTCATGAACTACCTCTGGGACTGGACCTACACGCTGGCGCCGGACGATGCCGCGCTGCGCAAGCTGAGCCTGGAGTACTCGACCTACAACCTGCCGATGTACAACGGCTCCTTCCCGCAGGGCATCACCAACGGCGCCGACTGGTATGTGGCCACGGGCACGCTGCAGGACTGGAGCTACGACCAGACCGGGTGCATCGACACCACCATCGAGGTCTCCAACACGAAGTGGCCCTCGGCCAGCACGCTCGTGACCTTCTGGAACGAGAATCGTGAAGGCATGATGCACTACGTCAAGGCCGCGCGGTACGGCATCAACGGCGTGGTGACGGCCGGCGACACCGGCAATCCGCTCGAGGCCACCGTCACGATCACGGGCAACGACAAGGCCGTGACCACCGACGGCGAGCACGGCGACTACTACAAGCTGCTGGACAGCGGCACGTACCAGCTGACCTTCTCGGCGCCCGGCTACATCACGCAGACGATCAGCGGCGTCGCGACGACCTGGGGCACTCCCACGGTGCTCAACGTGGTGATGCAGCCGACCGCGCGCGGCGACGTGAGCGGCGTGGTGCTGGCGGTCGGCGGCGCACCGCTGGCTGCGAGCGTCCAGGTCTACACGCACCCGCTGAACGCCCTGGTGACCTCGGTCACCGCGGGCGCCGACGGCAGCTACGACGTCAACGACCTCGAGTACGGCGACTACCGGCTGGTCTACACCTTCACCGGCCGCGCCACCGCCAACCAGGTCGTGACGGTGAATGCCGCGACGATCACCGCGCCGACGATGTACCTGGCGCAGTCGATCACGATGACCCCGTTCGCGACGAACTTCGACGACGGGCAGGCGACGGGCTGGTCCGGCACCTGGGGGCTGCTGGCGCCGGGAGCCGACGGCACGGCCTGGGAGATGACGGACAGTCCGGTCGGCAACTACGTGAACAGCTCGACGAAATACTGCACGATGACGACCGGCGCCGACCTGTCCGACCTCGTCTCAGGCAGCCTGACCTACCGCGCCAAGTGGAACCTGGAGACCAACTGGGACGGCGTCCAGCTGCAGGTCTCGACGGGAGGCGGCCCGTGGACGCCGGTGGCCGCGACCCGCACCCAGGCTCCGAGCGGACAGGGCGTGCAGACCGTGGGCCCCTGGTACGAGGGCACGCAGGCTTCGTGGGTCACCGAGACGGTCGACCTGGCCCCTTGGCTGGGCCTGGGAGACGTCCGCTTCCAGTTCGTCCTGCGCACGGACTCCTCGACGGTCAGGGACGGCTTCCATTTCGACACCTTCCTGATCCAGGGCGTGGGGATCGACAACTCCAGCGGCGCGGGCGACCTGCCGGCGCTGACCCGGCTGGACGGGGTCCACCCCAACCCGTTCAACCCGTCCACGACGGTGCGCTTCGAGCTGGCCCGCGCCGGCCGCGCCGCGCTGCGCGTGTACGACCTGTCCGGGCGCCTGGTGCGCGAGCTGGTCGACGGGATCGTGGCCGCCGGTCCGCAGGCCGTGGCCTGGGACGGTCTCGACGCGCACGGCCAGCCCGCGTCGAGCGGCGTGTACCTGTTCCGGCTGTCGGCCGACGGCGTCGAGCAGTCGGTGAAGGCCTCGCTCGTCAAGTAGGGCCCTGACAGGGTCCGATGCGAGGAGGGACCGCCCGTCGGCGGTCCCTCCCGTTTCCTGTGGCTGGCGCCATCGACGCGCCGACGTCAGCGGGGAGCGGACCCGAGGGCCTCGCCCGCGGCTGCCAGGTCCTCGAGCTCGACCATGAGCTGCGCCAGGACGATGTCGCCCGCCCCGAGCGTCGCGGCCTCCTCGGTCACGGCCAGCACGAGCGACGGGTCGGTCGCGATGCCGATCCCGAGCCGCCGGCAGGCCTTGTTGGCCAGCGAGACCAGGTTCAGCAGCGTGCCTGACTGCGTCAGGTCCTCCAGGTGGTGGTCGCGGATCAGCAGCGCGTACTCGTCCGGCAGCCCCCAGGCGCGCGCCAGGTCGAAGCCGCGCGTCGTGTGCGCCGAATCGAGGATCTCCAGCACCAACGGCTCGGACAGGCCCTCGCCGAGGCCCTCCTCCACACTTACGTCCTCGATCACCTTGATCAGGAGCAGCTTGCCGACGTCGTGGAGCAGGCCGCCGACGAATGCCACCTGCTCGAGGTCACGGTAACCCAGCTTCCGCGCCAGCCACGCCGCGCCATGCGCTGCCGCCTGCGAGTGCTGCCACAGCGGCTCCATGAGCGCCTGCAGCGTCGGCGAGACGGCGCAGTACTGCTGCTTCTCGCAGGCCTGGACGGCGACCCTCAGGAGCTGGGCCGTGCCCAGGCGCACCGAAGCCTCGCGGACGGTCGCCACCTTGGACAGTCCGGCGTAGAGGGCGCTGTTGGCGGCGCGCAGGACCTCGCCCGTCAAGGCCGCGTCACCGCCGATGAGCGCCGCGACCCGGGCCAGGTCCACGTCCGGGTCGGCCACGAGCCGGTGCAGTTCGGTCGCGACCCCGCTGCGCGCAGGGAGGTCGAAACGACCGGTGGCGATGCGTTCCTCGATCATCGCCAACAGGGAACGCGTGCCGCTCATCGCAGGACCCCCTGCAACCTGTGGAGCTCCTGCAGCGGCCGCGGGCGCGCGAGCCGGGGCAGGGTCCGGATGATCTCCTCGAACGACGTCAGGCCCTCGCTGGCCTTGTAGATTCCGTCCTCCAGGAGCGAGACCAGGCCGGTGCTTTCCATGCTGATGCGACGGATCTCGTAGCTGGTCCGCCGCTGGATCAGCGCGTCCTTGACCTGCTCGTTGAGGATAAGCAGCTCGAACACGGCCAGTCGTCCCTTGTAGCCCAGGTAGCGGCAGGCGCTGCAGCCGGTGCCGCGCGCGAACACGAGGCGCGTCACCTCGCGTGGCTGGTAGCCGAGGCGGCGGATCTCGTCGGGGGTCAGGACATGGTCCTGCCGGCACTCGGGGCAGACCCGGCGCAGCAGCCGCTGGGCCAGGACGCTGACCACCGTCGACGAGATCAGGAACGCCTCGATGTCCATGTGCAGCAGCCGCAGCAGGCCGCCGATGGAGTCCTCGGTGTGGAACGTCGTCAGCACCTTGTGGCCGGTGAGGGCCGCCTGGATCGCCGTGTCCGCGGAGAAGCGGTCGCGGATCTCGCCGATGACGATCACGTCCGGGTCCTGCCGCACGATGTGGCGCAGGGTCTCCTCGTAGGTGATGCTGATCTTCGGGTTGATCGAGCACTGGTTGATGCCGTTGATCACGTACTCGACCGGGTCCTCGGCGGTGATGATGCTCGTGTTGATGCTGTTGAGGTAGTTGATGGCGCCATACAGCGTCGTCGTCTTGCCGGAGCCGGTCGGTCCGGTGACCAGGACGACGCCGCTGGGCACGTCCAGCACGTCGTCGCGGAAGCGCTGGAGCATGCGCGGCGACATGCCGATGTCGTTCACGTCGAGCAGGTTGCTGCGGTTGTTGAGCAGGCGCAGGACGATCTTCTCGCCGTGGATCGTCGAGTAGAACGACACGCGCAGGTCCAGGCTTGCCCCCTCGTGCTCGAAGAGCATGCGGCCGTCCTGGTGCCGGCGCCGCTCGGCGATATCGGCGCCCGCAAGCACCTTGATCCGGCTGGTGAGCGCGCGCGCCGACTCGAGCGGCAGGTCCGCGTGCTGGACCAGCACGCCGTCCTGGCGGAAGCGGACGCGCAGGCGATCGGACATGGGCTCGATGTGGATGTCGCTGGCGCGCTGGGCGATGGCCTCGGCGATGATCCGCTGCACCGCCTGGACCTGGGCGCCCTCGTTCTCCAGTCGGCCGGCGCCCTCTGACGCGCTGGTCACCGACCGCAACGCCTGGTCCAGGACGTGCCGGCGCACGAGGCACGGCGTGACCGCCTCCGCCAGCGTGCGTGAGGCCTCGGCGACCGGCTCGCCTGCGAGCGGGTCGGCGATGGCCAGCATCAGGCCACCGTTCTGGTCGCGGAACGGGTACGCCTGGTGCCGCGCGAACCACGCCGGCTTGAAGCGGGCGAGCATGGCGCGATCGGTGGGCAGCCGCTCCAGTTCCAGGTAGCCCAGCCCGAGCTGTGCCGAGAGGACCTTGAGCAGGTTGTCCTCGGAGATGAAGTGGTTCTCGACCAGGACCTCGCCCAGCCGGCGCCCCGGCGACTCCTTCTGCAGCGCTACGGCCGCCTGCAGGTCGGGCGCCGAGATGATGCCGAGCTCGAGCAGCAGCGTTCCCAGCCGCAGCTTGACGCGGTTGCGGGTGAGGGTCTCGCGCAAGGCCTGGGGCGTCACCAGCCCCAGGTCCTGCAGCACCAGCACCAGCGAGCGGGGGCTGGCCAGGCGGGACTGCACGCGGAGCGCGTAGGCGATGTCGGGCTCGCCGACGAGGCCGGCCTCGACCAGGATCGCGGCGATCTCCTGGTGAGCCTGGGCAGTCGCACCTTCACCCGTGTCGGCGGGGTCACGTCCTGGTGGCGCGATGGCGGTGGACACGAGTGCATTCCTCCGGGCGAAGGCCCGCACAAGGGGCCGGACTGCGATCTCCCCGGCGATATCGACCTTTCAGCGGACCGGTTTAGCCAAACACTCATCGCCTTGGCATGATTTCGAACTGGATTCCGGGGCCGCCCGGCCGCGCAATCCATTGACACGAGCTCCGAATCACGTTAAGATCAATCCCAGATCGCGGACCGCCCCCGGGCCGTTCGCGCCGGCAAGCCAGGGCAAACCAAGCAGGGGTCCCGGATGTCCATCTGCCGCAACCACCTTCCGCGCGCCGCGGCCCGCCAGGGCCTCGGCGGTGCGTGGCGTTGGTGGCGCTGGCCGATGACGGGCCCGGAGCCCGGCCGTGGCGCGCGTGGAGGGACGACCTGACCTGACCCGCGACACCGAGCCGACACCGAGCCCGTCATCCCCCGGATGACGGGTTTTCGATTTCCAGGGCAGGTCGCGGCGGAGGGCCGTGGCGCCGACGGAACCCACTGGCAGCCAGAAGGAAGCGAGCCGCAGCATGGATGGAACGAGTCGAACCAGCGCCGCAGGTCCGGGGGCCCCGCCGCCCCTGGCGCCGGTGCGCACGGTGATCCCGGCCGACCTCGAGACCCCCGTCTCGGTGTTCCTCAAGCTCGAGAGCCGGGGCGCGGCGTTCCTGCTGGAGAGTGTCGAGCGCGGGCTGCAGATGGGGCGCTACTCGTTCATCGGCCTGGACCCGGGCACCGAGCTGACGCTGCGGGACGATGTGGTCACGATCACCCGGCGGGACGACGAAGTCACGCGCAGGGCCGACCTCCCGCTGGACCCGGCCGACCCGCTGTCCGCGCTGCGGACCGAGCTGTCGCGCTCGCCGCTGGCCGCGTCGCCCGATCGCCCGCTGCCGCCGCCGCTGGGCGGCGCCGTCGGCTACCTGGGTTACGACCTGGTCCGGCTCTTCGACGGCATTCCGCTGCCCGCTGGTGGCGGCGACGGGCTGCCGGCGTTCCACTTCATCGTACCGCGCGCGATGGTCGTGTTCGATCATGCCCGCAGCGAGCTGGAGGTCCTGGTGTTGCCGGCCGACGCCTCGGCAATGGCGCGCGACCGCGCTCAGGCGCGCTGCGACGAGTTGCTCGGGCTGCTCGCGGCGCCCCTGCCGGCGGCCGCCCGGCGCGGCGCCCCGGTGCTGCCCAACGGTGCCGACGGGCCGGACCCGGGCGCCCACGGCCTGCGCGCCGACGTCACGCGCGACGAGTTCATGGATCGCGTCCGCCGCGCCCAGGAGCACATCCTGGCCGGCGACGCCTTCCAGATCGTGCTCAGCCAGCGCCTGGCTGGTCCCGCGACGGCGCCGCCGTTCGCGGTCTACCGGGCGCTGCGCATCCTCAACCCGAGTCCGTACCTGTTCTACCTGGATTTCGGGGACCACCAGCTGGTGGGCTCGTCGCCGGAGATGCTCGTGCGCCTGCACGACGGCCGGCTTCAGGTCAACCCCATCGCCGGCACGCGGCCGCGCGGCGACAGCGCGGCCGCGGACAATGCGCTGGCGGCCGACCTGCTGGCCGACCCCAAGGAGCGCGCCGAGCACGTGATGCTGGTCGACCTGGGCCGCAACGACCTCGGCCGCGTCTGCCGCCTGGGTTCGGTGAGCGTCGACGACTTCATGACCGTCGAGCGCTACAGCCACGTGATGCACCTGGTCTCGCGCGTCTCGGGCGAGCTGCTGCCCGGCCTGGACATGTTCGACGCGCTGCGGGCCGCCTTCCCGGCGGGCACCGTCACCGGTGCCCCCAAGATCCGGGCGATGCAGATCATCAGCGAGCTCGAGGGCCGGCGTCGCGGGCACTACGCGGGCGCCGTCGGCTACTTCGGCCAGGCGGGAGACATGGACATGTGCATCGCCATCCGCACGCTGCTGTGCCGGGACGGCCGGTTCAGCGTGCAGGCCGGCGCCGGCATCGTCGCCGACTCGGACCCGGCCCGGGAACACCAGGAGACGCTGGACAAGATGGGCGCCCTGGCCCGCGCGGTCCGCCTGGCCGGAGGTGAGCGCTGAGATGATCCTCCTGGTCGACAACTACGACTCGTTCACCTGGAACCTGGTCCAGGCGCTGGGCAGCCAGGGAGCCGACGTCCACGTCGTGCGCAACGACGCGATCTCCGTGGCCGGGGCCGAGGCGCTGCATCCAGCCGCCCTGGTCGTCTCCCCCGGTCCCGGCGGGCCGCGCGATGCCGGCGTGAGCCTGGACCTCATCGAGGCGTTCAGCGGCCGCGTGCCGGTGCTGGGCGTTTGCCTGGGGCACCAGTGCATCGTGCACGCGGCCGGCGGCAGCGTGGTCCGCGCGGCGCGCCCCGTGCACGGCCGCACCAGCCGAGTCTACCACGACGGCGCCGGCATCTACGCCGGGCTGCCCAACCCCTTCGAGGCGGCGCGGTACCATTCGCTGATCGCGGCGGAGGCCGACCTTCCCGCCTCGCTGCGCGTGTCCGCCTACACCGCCGAGGGCGAGATCATGGGCGTGCGGCACGCCGAGCACGCGGTCGAGGGCGTGCAGTTCCATCCCGAGTCCATCCTGACGGTCGAGGGCCGGCTCCTGCTCGCCAACTTCCTGGGCGCCGTGCGCGCCGCCGGAGGTCGTCATGCGTGAGGTCGTCACGGGACAGGCGCTCGAGCCCTCGCTGGCGGCGCTCGAGGCGGTCATCGCCGGGCGGGAGCTGGGCCGCGAGGGGGCGCGCGGCCTGATGGCGGCGGTCATGGCCGGGTCGGTGCCGCCGGCACGGCTCGGCGGACTGCTCGCGGCGCTGCGCGCCCGCGGTGAGACCGTCGAGGAGATCACCGGCTTCGCCGAGGCGATGCGTGCCGGCGCGGTGCCGGTTCGCTGCCGGCGGGACGGCCTGGTCGACACCTGCGGCACCGGCGGCGACGGCAGCGGCACCTTCAACATCTCGACGGCGACGGCGCTGGTCGCCGCCGGCATGGGCATCCCCGTGGCCAAGCACGGCAACCGTGCCGTCTCCTCGCGCAGCGGCAGCGCCGACGTCCTGGAGGCCATGGGCGTGAACGTGGACCTGGATGCGGCCCGCGCCGGACAGCTGCTGGACGAGCTGGGCCTCGCCTTCCTCTTCGCGCCGCGGCTGCACCCGGCAATGCGTCACGCGGGCCCGGTGCGTCGCGAGTTGGGCGTGCGCACGGTCTTCAACGTCCTGGGGCCGCTGACCAACCCGGCGGGCGCCGAGCTGCAGCTGCTGGGGGTCTACGACGCATCGCTGTGCGAGCCGCTGGCGCGCGTGCTGGGCGCGCTCGGCTCGCGCCGCGCCTTCGTGGTGCACGGAGCGGGTGGCCTCGACGAGGTGTCGCCGCTCGGCCCGACGCGCGTGGCCGAGCTGCGGCGCGGCGTCGTGCGGGCTTTCACCTTCGATCCCGCCGATGCCGGCGTGGCCCGTTGCGAGCCCGCCGATCTGGCCGGCGGCACGCCGGCCGAGAACGCGGCGATCATCACTGCCGTGCTGGAAGGCCGGCCGGGACCGGCGGCCGATGCGGTCGCGCTGAATGCCGGCTTCGTCGCCGTGCTGGCCGGCCGCGCGCCCGACTTCCGCGCGGGCGTCGCCCTGGCGCGCGCGGCGCTCGGTTCCGGGAGCGCCCTGCGCCTGCTGCGTCGGCTGGCCGCGGCGACGGCAGGACCGGGCCTGTCGGAGGTGGGCGCATGAGCTTCCTCGAGCAGGTCCGACCGCTCAAGCTTGCAGAGATCGCCGCGCTGCGCGAGCGTCATGCGGCCCGGCCGCCGCGGCGCGCCGAGGGGACGCCGGTACGCGACTTCGCGGCGGCGCTGCGCGGCGGC
Organism: Candidatus Krumholzibacteriia bacterium; assembly: GCA_041908585.1. Lineage (GTDB taxonomy): Bacteria > Krumholzibacteriota > Krumholzibacteriia > LZORAL124-64-63 > LZORAL124-64-63 > CAINDZ01. Next base: position 13,797 of record JAYRFB010000165.1, read on the forward strand.
CGCCGCCTGATCGCCGAGATCAAGGGCAGGGCCCCGAGCCATCCGGGCTACGAGTTGAAGGCGCCGGTGGATCGCCTGGCCCGTGCCTACCGGCGCGGCGGCGCGGCGGCGATCTCGGTCGTCGTGGACCAGGCGCACTTCGGGACCTCGCTGGCCGACCTGGCCGCCGCAAGGACGGCCGGGCTGCCGGTCATCGCCAAGGACTTCGTGCTGGACCGGGTGCAGATCGACGCCGCCTGGGAGGCCGGCGCCGACGCGGTGCTGCTCATCGCGCGCTGGCTGGACGAGCGCTCGCTGTCCCTGTTGCTGGCTCACGCGCGGGCACTGGGCCTGGACGCGCTTGTCGAGTGCCACGACGAGCGCGACCTCGAGCTGGCCATGGGCGCGGACGCGATCCTGGTGGGCGTCAACAACCGCGACCTGGCGGCGCTGCGCACCGACCTGGGCCGCGGTGAGCGCCTGCTGCCGCTGCTGCCGCCGGGCACGATCCGCGTGGCCGAGAGCGGGCTCTACGAGCCGGCCGACCTCGAGCGCCTGCAGCGCGCCGGCGCCGACGCCTTCCTGATCGGACACGCGCTGCTGCGCAGTCCTGACCCCGGCGACACCGTCGCCGTGCTGGCCGGCAGGCGGGCGTCCGGGGCGCCGCTGGTCAAGATCTGCGGCCTGACCGACGCGGACGATGCGCGGCACGCGCAGGCCGCCGGTGCCGACGTGCTGGGCCTGGTCTTCGCGCCGAGCCCGCGGCAGGTCGACCTGGCCACAGCCGGCGCGATCCGCGCCGCGGTACCTGACGCGCGCCTGGCCGGCGTCTTCCGCGACCAGGACCTGGCGTTCGTCGTGGCCGCCGTGGCGGCGGCCGACCTCGACCTGGTGCAGCTCCACGGCGACGAGCCCGCGGCCTTCGCCGGCGCGGTGACGGAGGCGACCGGCGCACCCGTCATCCGCGCCCTGGAACCGGGGCAAGTCGCCGACGGCGCGGCCGCCGCGCACGCCGGGGCGGCCTACCTCCTGGTCGACCCCGCCAAGTCCGTGGCACCGGGCACGGCCCGCGACGCGGTGGTCGCCGCGGCCCGGCGGCTGGCGCAGGGAGGCTCGCGGGTCCTGGTGGCGGGAGGTCTGGGCCCCGACGACGTGGCGGCCGTGCTGGCGCAGGCCCGGCCCTGGGGCGTCGACACCTGCCGCGGCGTGGAAGGCAAGCCCGGCCGCAAGGACCCGCGCCGCGTCGAGGCGTTCCTGGCGGCCGCGGGGCGCGGCCCGGCGGCCCGTGCCGACGCCGGGCGCCACGGCCGCTTCGGGCCCTACGGCGGGCAATACGTGCCCGAGACGTTGATGCCGTGCCTGGCGGCGCTGGAATCGGCCTGGCTGGCGGCGCGGTCCGAGGCGGGCTTCCAGTCGGAGCTGGCCGACCTGCTGGCCGACTACAGCGGGCGCCCCACGCCGCTCTACCGGGCGCGGCGGCTGGAGGCCGCCTGGGGCGGCGACACGCGCGTGTGGCTCAAGCGCGAGGACCTCAACCACACGGGCGCCCACAAGATCAACAACTGCCTGGGCCAGGTGCTGCTGGCGCGGCGCATGGGCAAGCGGCGGCTCATCGCCGAGACCGGCGCCGGCCAGCACGGCGTGGCCACGGCCACGGTGGCGGCGCTGGCCGGCCTGGCCTGCACCGTCTACATGGGCGAGGTCGACATGGCGCGCCAGGCGCCGAACGTGCGCCGCATGCGCCTGCTTGGCGCCGAGGTCGTGCCCGTGCGCAGCGGCGCCCGCACGTTGAAGGACGCCACCAGCGAGGCGATCCGCGACTGGGTCACCAACGTGGCGGACAGCCACTACATCATCGGCTCGACCGTGGGGCCCCACCCCTACCCGTCGCTGGTCCGTGACTTCCAGTCCGTGATCGGCACCGAGGCGCGCCGGCAGGTGCTCGCGCGCGAAGGACGCCTGCCGGACGCCGCGATCGCCTGCGTCGGCGGCGGCAGCAACGCGGCCGGCCTGTTCGCGGGATTCCTGGACGACCCGGTTGCACTGATCGGCGTCGAGGCCGGCGGCGGCGCGCAGGGGCATTCGGCGGCTTTGGCGCTGGGCACACCCGGCGTGCTGCACGGCTCGCTCAGCTACCTCCTGCAGGACGAGAACGGCCAGGTGCTGCCGGCGCACTCGCTGGCCGCCGGCCTCGACTACCCGGGGGTCGGCCCCGAGCACAGCTGGTGGAAGGACACCGGACGCGTCGCCTACGAGCGCGTCGACGACGATGAGGCGCTGTCCGCGTTCGGTGATCTCTGTCGCCTCGAGGGCATCATTCCGGCGCTGGAATCGAGCCACGCGCTGGCGTACTGCCGAAGGCTGCTGGGCGACCGGGCCGCGCTGGCCGCCCTGCGCGCGCGACGCCCGTCCGACGCTGACGAATACCCGCTCGTGGTGATCGTCAACCTGTCCGGGCGCGGCGACAAGGACATGCACGACGGCGGGCCCGGCGCCGGCGGAGGGGGCGGACATGGGACGGCTGGCTGAACTGGCGAGCACGCTGCGTGCGCGGGGAGAGCGGCCGCTGGTGCCGTTCCTGACGGCGGGCTACCCGGACGCCGAGCGCTGCCGCGCCGCCCTGCGGGGTGTGCAGGAGTCCGGCTGCGCGCTGGTCGAGCTCGGCGTGCCGTTCAGCGACCCGGTGGCCGACGGCCCGGTCATCCAGGCCGCATCGCAGCGGTCGCTGGCGCAGGGCACCACACCGGGCGCTGCCCTGGAACTGGCGGCGTGGGCGACGACGGAGCTGGGGCTGTCGGTCGCGCTGAGGGGCTACCTCAACCCGATCC
>JAYRFB010000166.1:0-26548 GCA_041908585.1 Candidatus Krumholzibacteriia bacterium
CAAGAACCCGGTCTACATCGGCAAGATCCGGTGGCGCGAGATCCTCTACGACGGCACCCACGATCCGCTGGTCTCAGAGGAGCTCTTCCGGAATGCGCAGGAGGTCCTCGATGAGCGGAACGAGGATCTGAAGGGACGCCAGTTCCGCCACGGCGAGGATCGGCTCCTCACCGGGGTCATCAAGTGTGGGAAGTGCGGGAGCCACATGTTCGGAGGCGGCGGCAGCAAGAATGGCGTCGCCGTTCTCTACTACGTCTGCTCCAAGCGGTTCAACTACCAGGAGTGCGATCAGGACTACGTCAGGGCGGACCTCTTGGACGGCGCGATCCTCCACGACATCAAGGCGATGTTCCTCGACGAGCAGTTCATGGGCCGAGTCTGGGAGGAGGCCAACAAGCGGCTTGCCGCCGAGCGGCCCGACATCGAGAAGGAGATCGAAGGGAACCTGGCGGAGGTCGCCAAGGTCCAGGCGGCGACGGATCGCTACTTCAATGCGTTCGAAGCCGGGAAGCTCAGCCCCGACCTCTGCAACGAGAAGGTCCTGGATCTCCGCGGGCGGCTGGAGGAGTTGGAGGCGCAGAGGGCGGATCTCGAGGCCCGCCGGCAGAGGCTGGACCTACCCGCGATCGACCGCGAGATGCTCGCGTCCGTCGTCGGCGAGTTCGAGAAGGTGATGGCGGCCGGCACCACCGCTCAACGAAAGGACCTTCTCCACCGTGTGGTAAAGAAGGTCCTCATCAGGGATCGTCGGACCGTCGAGGTCTGGTATGCGTTACCAAACCGAGGTCCGTTCGAATCCTGGAACAATTGGCTCCTCGGGTAGGGCTCGAACCTACAACCCTGCGGTTAACAGCCGCATGCTCTACCATTGAGCTACCGAGGAACCGGATTCCGCGGCCACAAACAGTCCCGCCCATGTCACGGGGGCACGGGCGGGCCCGCTTGAAGCGGCACCCATTATAAGCGGCGGCCCCGGCAGCGTCAAGAACGACCGGTTTTCGGCCAGTCATCCCTCGTCGAGCAGAACGCCGGCTTCCTTCAATACGTCATCGATGCTGCGACCCGCACCGACGGCGATGTCCCTGTTGCGCCGGCGCAAGTCCCCCCAGCCCGCCCTACCTCCCGATTCCCACCACGAACCGCCAGTCCTGCCCCCCGGCCGCCTCGCCCACCGCCCGGGCCGCCCGCAGCTCCACGCGGCTGCCGATCCCCACCAGCGGCAGGTCCACCCGCCGGCTGAACCCCAGGCCCACATCCGCCCGCGAGCCCGTCGGCGGGGCCCCGTCCCCGCGCACGCCCACCCCGGCGCGCCCGTCGGCTGCCACGCCGTCCGCGCCCGGCCACGACTCCCCCGCCCGACCCCACGCCCCGGCCCACTCGGCGAACACGAGCGGCCGCAGCTGCAGCCCGCGCAGCCCCGGCACCCGCAGCGCGCGCCACGGGTCCACGTTCAGGTCCAACTCCAGCGAGGCCCACGCCCCGCGATCACCCAGCAGCGAACCGGCCGGCCACCCGCACAGCGAGCCGCCTTCGGCGCCGTCAACGCGCCAATCGCCCAGCCACACCCGGTGCTGCGCCGGCGCCGCGCCGTCGACGCCCCGTCCGCCCGCGCGCACGGTCCAGCGGTTGCCCAGCGCGTCGGGCCGCTGCCAGCGCGCGGACCAGTGCCAGCCCACCAGGTCCACGTCATCGCCGGACCACCCGGGCACGCGCGGGCTCACGTTGAGCGACGCCACGCCCGCGCCCACCGCCAGCGCGCCCAGCAGCGCGCCGCCGTCCAGGCGCAGCGCGCGCAGGTCCGCCGCGTCGGCCGCCAACATGCCGTCCGGCCGCAGCCCGCGCCCCAGCGCGTTCCAGCGCTGGTGCACCGCCAGCGGCAACTCACGCGCCTGCGACCACCCTGTTTCCAGCCACGCCCGCGGCGCGGCGGCGCGCCCGTGCTGCCAGCGCGCCGACACCGCCAGCGCCGTGCGGTCGAAATAGTGGTTCGGGTCGCCGCCCCACAGCAGCGCCGACCACGAGCGTTGCCCCGTGCGGCCGTCGCCGCCGAACGCGGCCGTCGTGCGCGCGGCGCCCGCGCGCAGCGTCAGGCCCGCCCCGCCGCGCAGGCTCAGGCCCGCGCCCCACATGACGCGCCGATCGTCCAGCCCCGCTCCCAGCTCCGTGTCCAGCCGCAGCGCGCCGCCCAGCCGGCCGATCGTCGCGCCCACGCGCGGCGCCAGGCCCTGCGCGCGGTTGAACGCCAGGCCCGCCGGCCGCAGGCGCACGCCCACCGGGGGCCGTGCCGGCATGGCCGCCAGGGCGCGCACGCCCTCGCGCGAGAGCGAGTCCAGCCGCGCAGTCGCCAGCGACGACGGCTGCCGCAGCGGCTCCGGCATCTCGGCCTCCCACAGCTCGTCGATGGCGGCCCAGAACAGCGCGGCGCCCGGGTCATCGCCACCGACCGCGCCGTTCGCTCCCGCCGCGCCATCGCACGGCTCACCGTTGATGACGATGTCGCGCAGCTCCACCTTCAGCTCCCAGGTGCCGCCGCCGCCGGCCAGCGGCAGGTCACGCATCTCGACGCGCGCCGTCTCGAGCATGGGGAACCAGACGCCGCCGCATGGCGCCTGGCGCTGCCGGTAGTGCGGGATGCCGCGGATCACCCAGGGGAACGGCACCGCCTCGCCGAAGCGCGCGTCGACGCGGCGGATCGCGAAGTCGGCGATATCCACCCAGATGGTTCCCGACGGCAGCGGCGCGAAGCGGTCGCGCGGCGAGAACGACACCACGTGCACCAGGCTGCCACCCACCAGCTTGCTTTCCAGCAGCTCGTAGCGGTACAGCTTCGCGCCGCCCTCGGCGAACGGCAGGTCGTCCACCATCTCCATCGGGCGCGGCTGCCAGGCGGGCTTGACGTGCGTGGACTCGGTGGCCGGCTGCGGCACGCCGTCCCGGAACGACTGCTTGCGTTCCCACAGGCGGACGATGCGGTCGGGGCGGCCGCGCTGCTGCTCGTAGCGCAGCGCCGACTCTTCCAGCTCCCAGTCCCCGCGCAGGTCGCCGGCGGCGGCGTCCGCCGCGCGGCCGTTCGGGCTGCGCACGGTGGTCACGACCGCGGTGAACGCCACGCTGCGCAGGCTGTCGCGGTCGGCTCGCTGCCGGCGGCCGATGTCCGCGATGATCTCGGCGAGCGTCACCCGCGGCGCGGCCACGTGCAGGGTGTCCGCCCAGGCCTCGGCGGCAACCGTTCCGTCCGCCGGAACGGCCGGTGTCGCGCACAGGGCGCAAGCGACCAACCCGAGAGCTGCGACAAGCATGGACCGGCGATCGAACCGATGGCGCAACTTCATGACATCCCTCCCGATACTGATCCCCGGCGAGTCCGGGCGGCCCATGGCCGCGTCGTTGCCGGTCGGGCCGTGGCCCCCGTCTCACAGTTCCGTAACGGTGGTGCCGGGGCCGGCCGTGCCGGCCGCGCCTGCCCGCGCGACCCGGCTCGCCGGGGTCGCCCGGACCGGGCACGATCCGGGCCCATCGGCCCTCCGGCCGCCCACCGGCCATCCGGTCGCGCGGCGGCCCGCCCGCGGGCTCCCAAGCCCGCCTGCCGCTCGCGCGCCCCTCCCCCTCCCGTCGGCACAGGTTGACGGATCCGGGCCCGCTGTCAAAGCCAATAAACGCCAAAGTTCGATCAAGTTACCCCGCCCGCCGCCGATATCGCGGGTACGGGGGACCGCACCTGCCGCGGGCGCCCGTCTGCTGCCGTGCGGAGCACCTGCGGAGCGATGGTGACGTGAAGCTGGCGAACTGGATCCGCAACCCGAGGCTGGCCCTGGCCGCCGTGGTCGCCGCCACCGGCGCCCTGCCCCTCGGCGCACATGCGCTGAGGCTGGGGTATCCGTGGGAGGAGATCGGCGTCGCCCTGGGCATGATCGCCGCCACGGCGCTGGTCTGGCGGCTCGGGAACCTCAGCGCCGACCGCGGCGGCCGCGAGGTCGAGCATCGCTATCTCCGTTCGGTCATCGACGCCATCCCGCACTTCATCTTCGCCCGCGACACCGAAGGCCGCTTCACGCTGGTCAACCAGGCGGTGGCCGACTTCTACGGCCTGCCCGTCGACCAGGTCGAGGGCCGTCACCTCTACGACATCCATCCGGATCCCGCGCAGGCGCGCGCCTGGCTCGAGGAGGACCGCGAGACGCTGCTTCGCGGCGAACCCTGGAGCCTGCCCGTAACCGATACCACCCAGAACGACGGTCGGATGATCTGGATCGCGGCGATGAAGAAGCCGCTGCCGGCGGAGATCGGCGGCGTCGCGCAGGTGCTGGGCGTCTCCATCGACATCAGCGAGCAGATGCGGGCCGAACGCGCGCTGGCCGCGCGGCTGGACTACGAGCACACCGCCGCCGCGTTGTTCCAGACCTTCGTGCACTGCGGTCGCGAGCAGATGCCGCAGATCATGGACCGCGTGCTGGGCCGCCTGGGACGCTTCACCGAGGGCACGCGCGCCTTCCTCTACCGCTTCGATGCCGAACGCGCCATGGCCGTCCGCCAGTACACCTGGAGCGACGACCGCGACGAGGGCGCCGAGGCGCCGCCGACGCTGCTCCCGCTCGCGGACCTGGACTGGCTGCAGGGCCTGTTCGAGATGAAGATCCCGGTCATGAGCGAGGACCTGCGCCGCCACACGACCATCCCGCCGGGCTTCCTCGACGATTGGGGCTTGCAGCGCGCCGCCTTCCTGGCCGCCCCGGTCATCCGCGACCAGCAGGTGTTCGGGTTCATCGGCGTCGACAGCGACCAGGCCCGGCCCTGGACGCAGGAGCACATCAACCTCGTGCACTCGGTGGCCGACCTGTTCATCACCGTCTGGTCCAAGCACGAGACCGAGCGCTCGCTGGTGCAGGCGCGCGAGGCCGCCGAGGCCAGCAACCGCGCCAAGAGCGAGTTCCTGGCCAACATGTCGCACGAGATCCGCACGCCGATGAACAGCGTCATCGGCCTGGCGGACCTGCTGACGGACATGGACCCGACGGCGCAGCAGAAGCAGTACCTTGAGATGATCCGGGTCTCGGGCGCGGCGCTGCTGAGCCTCATCAACGACATCCTCGACCTGTCCAAGATCGAGGCCGGCCAGCTCGAGCTCGATGCCGTCGAGACCGACCTGCCGGCCCTGGTCGACGAGGTCAGCGGCCTGATCGCCTTCACCGCCCATACCGCCGGCCTGGAGCTGGTCTGCCGTCTGGCGCCCGGCGTGCCGCGCCGCGTGCTGCTGGACCCGCACCGCCTGCGCCAGGTGCTGGTCAACCTGCTCAACAACGCGGTCAAGTTCACGCAGAAAGGTCACGTCTACCTGAACGTGGAGCCGGTGGGCGCCGGCGACGGGCACGTGGACCTCCGCTTCGCCGTCAGCGACACCGGCATCGGCATCGCCGAGCACTCGCTGGCGCGCATCTTCGAGAAGTTCACGCAGGCCGAGGCCGGCACCACGCGCCGCTACGGCGGCACCGGCCTGGGCCTGGCCATCAGCCAGCAGCTGGTCGGCCTGATGGGCGGCGCCATCTCCGCCAGCAGCACGGTGGGGCAGGGTTCGACGTTCTCGTTCACGCTGCGGCTGGCGGCCGTCGACGCCACGCCAGCGCTGCCGGCACCCGCCGACGGCGGCGCCCGCGTGCTGGTGGTCACCCGCCATGCGCTGACCGGCGAGGTGCTGCTCGAGAAGGTGCGGCAGGCGGGCCACGACGGGCGCATCATCCTGGGCGGGCCCGAAGCCCTGGACGAGGCCGGCGGCTGGGCTTCAAGCGCCGAGCGGCCCTTCACGCACATCCTGTTCGACCACGTCCCGGCCGGCGAGGGCGCCGACGCCGCGACGTTGCCCGACCTGCGCCCGTACCTGGCGCGCCTGGCGCCGCGTCACGACCCGCGCGTGGTGCTGCTGACGCGGCTGACCGACGGCACCCGCGAGCAGGACCTCCGCGGGCACGGCTTCGCGCAGACCCTGGGCAAGCCCGTCCCGACGGCGCGCCTGTGCGAGCTGCTGGGCGCGCAGACCTGCGCCACGTGCGGATTGCCTGGAGCCGTGGAGTCCGGCGACCAGCCGGCCGCGCCGACCGTCGCGGCCGCGCCGGTCCCCGCCGGCGACCACGGCCCCCGCGTGCTGCTGGCCGAGGACAACCCGTTCAACCAGAAGGTCGCCACAGCCATGCTGCGCCTGCTCGGGTGCCGTGTGGACGTGGCCGCGACCGGCGTCGAGGCCGTGGCGATGGCCCGGACCGGCGACTTCGACCTGGTGCTGATGGACTGCCAGATGCCGGTGATGGACGGCTACGAGGCCACGCGCCGCATCCGCGAGCTGCCCGCTCCCGCCGGCGCGGTCACCATCGTCGCCATGACGGCCAACGCGCTCAGCGGCGACCGCAAGGCCTGCTTCGCCGCCGGCATGGACGACTTCCTGAGCAAGCCGATCACCAAGGCGATGCTCGGGGAGATGATGGTCAAGTGGGAGATCGTCACGAAGGCGCCCGAGCCCGCCCCGACGCCCGCCGGTTGATCGCTCAGCGGCCGCGCACCAGGTAGCGGCGCACCTCGAAGTGGTCCATCGTGTTGAGGATGCCGCCGCAGCAGACGCCCGCGGCTCGCGCCAGTTCCGCCCCATGCCGGTAGTCCACCAGCCGCGCCGCGCGGTGCGCGTCGGGACTGATCGCCAGCAGCACGCCCATCTCCTGCGCCAGCCGGCAATGGCTCCAGTCCAGCTCGGCGCAGCAGGGGTTGGCGGTCACTTCCACCGCGGTGTCGTGCGCCGCGGCCGCCTCCAGCACCGCGCGCATGTCGACGCCCGCCTTGTCACCCTGCAGCATGAACTCGCCCATGGGCTTGCCCAGGATGGAAACGCGCGGATGCGAGGCCGCGCGCACGATCTGGTCGGTCAGGCGCCGCGCATCCCAGCCGCCGTTGGCCGGGAACGAGGCGATCACGAAATCGAACCAGGTCAGGTCGCCGTCCGTCACCGGCAGCGAGCCGTCGGGGTTCACGTCCAGCTCGATGCCCTGCAGGATGTCGAACGACGGGTTCAGCGCCCGCAGGCGCTCGATCTCCTGCCGCTGCACCTGCGCCGCCTGCAGGTCCAGGCCGTCCGGGTGGGCAACCGATCGGAAATGATCGCTGATCCCCAGGTACTCGAGCCCGATCTCCTGCGCCGTGGCCACCATCGACGACAGCGAATGCGCCCCGTCGGCCCAGCGGCTGTGGCTGTGGAGGATGCCCTTGATGTCGCAGGGCCGCACGAGCTGCTCGGCTGGCGTCTGCGCCGCCGGGAATGCCTCATCACGCGGCGCCGGCGCGCGGTCGTCGTAGCAATCGCTGTACAAGGCCGCTCCGGTGGGGTGAGGTGTGTCGGACCGGTTGCGCGCCGCCGATCGGGCCAATGGTCGGCGTCCAGCTTAAGAACACTCCCGGGGCGCCGCAACCCGCTCCCGGCTGTTGCGCCACCCGGAAATGCGCTATCATCCGGACCCGCCGAAAGGAGCTTCCCATGCCCGAGAGCAGCGACGATGCCCGGCGCACCATGGCCGCCGCGGCCCGGCGAGCCATGTGCAACGTGCTGGACCTTGCGCCCGCTGATCGCCTGCTGGTGGTTACGGATGCGGTCACCGGCGCCTGCGGCGAGGCCTTCGCGACCGCCGCCCGCGACCTCGGCTGCCCCGTGCAGTTGTACCGGCTGCCGGACGCCGGACGCCCGCTGTCGGCCGTGCCGACCGACCTGCCGCCCCTGCTTGACCAGGCCGATGTCGTCGTCAACGCCATCGTCGGCGACCCGGCCGAGGTCCCCTTCCGCCTGCAGTGGATCTCGCTCATCGAGGGCTCGGGCCGCCATCGCCTGGGCCACAGCCCCGGCATCTCCGCGGACATGATGCTCGGTGGCGCCCTGGACGTGGACTACGCCGCGATGCACGACACCGCGCTGCTCCTGACGCACGGCCTGCGCAAGGCCGCGTCCGTGCGCCTGACCACGCCCGCGGGCACCGACCTGGTCATGGATGTCCGCGATCGCGGCTTCACCCACGACCTGAAGGCACGCCTGGATGCCGGCGCCAACCTCCCCTGCGGCGAGATCTACGCCGCCCCGGTCGAGACCGGAGCCAACGGGCTGCTCGTCGTCGACGGCGGCTTCGCCGGGCACGGCCGCCTGGCCGCCCCGGTCGTGATCACGGTGCGTCACGGCCGCTGCATCGACCTGGACGGTGACGACCCGGCCCTGGTCGCTGCCGTCCGCGGCTTCATGGACACGGACGAGGGCGCGCGCGGCATCGCCGAACTGGGCATCGGCCTGAACCCGCGTGCCCGCCTCGGCAGCCACATCCTGGAATCCGAGAAGACCCTCGGCACGGTGCACGTCGCCTTCGGCGACAACGACGGCATCGCCGGCGGCCAGGGCCGCTCGCGGATGCACATGGATTACCTGGTGCTGGCGCCCACGGTCGAGGTGACGACCCGCGGCGGCGCCCGCCGCGTGCTGATGCGCGACGGGCAGGTGGTGGCGACGCGGGCTAGAGGGTGATCACCCGCTTGGCGGCCCACTGCAGTTCGATGATATCCTTCATGGATCCGGCGACGCCGGCCTGCACCCTGTCGGCCAGCCCGAAGAAGTTGAGGCAGGTCGTGCAGACGACCACGCGCGCGCCCTTGTCCGCCAGCGAGCGCAGCTCGTCCAGGACCGGCGAGCCCTCCACCGCCAGCTTCACGCCCTCGCCGTACAGGCAGATCGCGTGCGGGATGCGGTCGTCCGCATCCAGCAGTCCCAGGTGCGACTGGATGAGCTTCAGGCCGAGCTCGGCCGGCGCGTGGCCCATGCCGTTGTTGGCGATGACCAGCGTGGTACGGCGCCTGCGGCCGCGCTCGTCGTCGCTTTCGTGGTGGTTGTCGTCGTGGTGCTTGTCGCCATGCATGGTCGCGTCCCTCCCGAAGGTGTCAGTACAGCTCGAACTTCAGCAGCCGCCCGTCCAGGCCGCCGTTGCGCAGCGGCAGGCGGAGCGCCGGCTTCAGGCCGATCTCGCCGGCCAGTTCCTTGTCCCCCACGTAGACATAGGCATCCGAGCCCTTGCACTTCTGCTTGAGGAAGTCGCCGAACTCGCGCATGAAGGCCTTCATGTCGGCGGCCGGCTGCAGGCGGATGCCGTAGGGCGGGTTGCAGACGATGACGCTGTCCTCGATGCCGCCCAGGTCGCGGTAGTCGCTGCGCTTGACGCGCAGCTCGTCGCCGGTGGGGATGCGCGCCACGTTGCGGCGCGTCATCTCGACGGCGGCCGGGTCGATGTCCGAGCCGCGGATCAGTCCCCCGCGCACCGGCTTGATCGCGTTGTCCTCCTCCAGCTTGACCTTGATCCACGTGCGCTTGTCGTGGTCGGGCAGCAGCTGGAAGCCCCACTTCGCGCGCAGGCAGCCGGCCGGGATGTTGCCGGCCTTCAGCCAGGCCTCGGCCAGCAGCGTGCCCGAGCCGCACATCGGGTCGTAGAGCGGGCGCTTGCCGTCCCACCCGGCGAAGTCGAGGATCGCCGCGGCCAGCGTCTCCTGCATCGGCGCCTCGACCGCGTCCAGGCGGTAGCCGCGCCTGTGCAGCGAGCCGCCCGAGCAGTCCAGGAAGATCGTGGCCACGTCGTCCAGGACGTGCACGCCGATCGCCAGGTCCGGGTTCTCCGCGTCGACATCCGGCCGCTTGCCGTGGAAGCGCTTGCGGAACATGTCCGCCACGCAGTCCTTCACCTTGAGCGCGGCGTATTTGCTGTGCGTGACGCGGCTGCGGTGCACGTTGGCGAACACGGCGAACGTCTGGTCCAGGCGCAGGATGTGCGTCCAGTCGATCTTCTTGGCGCCCAGGTACAGTTCCTCGGGCGTGCCGGCGGGAAACTCGGCCAGCGGCGCCAGCACGCGCGAGATGAGCCGCGCGCGGTAGTTCACGCGGCACAGCGCCTCCGGGTCGGCGCTGAAGATGATCCCGCGCTTGCCGGGCTGCACGCGCTTGGCGCCCAGGCGCTTGAGCTCCGCCGCCGCGGTCTCCTCGAGGCCGCCCGCCGTCTGCGCGTAGAAGCGCCGCCGCTGCTGGTACAGGTACACGGTCAGCCGTCCCCGCGCGTCATGAGGATATGGTCGATGCCGCACTCGTCGAAGACGCCGCCGCGGCGCGCGAAGCCGTAGCCGGCGTAGAAATCCTCCAGGTAGACCTGGGCATGCAGCTTCAGCTTCGTGGCGCCGCGCCGTTCGGCCTCCTGCAGCAGCACGCCGACCATGCCGTGCGCGTAGCCGCGACCGCGCCACTGCTCCCTCACCGCGATGCGCCCCAGCTTCGCCCAGCCGCCCTCCAGCAGCAGCAGGCGCCCGCTGGCCGCCGGCTGGCCGTCGGCTTCCCCCACGACGTGCACGGCGACCGCGTCGTCGGCGTCGAACTCGTCGTCCCACGAGACGCCCTGCTCGTCGTGGAAGACGATGCCGCGCACGACCATCACCTTCAGCAGGTCGGCCGGCGTCTCGGCGATGCGGAAGACGATGCGGCGGCTGTCGTCGTCGTCGCCATCGTCGTCGTGGTCGGCGAACTCGCGGTTCACGTGACGGCTCCTGGAGGCGGTTCCCGTGGCGACACCCGCGGGCGGTCCGGGGCTCGGCCTGGCAGCGATCCGGTGCTAGATTGGTCCGGTCGGCTTCCCGCGGAATATAGCCCCCCCGAACCGGAAAGGCACCCCGATGCTGCGGCTCAACGGCCACGGACGCCACACCTTCGCCACCGCCCGCGGGCCCGTCGGCCTGGCCTGGACGCCGCGCGGCCTGTGCCGCCTCGAGTTCGGCCACGCGGACGCCGACGCCACCGCCGACGCCCTGGCGGCGCGCTGCCCCGACCTGCCCGACGTGCCGCGGCCGCCGGCGCCCGTGGCGGCGCTGGCCGCGCGCATCCGGGCCGCATTGCGCGGCGTGACCGACGACTTCCTCGACGTCCCGGTCGACGACCACGACGCGCCCCCGTTTGCCCGCGCGGTCTGGCGCCGCCTGCGGCAGGTCCCGCGCGGCCGGGTGATCACCTACGGGGAACTGGCCGCCGCCTGCGGCCGCCCCGCGGCCGCGCGCGCCGTGGGGCGCATCATGGGCGCCAACCCGGTGCCGCTGGTCGTGCCCTGCCACCGCTGCGTGGGCGCCGACGGCTCGCTGACCGGGTTCTCCGCGGCCGGTGGCCTGGCGCAGAAGGCGCGCCTGCTGCATGACGAGGGCTGGGTGCGCGACCCCGAGCACGCCCGCGGCCTGGCACACCTGGCCAAGGCCGACCCGACGCGGCGCGCGCTGATCCGGCGGCACGGGCCGTACCTGGCGCGGGCGGACCGGCCGCGCCCGGCGTGGGAGTCGCTGGTGACGGCGATCATCCACCAGCAGCTGTCGGTGAAGGCGGGCCAGACCATCGCGAATCGCGTCCGCGCCCTGGCCTCCGGCGCCGGCTACCCCACACCCGCGCAGGTGCTCGCCCTGGACCCCGGGACGCTCCGCGCCTGCGGCCTGTCGCGCGCGAAGACCGACTACGTCCGCGACCTGGCCGCGCGCGTCGACGACGGCCGCCTGGACCTGCGCTCGGTGCGCCGCCTGCCCGACGACGAGGTGATCGCCGCGCTGACCACGGTGCGCGGCATCGGTGAATGGTCCGCGCAGATGCACCTCATCTTCCACCTGGGACGCCTGGACGTGCTGGCCACCGGCGACCTGGGCCTGCGCGCCGCCGCCGGCCGCCTCTACGGCCTGGGCGACCACGCGACACCCGCGCAGCTGGCGGCCCTGGCCGAGCCGTGGCGCCCGTACCGCTCCATCGCCTCGTGGTACCTGTGGGAATGGCTCGATGGCGGGGGACTGTAACCGCAGGGCGCGACCGTCTGGAGGCGGGACGGCGACCGGGATCGAGAGTGCAGACTACCGGTCGGCGGACGCCGTGCAGCTCGAGTTCGCCCACAAATCCGAGGCTGGCGGCGCCGCCGACCGGTAGACTGCACGCGGGGGACGACTCGCTGGTCCCGCCGCGCGATCTCGACCGCGGGAAGCGGTCGGGCTCGAGGTGAAGCCCGCGCGAGAGCCGGTCACGATGGGCGGCCCGCCGCTGCGCCGGCCGGGGACTGCGGGCGAGGCGCCCCGACCGGCCTGGATGGTGCCCGTCCCGTGGCGGGACCGCCCACACTCTCCCTGGCGCCGGGTACGATACTCAAGGGCAGGCAAGGCATCTGTGACCAAGGTCACACACGGGAGGGGGGAGGCGGGACGGCCGGTCTAGCCCGCCTGTTCCACGAGCGCGCGCAGGCCCCGCGCATCGGCAAGGGCGATGCGGCCCCGGCTCAACATGATGGCGCCCTGGTTCTCGAAATCCTTGAGCAGGCGGCTGATCGGCTCGCGCGCGCTGCCCAGCTCGGCGGCGATCGCCTCGTGCGTGACCAGCAGCTCCTTCGCGACGCCGCCGCCGGCACCGCCGAAGAACCCGTCGCACAGGTACTGCGCAAGCCTGATGTCGAGCTTCTTGAACGCGATTTCCTCGACCAACGTCATCACGTCGACCATGCCGGCGGCCATGATGCTGAATACGTGCGTCCGCAGCGAGGGCTCGGCGCCGATCCAGCCGCGGAAGGTCTCGTGCGGGATCACCAGCGCCGTGACCTCCTCCTCGACACGCGCGTGCGCGGGCGAGGGCATGCCGGTCATGGCGCCCAGCAGGTTCAGCAGGCACAGATCGCCGGCCCGCACCCAGTAGAGCGTGATCTCGCGCCCCGAGGCGCTGCTCTTGAAGACGCGCAGCGCGCCCTGCCCGATGAGACCCACGCCTGGCGCCTGGTCGCCCTCGCAGACGAAGTAGCCGCCCTGCTGTACACGCACCACCTGACCGGCGTCGCGCACTCGCTGCTGGAATTCGGGCCGGGCCCGACCATAGAACTCGAACCTGGCGAGGATCTGCTCTCGGGTCATGGGGCCTCTCCGGGAATCCCGCCGGCCGGCAGGGAGCTCGACCGGGCGTCCGCCGAACGGGATCCGACGATGGGGTCCGTCGCTGGCATCTCTCGTCCGGTCCCGGCGATCGCCGCGGGGCCGGAATCGGCGGTCATCATAGCAGCAAACTGGTGCGCGGACCAGCCGGCGAGGGGATCGCGAACCGAAGGGGAGGGCGGGCTACTTCCCGATCGCAGCAGGCTCCGGGAAGCTGCCGGGCCATGGCACGTGTGCCGGCGCGCCGGCGCCCAGCACCCAGCGGTGCAGCATCTCGGTGACGAGCTCGGCGCGCACGGGCTTGCTGAGGTAGTCGTCCATGCCGGCGGCGGTGCAGCGTTCGCGGTCGCCGGGCATCGCGTGCGCGGTCATGGCGATGATGGGCGTCCGCGCGGCCGGACCGCCCAGGCGGCGGATGATGCCGGTGGCCTCGTAGCCGTCCATCTCCGGCATCTGGCAGTCCATGAAGACCAGGTCGTAGACGAAGTTCGCCATCATCTGCACGGCCTCGTTGCCGTTGGCCGCCAGGTCCACGCGCAGTCCCTGCTTCTCCAGGATGTATTGCGCCACCTTCTGGTTGAACGGGTTGTCCTCGGCCACGAGCACGCGCCGGCCGGCCAGCGCCTCGGGCGTCGCCACCGACACCTCGGCCGCGGCGGCGTCGACGTTGAGCTTGGCCACCGCCGCCTGCTCTGCCGAGGCGCGCGGCAACGGCAGCACCACGCGGAAGCGGGAACCGCGGCCCACCACGCTGTCGGCGTCCAGCGAGCCATGCATCAGCTCGGCCAACTGACGGCTGATGGCCAGGCCAAGGCCGGTGCCGCCGTAGCGGCGGGTGGTCGAGCTGTCCGCCTGCGTGAAGCGCTGGAACAGGTCGGGCAGCCGGTTGGCCGGGATGCCGATGCCCGTGTCCGTCACGGCGATGGTCCACAGCGTGATGTTGCCCGGCGCCTCGCGCCACGAGGCCTCGATGGTCACGCTGCCTTCCTCGGTGAACTTGATCGCATTGTTGACCAGGTTGGTGACGATCTGCCGGATGCGTCCGGCATCGCCGAGGACCGCCACCGGCGCGTTCGTGGGCAGGCTGCAACGCAGTTCCAGGCCCTTGGCATCGGCCGTGCCGCGCATGAGCTCGGCCACCTCGGCCAGCAGGCGGCGCATGTGGAACGGCGCCGGCTCGATCTCAAGGCGCCCGGCCTCCACCTTCGAGAAGTCCAGGATGTCGTTGATGATCGCCAGCAGCGATTGCCCCGAATCGAAGACGATGCGCGCGTAGCTGCGCTGCTCCTCGTCCAGGTCGGTGTCCAGCAGGATGCCGGTCATGCCGAGGATGCCGTTCATCGGCGTGCGGATCTCGTGCGACATGTTGGCCAGGAACTCGCTCTTGGCCTGGTTGGCCGCGTCGGCGTTCTCCTTGGCCACCGTCTTCTCGCGGATCTGCTCCAGCATCTCGTTGAACGCGTCGACCAGCGTGCCCGTCTCGTCGCCGGCCGAGCGGCGCGCTCGCAGCGTGAAGTCCTGCTCGGCCGAGACGCGACGCGCCACCTCCACCAACTCGCCGAGGGGACGCGTGATGACCCGCTGCAGCCGCTCGGACAGCGCGAGCACCAGGAGCAGCGCCGCGGCCATCGCCGCCGCCTGGATCATGGCCACGTTGAAGAAGCGAGCCTGCAGCGAGTCGAGGCTCTTGTGCAGGTAGATGGTGCCCACCTGCTCGCCGTCGAAGACCACCGCCTGGTACACCGACATGCCCACCGCGTCGAAGACGGTGCGCTGGCGATCGATGTCCGTGGGCGGCGGCGGGGTGGTTCCGTCACGCTGGAAGCGCGCGAAGAGGTTGCCGCCGGCATCGTACAGGCAGGCCTCGACCAGCGACGGGTTGGCGCGCAGCGATTGCAGGATCTCGCCGGCGACGGTGCGGTCCTCGAACATCAGCGCCGCGGCGCAGGTGCTGCCAATGACCTCGGCGGAGATCTCCAGTTCGCGGGACAGGCGCGCGCGGAAGCTGTAGTGGTCATAGACCGTCATCACCAGGCTGACCAGCAGCACGGCCACGGTCACCGACACGCCCAGGATCCACCTGAGCTTGGTGCGAATCGGCAGGTCCTGCACGGACAGCACGATGGCAAGGCTCCCGTTCACGAGCCGAAAGGGCGTTCTGGCCGGCCCTTGGCGGCCGGTCGCAGGGAACACCCCGGGAACGAGGCAAGAATCGGCAGGACAACGATTTGCTTTAGCGGTAAGGGGAGGCTCCCAGACGCAGGCCGGCGCCCAGCCGCCAGCTGATGGCGCCCCCGCCCAGCGAGTCGGGGCCCTCGTTGCGGGTGCCCAGCCATTCGCGGCGGAGGTCCAGGCCGGCCAGCCAGGGCCCGGCGCCCGGCTGCCAGCGCAACCCCATGCCGAGGCTGAGGTTGAGGGTGCCGAGCATCAGGTCCCGCTTGAGGAACGGCCGGATCCCGTCGTAGCCCAGGCCGGCGAACAGGTCCAGCCGCCAGCGCCGGCCCCCGGCCAGGGCCCGCCCCCCCTCGAGGCCCAGATACAGGGCGTCGAAGCGGTCCGAGAACTCCCGCACCCCGTCCTGGTCGACCAGGTAGGGCCGGTCGGTGCGCCCGAGCCGCACCTCGATCGGCACGCGCGCGAACCAGGCGCCCAGCTCCTGCTCCAGCAGCCCGCCCAGCAGGACATGGCTGCCCGCCAGCTCGACATCGCCCCGCGGGCGCCAGCTGCCGGTCGTCAGCAGCACGGACGACGGGCCGCCACCCGCGGCATCAGCCGCGGCATCGCCCGCGGCATCCGTATCCACGCTCGCGGGAATCACCTCGCCGCCGTCGGCGCCGTCCGGGTGGTCCACGTACCAGCGGAGCCAGCTCTCGGCCAGCTCGTCGCCCCGGAGCAGGGCAGCGGCCTCCTCGAGGCGGTCGCTGTAGAACAGGCAGAAGTACTCGGTCAGGCTGCCGGCAGATTGATGCGGCAGCAGCTGGTCGGCGAACGAGACGGTGAAGCGGTCGAACTGCTGGCGCCCCTCGCTCAGGAAGCGGGTGTCGCCCTGCAACCAGGCATCCAGGTGGTCGACGATGCGATCGTCGTAGAGCCCCTCGTCGAAGGCGCCGTCCCAGATGGCGCCCAGGATGCGCGCGCGGACGACCGGCTCGGAGGCGCCGCAACGATCCTCCCAGAAGCCGATGAACTCCGCGAGCAGGTCGGGCCGGCCCGCCAGGACCAGCTTCGGCACGAGTTCCCAGGCCGCGGCGGCCACGCGCGCGGTGGTCAGGCCCAGCAGGTGCGGGCGCAGTTCCGCGAAATCCGCAGCTTCCAGCAGGAGCGAGTCGGTCAGGGCCGCGGGCAGCGCGCCCGCTTGCCCGGCAGCGGCGTCCTGCGCCCCGGCCGGCAGCGGCACGATCACGAACGACGCCAGCGCCAGCGACGCCGCCCAGGCCAGCCTCACCCATGCCGGCGCCATCGCGATGCGCCGCCGACCGGTCACAGCACCGTCCCTGCCGGGATCACCGTGCCCTTGGGGATCACCGTCACGCCGTCGCGGATCCAGCGGTACTGGTCGCGGTGCTCCTTCACGTCGGGCTGCGCGCGGATGATCACGCCGTCGCCGATGCGCGCGTTCTTGTCGATGATGCAGCGTTCCAGCCGGCAATTGCGCCCCACGCCCATGGGCGGCGTGTCGCCGCCCTCCTTGAGGTTGTCGAAGAGCACGTGTTCGCCCTCGTAGAAGTCCGCGCCCATGTGGATCACGTCCTTCAGGAAGGCGCCCTTGCGGATGCGCGCGCGGATGCCGACGATCGAGTGCTCGATGCGCGCGCCGGTGATGGTCGAGCCCTCGACCACCAGCGAGTTCTCGATGGTCGACTCGATGATGCGCGCCGGCGGCAGCGCCCGCGTGCGCGTGTAGAACGGCCACGCCCCCTGGTGCAGGTTCAGCGGCGGGTGCTTGTCCACCAGGTCCAGGTTGGCCTCGAAGAACGAGGCGATGGTCCCGATGTCGCGCCAGTAGCCGTTGAACGGGTAGGCCATCACCTTCAGCTTGCCGATCGCCTCGGGAATGATCTCCTTGCCGAAGTCCGTCTTCGTCTCGTCCTGGAGAAGGTCGTGCAGCACGTGCGGCTCGAAGCAGTAGATGCCCATCGAGCCCAGGTAGGTGTCGTTGTCGGCGATCATGCCGCGCGCGGCGAACAGCTCCTTCGGCGCGCGGAAGCGGTCGATCACCGCCGGGTCCTGCGGCTTCTCCACGAACTCGGTGACCTCGGCCGTGGCGTCGGCGCGCAGCAGCCCCATGCGCGGCGCGTCCTCGCGCGTGACCGGATACACCGCCAAAGTGATGTCGGCGCCCATCTCGCGGTGGAAGCGCACCATCTGCGCGTAGTCCATGCGGTACAGGTGGTCGCCGCCCAGGATCAGCACCTGCGACGTCTTGTAGTACATCGTGTGGTGCAGCGTGGCGCGCACGGCATCGGAGGTGCCCTGGAACCAGTCCGAGCGATCGGGAGTCTGCTCGGCCGCCAGGATGTCGACGAAGCCGTCGGTGAACGCGTCGAAGGCGTACGTCTGCATGATGTGCCGGTGCATGCTCGCCGACAGGAACTGCGTCAGCACGAAGATCTTCTTCACGCCCGAGTTGATGCAGTTGCTGATGGGGATGTCGATGAGCCGGTACTTGCCGGCGAACGCCACCGAGGGCTTGCTGCGCTGCAGCGTCAGCGGGTACAGGCGCTGGCCGCGCCCGCCGCCGAGGATGATCGAGACGACGTCCTTCACAGGGGGCTCCCGGCGCTGGAGGAAGCGCGGCGCCGGGGGGCGGCCCGGCCCGCGCGAGCGGCATCCGGGCGATCATACCGCGGGCGCCCCGCCCCGCCAATCCCTTAATGGAAAAGGCGTTGCGCCGGAGCAGCGCGCCCCCGGGAGCCGGCTACCGGTCGCCCCCCCGCGGCCGGAAGTCCAGCGCCGCCGAGTTGATGCAGTAGCGCATCCCCGTCGGCCGCGGCCCGTCCGGGAACACGTGCCCCAGGTGCGAGTCGCAGCGGCTGCAGCGGACCTCGACCCGGACCATCCCGTGGGTGGTGTCCTCGTGCTCGACGATGGCCCCCCGGGTCACCGGCTGGAAGTAGCTGGGCCAACCGCTGCCCGAGTCGAACTTGGTGTCGCTGGCGAACAGCTCCTGCCCGCAGGCCACGCAGACGTAGGTCCCCTTCTCGTGATGGTTCCAGTACTTGCCCGTGAACGGCGCCTCGGTGGCGCTGCAGCGGGTGACCTGGTACTGCATCGGGGTCAGCTCCTCGCGCCACTGCTCGTCGGTCTTGGCGACCTTCCCGGAGGCGCCGCCGCCCGCCGAATCGGGTGCCGCCGCGCCGCGCCCGCCGCCATCCGCGGCCCGGAACGCGGCCAGCGCCAGCGGCGCGTTGATGGCCCCCACGACGCGGCCCGCCACGGCCGGGGCCCGCCGCGCGCGCGGGGTCGCGGGCGCCGGCTTGCGGTCGGCCGTGCCCAGCCACAGCAGCAGGCTCAGCGACCCGATGACCAGGGTGAGGATGATCAGCGCTTTCAACATGTATGGACCTCCGGGCATTCCGGGTCACTCCCTCGTTGCCGTTCACGTGTCCTGCCGGCCGGTTCAGGTTAGCCGCGGCCGGCGATTCCCGCACCGGGCGCGGGAAGGGGGCGGTTAACACGCGGGAGGCGGGTCGGGTTCCGGGCGGCCTTTGCCGATCCGCTTGACTCTCCCCCGGGGGGAGGGTCCATCGTCATGGTCGCAAGCTTGCAGGACCCCGTACCGGGAGGGGTGGATGTTCAGGATCGGCGAATTCTCCAGGCTGGCCCAGGTGACGGTCAAGGCGCTGCGGCTGTACGACGAGCGTGGCCTGCTCGTCCCGGCCCGCGTCGACCCCTCCAGCGGCTACCGCTTCTACTCGGCGGCGCAGTTGCCGCGGCTGCAGCGCATCCTCGCCTTGAGGGACCTGGGCCTCACGCTCCAGGAGATCGGCGATCTCCTGGTCGATGAGCCGGGCCCCGACGAGCTGCGCGGCATGCTGCGGCTGCGCCGCGCCGAGCTGGAGCGCGAACTGGTGGAGGGCCGGGCGCGCCTCGGGCGCGTCGAGGCCTACCTGGCGCGACTCGAAAGGGAGGGCGACATGCCCAGGTACGACGTGACCATCAAGAGCGCCCCGGCGCTGCGCGTGGCGGCGCTGCGCGACACGGTGCCCCACTACCCCGACATCGGCCGGCTCTTCGACGAGCTGTGCGGCTTCCTCGGCGCCTCGCGCCTGCAGTTCACCGGCCCGCCGCTGGCGCTCTACCACGACGGCGAGTACCGCGAGCAGGACGTCGACATCGAGGTGGCCGCGCCGTTCGCCGGCCGTCTGCCCGCGCACCCCCGCGTGCGCGAGCGCGAGCTGCCGGCCGAACCCGCGCTGGCCTGCACCGTCCACCAGGGCCCGTACGAGGAGCTGCGCCACGCCTACTCGGCGCTGCTGGGCTGGATCGAGGCGAACGGCTACCGCATCGCCGGGCCGGACCGCGAGGTCTACCTGGTGGGTCCGGAGCGCGGGCGCGACCCGGCGCGGTACGTGACGGAGCTGCAGGTGCCGGTGGAGCGGGTGTAGGCGGGAAGACGGTGGTCGGGGGCGGGCACTTGCGCCGGCGCAAGTGCCCGTTCGTCTGTGCGAGTCAGCGCTCTCGACTTCACCGGCGAGCCACATGATTCACTTCGGTGCCCGATTCCGCCTCATGACCATTGTCGCCCGGTGCACCGGCGGGGTATCCGCCGCCTCAACGAAACATCGACTTCACTCCGCCGAAGCTGCGCTCCTCGGTCCCGACAGGCCCCGACCTGAAAGGCATCCAATCGATGAAGTAGTAGGGCCGTTCTGGCTGGTCATTGCCGTCGAAGATCCACGATTGGATGCTGTCTGGCTCCGTGGTGCCCCACCAGTTGTTGGTCATGTCAAAGTGCACAACAACGTCGCTCGAAGCGACACCAGCATCTCGCACCACATAACGCATTCCCCTGGCGAGTTGGCTGTTCCGGATGTAGCCATCGCCCAGGTACGAGAACACTAGCGAGTACTCAAATGCGTCCTCGACTATCAGTCCATCGACCTCCCAGCGCGGATTGACCTCCGCACTCCATAGAGCCTTGTATTGCCGCTGCATCGTCGTATTCGCCACCCTTATTGTCCCGTGAGCCACAGCATGCGCGATTCCTGCATTGTGCTGATCGACGAATCGGCAATCGATGAGATCGCCTGTGCCTGACCCGCCAGACATATTGAGTCCAATCGCTCCTCCCTCGAACTGGCAGCTGACAATGCGCGCTGCAGAGATCTGCTGCAGGCGTACATGACTCCAAGCGTAATTGTGGAGTTTGGAGATCGCCAAACTGGAACGCAACAGCGTGAAGCGCCCAGGACCCCAGACGGCCAGATGAGATGCAAACGAATCCACAGAGGTCACGGACTCGAAATTGCACGATTCAACGATGAGGTCATCAACGTTGGTTGATGCCACGCTGTTGCCGCTTCCGGCGAATCGGCAATCTACTACAATTGCGGACTCCAAACCGACAAAGTATGCGCCGCGGTAGCAGTTCTCGAAACCGATCAACGAAACGCGCAAAGCGCCACCGCCCAGTGCAACGTGGGCCGCCAACCCGCTGTCCTGACTGTACCCGATACCCAACGGCACCGCGCTTCCGATGATCGTCTGATCCGCACCCGCGCCGATCAGCGTCAGATCGGCGCGGGTCACCAGTACCCTCGTGTACTGCTGCCACGGCGGATTACCCCACAGGAACTTGTCGTCGTACCGGCCCGGGCCGATCAGGATCGTATCTCCGGACGCGGACGCGTCCACGGCCTGCTGGATGATGGTGAAATCGCCCGTCCCGTCCTTCTCCACCCGCCAGACCGCAGCAACGGCGTTCGCGGCGCTGAGCAGCAGCAGGAGCACGAAGATGATGTTGCGCATGGTGTCCTCCTGCTATTGTACCAAGGTCATGCGTACCGACTGCACGTCGCTGCCGGTGACGATTCTCGCGAAGTAGACCCCGCTGGGCGCGCCTCGCCCGGCGTCGTCACGGCCGTCCCACGTCCACCGATGTTCCCCCGCTTCCAACGATTCGGTGCACAGCGAGCGGATCAGGCTGCCGCGCATGTCGTAGACCGAGACCGTCACCTGACCCCGCCGGGGCAGGGCGTACACGATCTCGACCTGTGGATTGAACGGGTTGGGGTGGACTGTCAATGCCGTGACCGGCGCCGGCTTGACGGTACCATGCCCCGCCAGGTCCAGGACGGGTGCCGTGGGCGAGCGCCCCACGCGCAGCGCCTGCTGCCGTTTGTCTGCCGTCGTCTCGCAGACGACGGCCATCCGATATTCACCCGCCAGCGAATCCCAGGGCTCATCCCCAACCGTGAACCAGCACTGCCGGCTGCCGTCTCCAGCCGTGTAGCCGACGCCCGCGCCACCACCACTCCCGGGCGCGGCGCAGACGCTGCCTGCCGGAAGGCTCAGGATCACGTACAGGCCGGATTCGGTCGAAGCGAGCGGCGTCGAGAATTCGTAGCGACTCCAGGCACTGTCGCCGCCCTGGACCGTTCCGCCGACCACCGTCGCGCACTGCAGCAGTTCGGGGCGATCGCAATCACCCGCCACGGCCCTTATCTGAGGAAAGGTCACGCTGCCATCGTTGTTGAACCAGCTGAAGCCCGTCAGTGATTCGCCGGCAGCCAGCGGCATCCAGAAGGCGATGGCGGCGTCCTGTTCGACGCGGTCGAGCCCGAAGATCCCGGTGACGGCCGGGTACGAGTCCGCCCTGGCCCATCCGCCAGGAACCAGCACCAGCGCGAGCAGAAGCGCCCGCGACGCCATACTTGAACTTGATTTCACCATGATCATGCCTCCTAGGGCGCACTCGCGCAGTAGAGGATCTTGAACGACTTCGCTGTGGCCAGTGACCAGGTAACGTTGCCGAATTTGCTCGACACCTCATAGAAGAAGCGGCAAGGCGCCGTGCAGTCGAGCCCGTTCCAGGTCATGGTGTGGCGGTAGCGCGAACCGACCTTGGCGACCGCCGCCGTCACAAACGGGGGATTGTGGCTCAACGTGATCGGGCCCGAGTCGCAGGCCGGATAGGCGGGATCCGGCGTGATGACAACGCGATCGTCGGCTGCCGGTGTCTGTTCATCCGTGTCCCAGCTGAACTCCCAAGAATATAGGCCTAAAACAGGGTCGAAAGTCCGCGTGAAGCTCGTACTGGACGGCTGGATATCCAACTGCAACGTATGGTACTGGCCGATCGCCAGCCCCGTGTACGTCTGCACCGTTTGTCCGTCCGGCCAGTAGACCGCGACATCGACCGTGCCAGTGCGTGATCCGAGACCATAGACGAGATTCAGCGGCGTCTGACCGGCGCGTCCGCTTCCCCCGTCCACGACCTGAGCTTGCTTATACGCGGTTGGACCGGTGCCGTGCGAGACCACGACGGCAGCACCGAGGGCAAAGCGATTGCAGCCGGGATCGTAGGAGCGCAGCTTGATCCCGATCCAGTTGCCGAAATCCCCGAATTCGGACTTTACCGGACGGAAGAAGTAGTCGCCAGTTCCGACCGAACGGGCGATGTAGATGTCCTGGCTGCCGTTCTCGTCGAAGTCCGCAACCGCGACGCCGCCGGACGCACGCTCCGGCGCCGGGGGATACCAGTCATGATCCTCCTTGATCGTGCTGGTGTAGCGCGCCGGCGGGATCACGTGGATAGCCAGGCAAGGGTAGGCGTAAGTATCCGGATCGGGAGCCACGAAGTCGGGCTTTCCGTCCAGGTTGAAGTCGCAGACGTCGATGTCGACCATGTTGCGGTACACGCTCTCGGCGCATCCTCCGGGCGGAGAGCACTCGATTGCATACGCAATCGCCGCGCCGAGTGAGAGATCCGCGCGCACCACATTCTCGTCCGGCGCCCACCCATTGGTGAAGTGGCCGGATCCGTGCACGTGAGTGTAGACAAGATCAAGGTCACCGTCCGGCTCCACATCCATCAGTACGGCTTGGCAGGATCGATACTGGAGCCAGTGGTTATCACCGTCGATACCTTGAACCGCGAACGACCCGTCCGACTGCTGCACCCAGTAGCGAGAGCTCGTGCCTTCGGGCGCCGGCGGCTGGCCCGGGTAGTATGGGAGATAGGGTCCGGTCTGGACCGCCACGAGGTCAAGTTGCTGGTCAAAGTTGAGATCCCCCCACAGGACCGAGTGCAGGCGCGTGTGCGGGCCGGTGATTCCCTTTGTCGTGTCGACTGAGAATGAGGTGCCGCCGTTGTTGTGGAACAACACCAGCGCCGACGAGCCCTCATCCGTGGTTGACGGAATGACGGCGACCAAGTCAACGAAGCCGTCGCCGTCGTAGTCGCCCCAGGCGCCGTTCAGGCTTGGACGGTCATAGGGTGTGTTGTCGAGCAGTGCGGTCATGTCCGTGAAGCTGTTGCCGCTCTCGTTGCGAAGCAGGAGATGACCGGACTCACTCGGGAAGTAGAGGTCAAGATCGCCGTCGTTGTCGTAGTCGGCGGCGATGACGCCGGCGGACGAGGCCATGGCGGCCCTAAGAAGCGGGTCCAGAACTACGTCGAACGTCCTATCGTCGAACTGCGGCACGCCCGTGACCGCGTCGAATGACTCAGAGCGGAACATCGATCGATCTGCTGTAACGGCCAAATCAAGACGTCCATCACCACTGAAGTCAACGGCTGTCGCGTTGGCCGGCACGCCGCCATAGTTCAGATTCGTCAGGCTGGTGGCGTTTACATATCGCACCCCGGAGGAATATTCCGAATCGGAGAGCGGTGCGGCCAGCGCGATGGCCGTCCGCATCCGTGCTCCCTGTTCCGGCGTGAACTCCTCCCACATGGCGACCTGTGCGCCTTCGAGGATGTTCGCCGATGAAGCCGCCGGCGGGGTATCCGTCACCAGATCCCCAGCAGTCGCGCCATTGCTGCCGTCCGGCAGCTCGACGCCGAACCTCGTTTCGTCTGTCTCGTACAGCCCAAGACAATGGCCCATGAAGTGGCTCAGCGCCGACGTACCCTCTGCGTTTCCGGTCAAGATGAGCGACCGCCCAGGAATGCCGCTGACGGTCCCTTCGATCGTCCCGGCCGGGGAGCCGAGAAAGATGTTCATGCTGCTCGAATCGGCGTGCGTGGCGAACAGCCCGGCGGCGGCATCTATTGGATCGGCGAAGAGATCCGAGTCGTGGATCTCGGACCTGGCTACCTCGATCAACTGGATGCCGACCGCGTCGAATTCGGCGATCATGCGGGCCAGCAGGGAGTCAGCCTCGCCGGTTGAGAACCCGCCCGTGCCCGCATCATCTCTCAGTAGGTGGACGGATACGCGCAGCGCCGGCATGAACGCGCCCCCAGGGTAGGGGGCTTGACCACCGGCGGCCAGCACGGCGTCCACCGAATCAGGCTCGGCGTGGCAGACGAACGCCTGCGCCAGCGCCGATCCCGGCAGCGACACGCCGATGGCGAGCACCAGGGAAAGGAGTGCTGCGCGGGGCAGTCGCCGGTCGATCACGCAAACAGGAGCGCAGGGGGGGGGATTCGACATATCAACTCCTTCTCAGATCGGGAAACTTCCGCGTCATCGGCATCAACACCGCAACCATGGGGTCGAAATGAGTAGTACCGCACCGGATTGAAGACGTCAACAGGCGATTGCTGAGCTGATCTAAATCGTCTCGGTATGCGCCCATCATCCGCCGCGGCGTCCCGACGGAAATGCAGTCAATCCGAGCCGCGCCTCACGACGTCCGTGGTTCACACCAGCACCCACCACGGCGCCGCCAGCACGTCCGGCGTCAGCCAGTAGATGTCGGCGCCCGCGTGCAGCAGCAGTCCCGCGCGCAACCGGTCCCCGTACTCCGCGCGGAATACACGCAGTCGGCGCGCGTCGGCGAGCGAGGGCCTCGTGGTGGCCTTCACCTCGATGGGCAGCAGCCGGCCGCCGCTCTCGACAACGAAGTCCACTTCCTCGCCGGTGGTTGTCCGCCAGCAGCAGACCTCTGCCGCCGCCAGCCGGCTGTCGCGCCAGGCGAGCAGGTCCAGCAGGACCAGGTTCTCCAGGTGCGCGCCGGTCGGCTCGCCGCCGGACAGATGCAGCGCCAGCGCGGTGTCGCCCCAGTCGAGCTTCGGCGCCTTGACCAGCCGCTTGGTGCGGTTGACGGCGTAGGACGGGACACGCACGAGCATGAAAGACGCTTCGAGCAGGTTGAGCCAGCGATGCGCGGGGGCCTGCGCCAATCCGCAGTCGCGAGCCAGCCCGGACTGGTTGACCAGGCGCCCCAGCCTCAGCGCGGCCGCGCGCATCAGCCGCCGGAAGTCGGGCAGCGACGCCACCGAGCCGAGGTCCCTCAGGTCGCGCTCGAGGTAGGTGCTCCCGTACCCGTCGTGCCAGATCGCGCGCTCGGCCTCGCTGCGCAGGTGCAGGGCCGGCGTCGGGAAGCCGCCGCGTCATCGGCCACAGCGTCAGGTAGCTGGCGCGACCGGCCAGTGTCTCGGATACGCGATGCAAGAGCAGGAGATTCGCCGACCCGGTCAACAGGAACCGACCGGGCGCGCGATCGCGATCGATGGCGCGCTTGATCGCGTGCAGCAGCTCGGGCGCCCGCAGGATCTCGTCGATCGTCACCGGCTCCGTGCCGCCGACCAGCGCCTCGGGGTCGTTGCGCGCGGCGTCGCGGACGTCCAGGTCATCCAGCGTCAGGTAGCGCCGGCCGTCAGCCAGGAGATCACGGGCCAGCGTGCTCCTGCCCGTCTGGCGCGCCCCGGCCACGACGACCGCCGGCATGACGGCCAGGCGGTCGCGGGTGGCCTTGAGGGCCAGACGAGGGCTTGCAGAACTATTCATGCGATGAATGACATCTATTCACGGCGTGGATTGCCTAAGCGCATCTCCGACCGCACGCGACGGCTCCAGCCGCTCCCGCAATAACTCATTTCATTGCAGTACTTTACTGTACGCCCTCGACTTGCGCCGGCGCAAGTGCCGGCACGGGCTTCAGGACAGCAGTTCCTCGACGGTAAGGCCGATGTCGCGCGCGATCTTGCGCAGCAAGGTCGGCGCAATGTCAGAATTGACATGGAACGGGAGTGTCGTCCCCCGGCCATCGGGATGACGGTACTGCCGGTGGGATCCCCCTGCGACAGACCTCGACGAAACCGCGGGATACGAGCAGAGCCGCGACCTCACGAGGCTTCAGGACGGGAATCTTCCCCACGCTCAAGCCACGCGAAGCGTCTGCACGCCGATGAACTCGGTCCCAATCGTCGGCTCGCCGTCCTCGAGAAGCATCTGGACAACCTCCCGCAGGTTGGCTTCGAGCTCGGCCGGATCCGCGCCCTGGCTGGCGGTTCACCGTCCACCAATGAGCTGACGCCCCGCCGGCACTTGCGCCCTTCTAGGAAGAGTCAAGCGTATCCCGCGGCCCGCCTCCTGAGCTTGGTTCGTTCCTGGCTTTCGGTTCTTCGGCCGGCAGCTGTTCGGGTTTGTCCATTCGCTTCTTCGAGCTCGCCCACGGGCGG
>JAYRFB010000167.1:0-11676 GCA_041908585.1 Candidatus Krumholzibacteriia bacterium
AACAAGGTCCACAAGGTCGACGGCGACTTCCAGACCTGCCTGAAGGCGGACCCGGATCTGCGGCAGCCGCCGTCGCAGTGCAAGGCGCTCATCCAGCTCGAGCTCGCCCGCCTCGGCGAGACCGCGCAGAAGACCCAGACCGACGGCACGATGGTCTTCGGCGCCGACAAGGTGACCGCGTCGTGCCCGCAGGGCTTCGTCTACGCCCAAGGCCACTGCACGTTGCCGCAGGCGGCGCAGCAGATCGGCGAGTGCGACATGTCGAACGCGCAGGCGTGCCTCGAGCGGTGCAACGCGGGTAACGGGAAGAGCTGCGCCAAGCTCGCGGTCATGGCGTTCAACGGCCTCGGCGGCATGAACAAGCAGCCGCAGAACGCGCACATGCCCGCCAAGAAGGCGTGCGAGCTCGGCGAGGCGACCGGCTGCGCGATGTTCGCCGACCTCCTCGCCTCCGGGGTGGGCGTGCCCAAGAACCCCGAGGCCGCGATCAAGCTCTACGACGCCGCCTGCCGCGGCGGGGCCGACGGCGCGTGCTCGTCGATCGGGACCGTGCTCCTCACCGGCGAGCTCGGCGTGCGCAACCCGGAGCTCGGCGCAAAATACCTCGACCGCGCCTGCCGCGGCGGGCTCCAGTCGGCGTGCTCGAACCTCGGCGTGCAGTTCCTCGGCAACAACGGCGTCGAGAAGAACTGGCCGCTCGCGGCGCAGCTCTTCAAGAACGCGTGCATCGGCGACGACGCGGTGGGGTGCGGCAACTACGGCATCGCCGCCGAGTTCGGCATCGGCGTCACGAAGAACATCCGCGAGGCCGCCGTCGCCTACGAGCGCGGCTGCAAGCTCGACGAGCGCGAGTGCACCGGCGTCGCCATCTTCTGGCACCTCGGCAAGGGCGTGGTGCGCGACGAGCAGAAGGCGATCGCCGCCTACAAGGCCGCGTGCGCGAAGGACGAGCTCACCGCGTGCGCGGTCCTACGCGTGTACCTCGACCCGCGGGTGAACATCGACGTCGAGCACGCGAAGCGCATGCTCCCGATCTGGAAGGGCACCTGCACGTCGGGCATCGTCCGCGACTGCTCGGCCCTCGCCCTCCTCCTCCACGCCGTCGGCGAGCACAAAGACGGCGCCGAGCTCATGCTCAAGTCGTGTCAGCTCGGCGACGACTTCGCGTGCCAGCTCTCGAACACCAAGCCGCGCAACTGACACGTCAGCGGCAGGCGACGGGGTCGAGCTCCGCCACCGGCTGGCACGCGCAGAATCCGCTCACGGTGAGCACGCACGAGGTGCGGTAGCGCTCCCCGCAGTAGGGGTCGACGCCCGCGCCGGCGCGGCCCCCGGCGGGCACGCCCACCGACACCCCGCCGTCGGCGGGGCACACGAGCGGGGGCCCCCTGTGCGTGGCCCGGTTGTGGG
The DNA here is from genome assembly GCA_041908585.1 of Candidatus Krumholzibacteriia bacterium. Taxonomy (GTDB): domain Bacteria; phylum Krumholzibacteriota; class Krumholzibacteriia; order LZORAL124-64-63; family LZORAL124-64-63; genus CAINDZ01. The sequence continues at coordinate 1,411 of JAYRFB010000167.1, forward strand.
GTGGGGCGGGGGGGGCCCCCGCCCGGCCGCCGCTCCCGGGCCTCAGCGCGGGATGTTGTGCCGGCGGATCATCGCATAGAGCGTCGATCGGTCCACCCCCAGGATCTCCGCCGCCTGCTTGATATTGCCGTCGGTGCGGTCCAGCACGGACTCCACGGCGTGCTTCTCGATCTCCGCCAGCGACATCCCGTCGGGCGCCGACCAGCGCGAACCGTTGCCCCGCGGCGCCTGCGCCAGGAAGTCGAAGTCGGCCGTGTCCAGCATCTCGCCGCGCGCGGTGACGATGGCGCGCTCCACCGCGTTCTCCAGCTCCCGCACGTTGCCCGGCCAGTCGTGGTCCATCAGCAGCTTGAGCGCCGCCTTGGAGACCTCGCGCACCGGCTTGCCCGCCTCCAGGGCCAGGCGCTCGATGAAGTGGTTGACCAGGAGCGGGATGTCCTCGCGGCGCTCGGCCAGGCTCGGCAGCCGGATGTTGATCACGTTGAGGCGGTAGAACAGGTCCTCGCGGAACTCGCCGCGCTCGACCGCCTCCTGCAGGTTGCGGTTGGTGGCGGCGATGATGCGCGCCTCCATGGCGATCTCCTCGGTGCCGCCCAGCCGGAAGAACCGCCGCTCCTGCAGCACCCGCAGCAGGTCCATCTGCAGCTTCGAGGAGATGTCGCCGATCTCGTCCAGGAAGATCGTCCCCTGGCCTGCGGCCTCGAACTTGCCGCGCTTGCGCGCCACGGCGCCCGTGAACGCGCCCTTCTCGTGCCCGAACAGCTCCGACTCCAGCAGCGTCTCGGCCAGCGCCGCGCAGGAGACGCCCACGAACGGCCGCGAGGCCCGCCCGCCGGCGTCGTGCAGCGCGCGGGCCACCAGTTCCTTGCCCGTGCCGCTGGCGCCCTGGATGAGCACGGTGCTGCGCTGGCTGGCCACCTCCTTGACCAGGTCGAAGATCGCGTGCATCGCCGGGTTCTTGCTGATGATGTCCTGGAACGTGTAGTGCCGGTTCAGGCGCTGCCGCAGGTAGAGGTTCTCGCGCTGCAGGTTCTTCACCTCGATGGAACGCTTGACGAACAGCGAGATCTCCTCGGGGTTGCAGGGCTTCACCATGTACTCCTGCGCGCCCTCCTTCAGGGCGTTGATCGCCGTGTCCACGGTCGCGTAGGCGGTGATGATGACCACCGTCGCCTCCGGCTGCAGCTTGCGGATCTCGATCATGGTCTCGATGCCGCCGATGCCGGGCGGCATCTTCAGGTCCAGGAAGTAGATGTCGTAGGGGCAGGCGCGCGCCATCTCGACGGCCTCGCGTCCGGAAGCCGCGATGTCCACCGCGTAGCCGTCCTCGCGCAGCCAGGCCGCCAGCGACTCGCGCATCGAGACCTCGTCGTCCACCACCAGGATCTTCCAGTTGCTGTTCATGTCCCGCTCCCCGTCGGGCCGCCGTCGTCGGCGGCCGTCACGTTGCGCTGCGCCCGCAGGCGCTGCGCCAGTTCTCCCGCGCAGGCGTCGCAGAGCTCGCCGCGCTTGACATCGATGTTCGTCACGTTGATCGACAGCGACATGGCGCAGGCGCGATCCGCGCAGTGCACCAGGCCGAACGTATGCCCCAGCTCGTGCAGGACCTCCTTGAGGACCCGCTCCACGTAGAGCCCCCTGTCGGCCGGCAGGCCGTGGAACTCCTGCCGCAGCCGGGCCAGCGACAGGATCGCGGCCGGCCCGTTCACCTGCGCCTGGCCGAAGATGAACGTCAGCATCGGGATGAAGATGTCGTGCGCTGTCACCACCAGCAGCCGCGTCGCCCCGGGCGGCAGCAGAGGCAGCGCCGCCCGCATCAGGGCCGTCGCGTCGTGCTGGTCGCGCCGGGCGTCCCAGGCCCCGGCCGGCGCCTCCAGCGACGGCAGGCAGCGCGTCTCGCAGGCGAAGTAGGCCGCCACGAACGCCTCGATCGCGTCCAGGTCGGCCGCCGGCACGCCCGCCACCGGCAGCAGGCAGATCAGCATGGCGCGCCGGGTGCCGCCGCGCCGGCCACCGCATCCGTGTTCCCGACCGGCAGCTGCACGACGAAGGTCGTGCCCTGCCCCGGAGCCGTCTCCACGTCGATCTGGCCGCCGTGCGCCTGCACGATGCCGTACACGACGGCCAGCCCCAGGCCCGTGCCCTGCCCTTCCTTCTTCGTGCTGAAGAAGGGGTCGAATATGCGCGGCAGCACGTCGGGCGGGATGCCCGGCCCGGTGTCCGCCACCTCCAGCACGACCATCGCGCGCGCGGCATCGTGCCGCGTGCTGATGGTGACGAAGCCGGTCTCCATCGCCTCGGCCGCGTTGAGGACCAGGTTCGTGACGATCTGCTGCACCTGCGAGGCGTCGCAGGTCGCGCAGGGCAGCCCCTCGGTCAGGCTGAGGCGCGGGGTCACCTCGCCCAGCTCCAGGCGGTGGTTGATGACCGACAGCGTGCGCCGCACGATCTCGTTGATGTCGCACGGCTCGTGCGATGGCGAGGACTTGCGCGCAAAGACAAGCAGGTCGCGCACGATGCGCGCGCAGCGCTCGGTCTCCGTCACGACATGTCCCAGGTAGTTGCGGAAGTCCGGCAGGCGCTCGCGCGGCACCTCGTCGCCGGCCGTCAGCCGCTGCATGAGGCGCCCGAAGTTGATCACGCCCGACAGCGGGTTGTTGATCTCGTGCGCCACGCTGGCGGCCAGCTGCCCCAGCGAGGCGAGACGATCGCTCTGGATCGCCTTCCGCTCGGCATCGCGCAGCCGCGCCGTGCGCTCCTCGACCCGCCGCTCGAGCGTGTCCGTGAACTCCCGGATCTGCTGGTTCGAGGCGTTCAGGCGGTCCTGCATCGAGCGGAAGCTGCGCGCCAGTTCGCCCAGCTCGTCGTCGGCGGCGACCTCCAGCGGCTGGACCTGCCCTTCCACGCCAAGCGCATTCGTCGCGGCGATCAGCTTGCGCACCGGCTGCTGGACGAACCGGCGCGAGAAGAGCACGACGAAGAACGAGACCACGACGACCGACAGCAGCGACATCAACGCCGAGCGCACGACCAGGTCCCGCAGCTGGCCGTCCACGCGGGCCAGGGGCATCGTGATGTCGACGACACCCAGGACGTGGATCGGGGCCGGGTGCGCGTGGCAGGCCGCCGCGGAGCAGGACGCCTCGTTGTAGATGGGCGTGACCATGCCCAGCACGCGCTCGCCGTCGTCCCGCCGGAACACGCGCGTGCGCGACGGCATGTCGACGTGCACCATCGGCTGGCCGGCGGCATGGCAGAGGATGCAGGCCTCGGCATCGGTGTCGACCACCTGCCCGGCATCGTTCCCTGTCGAGAACGTGATGCGGCCCGCCTTGTTGAACATGCGCACGCGGTCGATCGTCCGCTGCCGCGCCACGTTCTCCATCATCTGGTAGGCGTACTCGCGGCGGTCCTCGAACATGGCGTTCCACATGGTGGCGACCATGGTCTGCGAGGCCAGTTCCGCGCTGAGGGTCATCTCGGCCAGAAGCTGCCGCTTCTGGGCCTGGATGTCGGTATAGGCGAAGATGCCCTCGACGATGATGATGATCGAGGTGAGCCAGAGCACCAGCTTGCGGGCGATGCCGCGGGGCATGGGTTCCTCCGGCCGGGGCGGGTCCGGCACCCCCAAGTTAACGCCCGGCAAACAGGTGTCAAATGATTATCAATAAAGGAGTTATGCAGTTCACTATGTGGCTGCGCCAAGTCCTGCCGCGGCTTACGGTCCTTCCACGCAGATCTCCCGCCGCGCCACCGCCACGACCGTGCGGACGAGCAGGTACGCCACCACCAGCGCCAGCAGCCCGAGCAGCACCCCGCCCAGCCGCAGGTAGCCGGCCGCCTTCGTCTGCTGCCCCATCACCAGCGAGGCGATGGTGATGGCCGCCAGCGGGAACGAGTACGCCCACCACGAGAGGTAGAAGCGCAGCCGCACCAGCCGCGGCGCCTGCGCCAGCACCAGCGCCGTCGAGCCCAGGGCCACGCCGTACAGCACGCGCGCGAAGGCATCGACGCCGCCCGCCAGGTTCACGTACGAGAGGAACCCGACGGCCGGCGGGGCGATGAAGATGGCCAGCGTCGGCATGAACCGCTCGGGCAGGCTGCCATGGAAGATCAGCCGGTAGAAGACGATCGCCGACAGCACCGGCCAGAAGAAGAGCCCGAAGGCGAAGAAGACCCACGAGATCTCGGGGTTGGCGTGCCGCACGCCGGCGATGGGCACCAGGATGTTCCCCACCACGGGGATGAACCAGGCCGGGTTCAGGTGCGCGATCTCGTACTTGTCGTGCTGCAGCCACGACGACAGGACGTACAGCGTCAGCAGCGCGTGCAGCACCGTCCCGACCAGCCACAGGACACGCGAGAGCCCTGGCGCCTGGTGCAGCGACGCGATCGACAGAAGGACCAGCGAGATCGACACCGTGGGCACGAAGGCGAGCTTGACCGGGTGGCGGATCTCGGCCAGCACCTCGCGCGGATAGCGCGCGCACTTGACGGCGAACACCGTGGCGATCAGCGCGAACAGCGCCCCCACCGCCGGCAGCAGCACATGCCCCGGTGAGAACGACCACCCGTAGGCCAGCGCGGCCCGGTTGCCGGCGATGGTGAACCCGGCCAGGCCCATGATCATGGCGAACCAGGCGATGGGGAACTCGCGTAATCGCGAAGCGGACTGGTGTGACAAGAGGGTCTCCCGGGAAGCGGCTGCGTGGCGTGAGCGCGGCGCATGATAGCGCAAAGCCGCGGCGGGATCCAGTTGCGCCAGCGCAACCGTCCCGCCGCGGCCTCGCGATGTCACCTTCCGGCCGCGCTGCAGCCGGCCACTACTTCAACAGCGCCAGCAGCCCGCCTGCCGCCACCGCCGTGCCGATCACGCCCGCCACGTTGGGACCCATGGCATGCATCAGCAGGTAGTTGTGGGGGTCCTCCTCCTGGGCCACGTTGTGCGCCACGCGCGCCGCCATCGGCACCGCCGAGACGCCGGCCGCCCCGATCAGCGGGTTGACCGGGCTGCCCGGCATCCGGCACATCAGCTTGGCCAGCAGCACGCCGCCGGCCGTCGACAGCGCGAAGGCGATGCAGCCGAGCACGAGGATCTTCAGCGTCGCCGCCTGCAGGAACCCGTTGCCGTCCATCGAGACGCCCACGCACAGCCCCAGCACGATCGTGATCAGGTTGATCAGCTCGTTCTGCGCCGAGCGGGTCAGGCGCTCGGTCACGCCGCACTCGCGCAGCAGGTTGCCGAACATGAGCAGGCCGATCAGGCTGGTCGCAGCCGGCACGATCAGGGCGCCGACGACGGTCACGCCGATCGGGAAGATGATCCTGATCCAGCGCGGCACCTCCATGCCGGCCTCCATGCGGATCGCACGCTCCTTCTTCGTCGTCAGCAGCTTCATGATCGGCGGCTGGATCAGGGGCACCAGCGCCATGTACGAGTAGGCCGAGACGGCGATGGCCCCCAGCAGGTGCGGCGCCAGCTTCATCGTCAGGTAGATCGAGGTCGGCCCGTCGGCGCCGCCGATGATGCCGATCGAGGCGGCCTCCTGCGGCGTGAAGCCCATCGCATTGGCCGCCAGGAACGTGCCGAACACGCCGAGCTGCGCCGCCGCGCCCAGGAAGAACGTCTTCGGGTTGGAGAGCAGCGGCCCGAAGTCCGTCAGCGCGCCCAGCCCCAGGAAGATCAGCGGCGGGAAGATCTCCAGCCTGACGCCGGCGAACAGGTAGTGGAACAGGCCGCCCGTCTCGCCCGGCCCGCCCGGGTGCATAAGGCCCGACAGCGGCAGGTTCGCCATCAGCGCGCCGAAGCCGATCGGCACCAGCAGCAGCGGCTCGAAGCCCTTCCTGATGGCCAGCCACAGCAGCACGCAGGCCACCACCAGCATCACGGCCTCGCGCCAGGTGATGTGGGCCAGCCCTGTCGACAGCCAGAGGGCTTCCACGTCAACCCTCCGCGCGGTAGCGGAGCAGTAGCGAGCCCACCTGGACGGTGTCGCCCGGCGCCACGCACACCTCGGCCACGTCGCCGGTGCGCGGCGCGTGGATGTAGGTGTCCATCTTCATGGCGTCGAGCAGGACCACGGGCGTCTTCTCCTCGACGTGCGTGCCCGCCTGCACGAAGACCTTCTGCACGGTGCCGGCGATGGGCGCCAGGATCGTGTTCGGGTCCACCGTGCCGGGCGCGCCGCCGTTGGCCGGGCGCGCGGGCGCCGCAGCCGGAGCCGGCGCGGGCGCAGCGGCGGAAGTCTTCACGCGCGGGGCGGTGCCCGCCGTCCGCGCCGACGGCAGGTTGCCGCCCGTGACGTACTGCTCGTCGTCCTCGAGCACCTCGACGACGACCTCGTAGACCTTGCCGTTGAGAGTCAGGCGCAGCTTCTTCATTTGTGACCAACCCGGTGTGAGACCATGATGTCCATGCGCCCGGCGCGCTCCCAGGCCTGGCCGGCCGGCTCGCCGTGGACGTGGACGCGGTGGATGCGGACCGGCGCGCCGAGCGCCATCCAGGCGCTCGCGGCCAGCACCGCGAGGGTTTCGTCGTCAAGGCCGCCGCTTGCGGTCGACCCGGCAGTCGCCGCCAGCGCCGCCTCCGCCTTGCGCCGCGCCGAGCGCACCGCCAGCGCGCGCAGCGTGAACAGCAGCGCGGCCAGCAGGCCCAGCGAGGCGAAGACCAGCGCGAACGCCGTCAGCGCGATCAACGGGGGTGACAGGTGGCTCATCATAGCGCCATGTTCCCGTGCTTCTTCTGCGGGCGCAGGTCGCGCTTGGTCCGCAGCAGCCCCAGCCTCTCGATCAGCAGCCGCCGCGTCCACGACGGGCGGATGATGTCGTCCAGGTGCAGCGCCTCGGCGGCGCGGAACGGGTTGGCGTGCTGCTCGCGGTACTCGGCGACCTTCTCGCGGTACATCGCGGCGGGGTCGGCCGCCTCCTTGATCTCCTTGCGGCTGAGCACGCGCGCGGCCCCCTCCGGCCCCATCACGGCGATCTCGGCCGTTGGCCAGGCCAGCACCGTCTCGGCCCCCACATCCTTCGAGCACATCGCCAGGAAGGCGCCGCCGTAGGCCTTGCGCATGATCACCGTCAGCTTCGGCACCGTGGCCGCCGAGTAGGCGAACAGCATGCGCGAGCCGTGGCGGATGATGCCTCCGTGCTCCTGCGCCACGCCGGGCAGGAACCCGGGCACGTCCACCAGCGTGATCAGCGGGACGTTGTAGACGTTGCAGGTGCGGATGAACCGCGCGCCCTTGTCGGCTGCGTTGATGTCGAGCACGCCGGCCATCACCGCGGGCTGGTTGGCGACGATGCCCACCGACAGACCGCCCAGGTGCGCGAACCCGCAGACGATGTTCGGCGCGAACTCGCGCATGTACTCCAGGAACACGCCGTCATCGACCAGGCGCGTGATGACTTCCCGCACGTCGTAGGCTGCGCGCGGATCGTCGGGGATGACCCAGTCCATCGACTCGTCGTCCACCACGGTCCCGTCGAACGGCCGCGACGGCGGCGTCTCCATGTTGTTCTGCGGCAGGTAGGTCAGCAGCGCCTTGACGATGCCGACGGCCTCCTCCTCGTCCGCCGCCATGAACTGCACGTTGCCGGCGATGGCCGCGTGCGCCCGCGCGCCGCCGAGATCCTCCTCGCTGATGACCTCGCCGGTCGCGGCGCGGATCACCTCGGGGCCGGCGATGAACATGTGCGCGGTGCGCTCGACCATGATCACGAAGTCGGTCAGGGCCGGCGAATACGCCGCGCCGCCCGCGCACGGCCCGGCGATCACCGAGATCTGCGGCACCACGCCCGACAGCAGCGTGTTGTGGTAGAAGATCTTCCCGTAGCCCGAGAGCGCGCCCACGCCCTCCTGGATGCGCGCGCCGCCGCCGTCGTTGAACCCGACCACCGGCACGCCGCACTTGAGCGCGGTGGCGAGCATCTCGACGATCTTCGCCGCGTGCCTCTCGCCCACCGCGCCGCCGCCAACGGTGAAGTCCTGCGAGAACGCGAACACGGGCCGGCCCATGACCTCGCCCTTGCCCGTGACCACGCCGTCGGCGGGAAATTCGCGCCCGGCCAGGTCCTCGCAGCGGTGGCTGACCCAGAGGCCGAACTCGATGAAGGAATCCTCGTCGAACAGCAGGCCGAGCCGCTCGCGGGCGGTGAGCTTCCCCTGCTCATGCTGCCGCGCGACCTTGTCCGGGCCGCCCCCGCCCTGCAGGTGGGCCCGCCGCGCGTCGAGGTCCTCGAAACGTCGCTTGATCGCCATGGTGTCTCCTGGTTGCTGGCGGCGTCCCCGGGGGTCGTCACGGCCGCGGGCTGAGGTCCCGGTCGGAGGGCCGTGGGGGCGCCGGGGACAACGTTAAGCGCTTAACATGAGGAGTCAAGCCGGATTGCCGTTATCCGGTCTCGGCGCACGCCGAGGCGGCGGCGGGACCCGCCACGGCCGTCCGGGGATCGGCGCCAAGCGGTGATCCCGCGGCAAGTCGCGCTGCAAGTCGCGCGGGACAGCAAAGAAGCTCCCCGGACCATCCCGGCCCGGGGAGCCCCTTTCGTCACCTGTCTCGACGCCGACTAGTACTTGTAGTCGTTCGTCTTGAACGGCCCCTCGACCTTCACGTTGATGTACTTCGCCTGCTCGGGCGTCAGCTTCGTGATCACGCCGCCGAAGCCGCGCACCATCTCGGCGGCGACTTCCTCGTCCAGCTTTTTGGGCAGCACCGTCACGCTGATGGGCTCGCTCTTCTTGTCGGCCCACTTGCGGCCGTAGAGGTGCATCTGGGCCAGCACCTGGTTGGCGAACGAGCCGTCCATGATCCGCGAGGGGTGGCCGGTGGCGTTGCCCAGGTTGACCAGGCGGCCCTCCGACAGCAGCAGGATGTAGTTGTCCGCGTTGTTCTTGTCGCGCTGGATGCGGTGGACCTGCGGCTTGACCTCGGTCCACTGCCAGGTGCGGCGCATGAAGGCCGTGTCGATCTCGTTGTCGAAGTGGCCGATGTTGCAGACGACCGCGCCCGGCTTGATCGCCGCCAGCATGTGCTCGTCGCAGACGTTCGTGTTGCCGGTGGTCGTCACCAGCAGGTCGGTCGCCGCAAGGAGCGCCTTGTTGACGCCGGCAGCCGTGCCGGTGTTGACGCCGTCGACGTACGGCGAGACGACCTCGAAGCCGTCCATGCACGCCTGCATGGCGCAGATCGGGTCGATCTCGCTCACCTTGACGATCATGCCCTCCTGGCGCAGGCTCTGGGCCGAGCCCTTGCCCACGTCGCCGTAGCCGATGACCAGCGCCTTCTTGCCCGCGAGCAGCATGTCGGTGCCGCGCTTGACCGCATCGTTGAGGCTGTGGCGGCAGCCGTACTTGTTGTCGTTCTTCGATTTCGTGACCGAGTCGTTCACGTTGATCGCCGGCACCTTCAGCTCGCCCTTCTCGAGCATCTCGAGCAGGCGGTGCACGCCGGTCGTCGTCTCCTCGGTGATGCCGTGGATGCCCGCGAGCAGCTGCGGGTACTTCTGGTGCACCATCGCGGTCAGGTCGCCGCCGTCATCGAGGATCATGTTGGCGGCCCAGGGCTTGCCGTCCTTGAGGATCGTCTGTTCGATGCACCACTCGCCCTCCTCGACCGTCTGGCCCTTCCAGGCGTAGACGGCGGTGCCGGCGGCCGCGATGGCGGCAGCGGCGTGGTCCTGCGTCGAGAAGATGTTGCACGACGACCAGCGCACCTCGGCGCCCAGGTCGACCAGCGTCTCGATCAGGACGGCGGTCTGGATGGTCATGTGGATGCAGCCGAGGATCTTCGCGCCCTTCAGCGGCTGCTCGGCCTTGTACTTGCGGCGCAGGCCCATCAGGGCCGGCATCTCGGTCTCGGCCAGGGCGATCTCCCGGCGCCCGAAGGCCGCCAGCCCGATGTCCGCCACCTTGTAGTCGGCGACCTTCTGCTCGTTCGTCATTCTGCTTCTTCTCCCTTGGGAAACCGGCTGGTGGTGGCGATTGCTGGCCCCCCAAAAAAGGCCCGAATCCGCCAGATTTCAATCTTCAATCTCATCGACCGGAGGGGGGCTGCCCTTGAGACCTCGGGGCAATATGACGCCTTTCCGACAGCCGGCCAGTCCGGTCGGGCCGGCCGGCGGCCCCGACAGGGCCAAGTCGATGCTCTGAAAAGGCTTCCGGTCCTGGCCCGGCGGCGCGGCAACTCCCGTGCGGCCGGCGGCACCGGTATTCGAGGTCGGGGGCCCCCCGCCAGCAGGGTCCGGGGGCCGTGACACGGGGCCGCGCGCCGG